>JBDSJC010000001.1:0-3169 GCA_039917655.1 Tepidiformaceae bacterium
CGGGTAAGACCACAGGAAGACTACCTGTTTGATAGGCGCCAGGTGTAAGCACAGTAATGTGTTCAGCTGAGGCGTACTAATGGTCGAGGGCTTGACCTACATTGAAGACTTGTCTTCTATTGAACCGTCCGCGCTGTATCTTCACTCTTCAGTTATCTAAGGCGCGCGTTTCCCACGTTTCGCTTCCAGCCGCCGCGGGGTGGAGCAGTGGTAGCTCGTCGGGCTCATAACCCGAAGGTCAGGGGTTCGAATCCCTTCCCCGCTACCAAACAACGAGTCTCGTAGAGACAGAAGAAGCCCTCACACGCGTGAGGGCTTCTTGGCGTCCATCACATTCTGTCGCCCGAAGACTCTCGGGAGCCACCCGTCTTGGAGGTGCGTTTGCCTGCTCACTCCCGGCGGCCCAGGGTTGGCCCGCTCCTAATTGACGCCTGGTAACAGGCAGGAACCCGGGCAATCCCTTCTTCTATTTGGGACAGAGGCGGGCGGGCAAAGTGCTTGCGGAGCCCTGACACACGGTCGGTGCATGTACACGGACTCGTGGGCGCCCCGTTCTCGTCGGCGAGCTGTCGGGGTCCCGGTCGTCGGGACCTACCGTCTGACGGAGACGGCGTAGCAAATGTTATCGAACTTCCTGCCGCCCGGCGTCCGCAATGGACCGCGAGCCACGGAGCTGGCGGCGCTGCGCGGCGCGATCTTGCGCCTGCCCGTGCACCCCGTTCGCGGCGGGCGCTCCGCGGAGAAACGAGGCCAATCCATGGACGGTTGGGAAGCGGAAGAGGTCGGTAATGGAGAGGTCTCTCGCCAGCGGTGAGGCGAGTTTTTCGCGGAGCTGGTTAAGGACGTGCACGATCAGCATCGAGTGGCCGCCCAGGTCGAAAAAGTTATCGTCCATCCCTACAGTCGGGACCTTCAGTACGTCGCACCAGATCTCCGCGATGAGCGCGGTCACGCTATCGGAGACGTGGCTAGAACGCTGGACTGGTGGCGTCGTTGCTTTTCGGTCGAGGCTTGGTGATGCGGCCGGCAGTGCGTTGCGGTCGGTTTTCCCGTTCGGTGTGAGCGGAAAGACGGTCATCGTAACGAACGCCGAGGGGATCATGTAGTCCGCTAGACTGGCTCTGAGGTGCGTCGCGAGGTCACCGCCCACCACCGTTGCTCCCGGCTGTGCGACGACGTAGGCGATCAGCCTTTTGTCGTCGGGTGTGTCCTCGCGGACGACGACCGCGGCCTCGGTGACAGTGGGGTGCCGACGCAGGGTCGCTTCAATTTCGCCAAGTTCGATGCGATAGCCGCGAAGCTTCACCTGCGTGTCGGCGCGGCCGAGGAATTCGAGCGTGCCGTCAGGGCGCCAGCGAGCAAGGTCGCCCGTCCGGTAAATGCGGGCGCCTGGTTGAAACAATGGGTCGGAGAACGGGTCTGCAACAAAGCGTTCGGCGGTCAGGTCGTCCTGGCCCAGGTAGCCGCGGGCAACGCCGTCACCGCCGATCCACAGGTCGCCGACTGCTCCGCCGGGTAGCAAGTTGTGCGCTTCGTCGAGGATGTAGATTTGCGTGTTGGCGATTGGGGTACCGATAGACACTGGTCCGGAATCGGCGAGGCTGAGGGTGTGAGTTGTTGACCAGACCGTTGTCTCGGTGGGGCCATACATGTTCATGACTCTGCCTTCGGGGACCGCTCGAAGCAGGCGTTCGGCAAGCTGCTCTGTAAGCGCTTCTCCACCGACGAGCAGGTGGTGCAGACCGCTAAGCGCCGCGGCCGAGGCTGCATCACCGACAAGCATGCTGGCCATAGAGGGAGTGCACTGGAGGTGAGTAACTGCGTGACGCCGGATGAGCGCTTCAATGGAGTAGTCAACTTCGGATGTTTGGCTTGCGAAGCGGCGCCGCAGTTCGTTGAGACGAGGGAGGCTGGCAAGCACCATGTCGGTTGGGATCCCAAAGTCAATTAGGCAGGCGATTTCGTCCACGCCGCAGGCCCGCAGGCGCTCTATCATTGGGGCGCAGGAATCTGGAGTGCCGAACAAGCCACTGGACTCGAAGTAGCGTTCGAAGGCGTGCTCGGCAAGCGCGTCAAGGTCTGCCTCCGAAAGGTTGTCGATATCTAGACCCTGTGCCGCCGCTACTGGCGCGAAAAGCCCCACGGCGCCTTTGAGGTACCCCTTCAGGGGGTCGTGGGCGTGCGCCCGGACGGTCGCCATGTCGGTCGAAATGAATGTGTGGAGCATCAACGCCACGCGACCTTCGTCCGCAGGGTGGCCATGCTCGAGCCGGCTCGCGCGGTAGACCGAGATGCGCTCGGCCAGCTCTTCGATCGATTGGCCGAGGAGATGGGTCAACACATTGGCGCCGATGGCGCCTGCGCGCCGGAACGTCTCCGGCGACCCACCAGCGGTAACCCAAACGGGCAATTCTGCCTGCACCGGCCGGGGACGGGTGATCACCGTGACCGGCTCCCCATTTCCTCCGGGGAGTACGCGCTCTTCCCCTCTCCAAAGGGCCTTCACGGTCTCAATGCCAGTGAACATTCGCTCGGAGCGATCGTGGTAGGCGTCTGGAGCGAGCGCAAAATCCTGTGGCTGCCAACCGGAGGCGAACGAGATCTCGACGCGCCCGTCCGAGAGGTTATCGACGAGCGCCCACTCCTCGGCCACCCGCACTGGATTGTTGAGCGGTAGGACCACACTGCCTGCGCGGATACTCACTCGCTCGGTGGCCACCGCCAGCGCGCCCGCCGCCACGGTGGGGCTGGGGAACATCCCACCGAACGTGTGGAAGTGCCGCTCGGGTGTCCACACCGCTGAGAACCCATTCTGATCGGCGAACCTCGCGCCCTCCAGCAGCAGGCGGTACTTCTCCCTGCCGCTTGCGCCGGACTCCCCGTTGTCGCTGCCGAAGTAGAAGAGGCCGAAGTCTGTGGCGCCGTTCCGCGTTGCGTTGCGAGCCGTGGTGGAGATCTGGCCTTGCGCCAGCTGCGTCGAGAACAGGATGACCTGGTATCCGTGAGACAACGTCCACAGCAGTTCCAACACGGAGATATCGAACGACAGGCTCGTGACGGCGAGCCAAACTCCGGCGTCCGTGCCGAGACGCTGGTCCATGCCGGCGAAGAAGTTGACCACGTTGCCATGCTGCACCATGACCCCCTTGGGGCGGCCGGTGGAGCCGGA
>JBDSJC010000002.1:0-17143 GCA_039917655.1 Tepidiformaceae bacterium
CCGAGCGAGGGCAGAAACCGGGCGAGGCCGAGCATCGCCAGCTGGAAGGCCGAGCCGGAGATTTCGTACACCTGCCAGGCGATCGCCGCGTTGAGCAGCGTCATTGCCATCGTCGAGGCGAGGCGGCCGCCTGCGTAGATCGAGAAGTTCCGCTGGCGCAGGGCGGCAAAGGGGTCGTGGCGAGGAGGCTCCGCGGAGGGCGTCTGGCTCAATCGGTATCCGTGTTCGGCGTGTGCGGTAAGCGTGTCGCAGCAGTCCTGAGGCGTCAACCGGTAAGTGAGGGCGATACCCAAGCCCGCCGTTCGCCTGTAGGCTTCACTCGTCCTGAAGGAGGGTGCATGGCAGACGGCGCGTTGAGCGATGTGGTGGTGCTGGAGTTGGCGACTGGAGCGGCGGGGCCGTATGCCGGCAAGCTGTTGGCGGACCTCGGCGCCCAGGTCGTCAAAATCGAGCCCCTTCGCGGCGATCGGATGCGGCTCGAACCTCCGCTCCACGGCGGCGAAAGCGCGCTCTTCAACTACCTGAACGAAAACAAGCTTGGCGCCAGCCTCAACTCCGCAGACCCGCGAATCGAACAGCTCGCCCGGCACGCGGATATCGTCATCCACTCGCTTCGCGGCCCCGAGGCGGATGCCCTGGAGGCACGGGTGGCGGCTGTCCGTCCCTCGGCGGTGGTCGTTTCGCTTACGCCCTACGGCCGGAGCGGCGGGGAGCGCTCCACCTGGCGGGGCAGGCCCATCACGGAGTGGGCGACGAGCGGCTTCCAGTACATCGCCGGCGACCCCGAGCGTGCGCCGCTGGCGCTGCCCGGGTTTCAGGCGGAGTACCACGCCGGGCTCCACGCAGGCGTGGCGGCCCTTGCCGGGCTCTGGCACGCGCGCGATACCGGCGAAGGGCAACGCATCGAAATCTCCCACCAGGAGGCATGCCTCAGCGACCACGCCTGGGTGACCACGATGTGGACGCACATGGGCCAGGTGCAGCGCCGGGCGGGCGCTATCTATGCGAAGTGCCTGGACGGACACATCTATATGTTCAACCTGGCGCCCTACCCCAACCTCTTCGTATTAATGGAGCGATTCGACCTGCTGGCGGATGAAGAGCTGCTCCAGCCGATGAACTGGATAGCGCGCTTCCCGGAGGTGTTCGCCGCCCTGAGCGAGTGGGCGGCGACCCGCACACGGCAGGAGATCTACCATGCCGCCCAGGAGCTGCGCATCGCGGTCTCGCCGGTGAACACCATGGCGGACGTGGCCGAAAACGCGCAGTTGGCCGCGCGCGATTGGTTCGGGACGGTGCGTGTCGGCGGGAAGCAGTTCCGGGCGCCGGGCTTCCCCTACCGCTTGAGTGAGACCCCCTGCGAGCAGCGAACGCCAGCGCCCAAGCTGGGAGAACACACCGATGCGCTTCTCGCTCCGGATTTCGCCTGGGCAAACTCCACGGTGGCGGCACCGGCAAACGCCACCCCGTCTTCCACGCATGAGCCCCGCGGCGCCCTCAGCGGCTTGCGTTTAATCGAAGTAACCGCGAACTGGGCCGGCCCGATCGGTGGACGGCACTTCGCGGACCTCGGCGCGGACGTCATTAAGATCGAACTCCAGACGAAGCCAGCAACCCGCGCCTTGATCTACGTCGGCGACGATGTGACGTGGCCCGGTCACTACCACCGCAGCGGTTATTTCAACAAACTCAACCGCAACAAACGGGCGATAGCGCTTGACCTTTCGAACCCCGCTGGCCGCGACGTCTTCCTCAAGCTCGTAGCATTGGCGGACTGTGTGCTCGAAAACAACGCCGCGAGGGTGATGGGCCAACTGGGGCTCGGCTACGAGCAGCTTCGTGAGGTGAACCCCGGGCTGGTCATGTGTTCGATGTCCGGATTCGGCTCCACTGGACCCGAACGCAACTACTCGGCCTATGGCAGCAACATCGAGACGACGAGCGGGCTCGCCAGTTTGCTAGGCTATGGCCCCGGCGACTGGTTCGGTACGGGCAGCTTCTACGCCGACCCGGTGACCGGGAACCATGGGGCAGTGGCCCTGCTCGCTGCCCTCCACGCGCGCCGTCGCAGCGGCCGGGGTCAGTGGATCGACATGGCCCTTCTGGAGGCGGTCTCCCCGTTCTTCGCCCAGCAGTTCCTTGAGTTCACAGTCAAAGGCAAAGTCGCCGAACCCGAGGGCGACCAGTTCGGCGAGCACTGGTTCCAGGCCGTTGTCCCCACGGCGGGCAAGGATTGCTGGTTGGCGGTAAGCTGCCGGGACGCTGACGAAATGGACAACCTGCGAGTCGCCGTCGGCGCTGCCTCCGAGGATCGAAGCGAAATCCGCCGTGCGCTCGAAGCGTGGTGCGCGGGACTCGACCACAACTCGGCGGCTGGCGTGCTGCAGTCAGAGGGAGTGCCCGCCGCGCCCGTGATGGCGAACTGGGAGATCGTCACAGACAACCATCTGAATCGGCGCGGCTTTTTCGTCAGGGTGGAGCATCCGATCGCTGGCACCTTCCACCAACCGGGCTTTGCCTGGCGGTTCGAAAAGACGCCCGCCCGGATCAGGATGGCCGCCCCGCTCTTTGGCGAACACAATCTAGAGGTCTTCCGCGACCTCGTCGGCCTTAGCCGCGACGAGATAGACGCCCTGTTCTGGGCTCGCGCTACCGGCGATGACCCGCTCTACGCCGCCGGCCCGCAGCTCTGATGGACGTTGCGCTTCTCATCCCCAAGGCACGATCTGCCGGCGTGGCTGTGATCCCGGGCGCCGTGCTCCTGACGTACGAGACCGCCCTGGACCTCGTAGTTTCGTTGCGCGCCACTTCGAACCCGGCGGTTATCTGGAGCGACGGCCTGGATCAGGATGCGCTCGAGGCGGTGGCCGCTGCCGTCCGGGATCGCCAGGGGGAGTGCATCGAAGTGCGCAGCCAGGGCTGGGACGGGGAGACGTTCTCGCCGCTGAGCGCCGCCTGCCGGGGCGTTATCTCGGGCTTCGGCGACCGTGGCCTGGCTGCTGCAGCGACGATCGCGCGAGGTTAACGCCGGTCACTCTTTCGCTGCCTGACCATACCGAAAGGTCTCCTCACAGCCGATTACCACGAGGAGATTGGGCGGGATACCGAGAGGTCAAAAGTCAATTGGATAGCGCACTGACAGCAGTTGTAGTTGATGACAATCCCGGCTCCCGCGAGAAGTTGACTCGCGCGCTCGCCCAGGCTGGCGTGGCGGTCAGCCTGAGCTGCGGCACCAGCGTGAAGGATTTCCGCAAAATCGTCGTGGACGACCCGAGCATCATCTTCGTCACCCTTGAGGACCCGTTCCCGCGAGCGATCCGGGCGGTCGAATACCTGAGCGCTAGCCTGCCCGACACGCCGATCGTCGCGGTCTCCACCTCGACCGGGGTGGCCATGTTCCAGCAGGTGGTGCGCGCCGGTGCGAAGTTCCTGATCCAAGCGCCGCTGAAGCAGGCCGAGATCGCCAAGGTCATCGGTACCCTCGGGGCCTCCACTGCGCCAAAGCCCGGACTGGCCCGCGGCACCGGGCGCGTCATCGCCGTCGTCGGCCAGAAGGGCGGCGTCGGCAAGACGGCCATCTCCGTGAACCTTGCCGCGGCCCTCGCCAAAAATCCTGCAAACCACGTCCTGATCGTCGATTTCGACATGTCGTTCGGCGACGTGGGCTTGACCATGGACGTAACCGCCGACACCACTACCGCCCAGGCTGCTCACCACCTTTCGGAGACAGACCGCGACGACTTCAGGAACAGCGTCGTGGAGCATCCTTCGGGGGCGTTCGTGCTCGGGGCGCCGTCGCGCGTCGGCGAGTGGCTGAAGGTCAGCCCCCAGCAGCTCGAAGCGCTCGTCGAAACGGCCGCCGCGCTCTACGACTACGTAATCCTCGATACGCCCGGCGCGTTCAATGACGCCGTGGCGACAGCAATGGACCTCGCGGATAACATCCTGATCGTGACCAGCCTTGAGCTTTCGAGCGTGAAGAACACGGCCCTGTTGCTCGATGTCCTGCTTGAAGAGGGCGTGGCCGGTGAACGCGCGTTGATCGTCGCGAACTGCACCTCGGCAGATACGGGGATCAACACCATTGACCTGGTGCCAAGCCTGAAGCGGGATTCCATCTGGAAGGTGCCTTTCGACCCCGCGATCCGCAAGGCCTCGCAGGTCGGCAAGCCAGCGGTGACGGAGGACGCGTCATCGCCGGCGAGCATGAGCATCCTGGCGATGGCGCGGCGCATCGAATCCTCGCCCGACCGCATCGACCGGCGCTCTGAAGTGCGCGGAGAAGCGGCCCCGAGAGAACGCTCGAGTGTCGGCTCGAAACTGAAGGCAGCGCTTTCGAAGATGAACCGGAGCGCGGCCTAGCCGCGAGCTTGCTGCTGGTGCTGGGCGCCCCGAGACAAGCACAAAGCACCCCAGTGGCGCTCCGTCGCTCCAAACACTCCCGTCCCCCATCCTGAACAGTGTGAAACCGTGGGTTACCCTGGATCAGGCCGAACTCCCTGACGGTTCGAAGCTGACGCTGCGCAGCCACGATGGCGAGTACGTCATCGCTGCCGACGGTTACGACCTGATGGTCAGCCGGATGCACGGCTCCGAAGAGGCGCTTGCCTCGCTGGCGTTGGGCGATGCGCGTAAGAAGAAGCGCGTGCTGGTCGGCGGGCTGGGCATGGGCTACACCCTCCGGGCGGCCCTGGATCTCCTCCCCAAGGACGGCGAAGTGGTGGTCGCCGAGCTGTTGCAGCAGGTGGTGGACTGGAATCTCGGCGAACTGGCCGATCTGGCCGGGCGCCCTCTGGACGACCCGCGCACCACCGTTGATATACGCGATGTGCGCGACGTCATTCGCCTGAGCGTTCCCAACCGCTACGACGCCATCCTCTTGGACGTGGACAACGGCCCCGATTCGTGGACGCAGAATTCGAACGGCTGGCTGTACACGGGCAACGGGCTGGCGGCCATCGCCCGAGCACTCAAGGTGAAGGGCGTGCTCGCGATCTGGGCAGTGCGCGTGGACCCGGCGTTCGAGCGCCGTCTCGGCGCCGCGGGGTTCCATGCGGAAACAAAAAAGGTCAAGGCGCGGGGCGTCCACGGCGGCCCAATGCAGGCCGTGTTCCTTGGCAAGCTGCGCTGACCGGTAGGCCCCGCCAGGCTCGAAGCGCCGCCGCGCCTCTCGCCCCATTAAAAGGGTAAGCCCTTCGGCCCAATAAGGGCTCTGCCATCACGGACTGAGGGCTTTCCCTGATGCTTTGCTGGGAGTTTACACAGAGGTTGCAAAAGTCGCGGCAAAAGTGTCTCTAACGAACTTCTCACACTCTCTACCTTGGGACTCAGCCTCACCAAGGTAGGAATCGCCTGAACCGTCTCGCCCTCTTCCCGCTGGCCGCCCTGGTCATCGCTGTCGCCCTCTCGTTCGGCGGCGGGCAACCCGCGCGGGCGCTCTCCAACTGTTCTGGTGGAGACGCGGGCCTCGATGGTGAGGAGCAGGCCTTCCTCGGGCTGATCAATTCCTATCGAGCGGGCCGCGGACTCGCCACGCTTTCGATCTCTGGCGGGTTGAACCGCTCCTCTGCCTGGATGGTCAACGACATGGCCGCCACGGGCCGCTTCGGCCACACCGATTCGCTTGGACGTGACCCGTGGACACGGCTCGCTGACTGCGGCAACCCTTCGTACGGCGGCGAGAACCTGGCCGCTGGGACCGAGCGTTCATCCGCCGGTTCGGCGTTCGAATTGCTCCGAAACTCACCGAGCCACAACGCCGTCATGCTCTCGCCCGAATTCCGCCTGATCGGCATCGCCCGCCAGTTCGTTGCTGGTTCGCCCTACGGGTGGTACTGGGCGACAGACTTCGGCAACGGAGACGCGGCAAGCCTGGAAGCGCCAGTTGCCACCGTGGCCCCCGCCCCTCCTCCACCTCCGCCCGCGACCGCCTCCGCGCCGTGGTCGAAACCCCAGGTCGCCGCCTCCGCGCCTTCAGCGCCCGTCGTAAAGCAGCAGATCGCGCCGCTCTCAGCCCAACCCGAGCCCACGGTGGCTCCGAAGCCAGAGCCCGAAGCAGCAGCCCCAGCCCTAATTCTGTGGGAGGGCGACGACCAACTCGCCGCCGCGATCCTCGGCAGTGTCGCCTTCGAGGTCGGGGACAAGCTCACAGCGAAGCCCCAGTTCGACGAGCCAACCGCCCCCTCCGGCATCTAGGCCCCTCACGCGGACTCCGAAATGCTCGCGCCTCGCGCCCCGGTTTGGCATACTTAGGCCATGGATCTTGTCTCCTGGCTCGCCATCGCTTCGCTCATTGGGCTCACGCTTCTCGGGGTCGCCGTTGGCCTCTACGGAATGAGTGAAAAGTAGCCTTCGCTCCCCACATCTCGATCCTCTACGCTGGCGCTATCACCTCAGCGGAGCTTTGCCATGCCCATCGATCCCTCAAAAGCCCTCGGCGCGCCGATCACCGGCAGCCCTTTCTCCTGGAACCGTGACCGAGTCATTCTCTACGCCCTCGGCGTGGGCGCTGGCGTCCCCCAGACCGATGCGAACGAGCTTTCTTACACCTACGAAAAGGACCTCAAGGTGCTGCCCAGCTTTGGCGTCGTGCCGGCCTTCGGGGCGCTGGGCGGGCTCGGTGCGGTGCCCGGCATGTCTTTCAACCCGATGATGCTCCTCCACGGCGAACAGGACCTCGAAATCCGCGGCCCGATCCCGCTGGAGGGCGAGGTCGAAAGCTCTGGCAAGGTCGCCGGGATCTACGACAAGGGCAAGGCGGCGCTCGTCGTCCTCGAAATGGAGACGCGGCTGAAGGGCCAGGCCGAGCCGCTCTTCGTCAATCGCTTCTCCCTCTTCTTGCGCAGCGAAGGGGGCTTCGGCGGGGAAAGCGGCCCCGCCGCCGGCAACGCAGCGCCAGACCGCGCACCCGACCACGTGGTTGAATCGAAGACCCTTCCCCAGCAGGCGCTCCTGTATCGCCTCTCCGGCGACAAGAACCCTCTCCACGCCGACCCCGATTTCGCCAAGATGGGCGGCTTCGATATGCCGATCCTGCACGGCCTTTGCTCCTACGGGATCGTCTGCAAGGCGGTGGTGGATGCGGCGTTGGGCGGCGACACCACGAAGGTGGCCCGCTACCAGGCGCGCTTCGCGGGTGTGGTCTTCCCCGGCGAAACGATCGTCACCAGCATCTGGAAGGAAAGCTCCACCCTCCTCATCGCCGCAACGACGAAGGAGCGCGGCACGGCCGTCATCTCGAACGCGGCGATCTGGGTGCGGTAGCGGCGGAGGAGCACGAAGGCAACTGCCTAGAATCCTTCGGAGCGCGGTGGCCGGTGACGTTCAGTTGGCGGCACTCATAAGTTCAAAGTCGTTCTTATCAGGAACTCAACGGCTAGTCTCTCGTAGGTAGCGGAGGGAGTGTCAACAAAGGTGGTTGCTGCGGGTTGTTAGCTGTGGTGCGCTGCCGAATCCAGTTCCACAATTCTGGTGGCATCCATCCGGTATACTGATTCCACAGATTCAATGCGACGATCATCAATCGGTCCGTCCCCTGAAAATGGTGCATTAAGCGTGCGTTGAGCTGTTCCAAAGTCTCGCTGGTGTCGATAATCCATAGATTGTCCATGTAGTGCGACCACAGGGCCGAGTTTTGGATGTTCTGTCCAACCAAGAGCGTTCCGTTAGGGTTGGGGGGATTAAACTGATAGGTAATGAGGTACATCATTTCTGGGCATCCTCCGGCGACTGTTGTGAAAACAGTTCCGAGGGAGATGCGATCGCAACTGTCGGCATGGGCGGCAGCGGGGTCGTACCTTCCGGAGCCTGAGCCCCGATTGCCGACTGGACTACCTTTCTTGACCTTGGTTGACTACTCTGCCCGTATTCGTGCTTTGTAGCTGCGTCGATCTGCCGCGCCAGAGCCTGTTCCTCTGGGCTGTGAAGTTCTTTCCCCATCCCCATCCGCCCAAGTTCCTGGCCGCCCGCGACGATGCGCCAGATCACCAGTGAAGCGACAACCACAACAACCGTTGCCGACGTGCTGTCCATCTTCCACATCGCGAGCACCGCAAGAGTACCCACTCCGGCGATTCCGACTGATGAGAGTCCCAAGAGGTTCTTTGGGGGTTTGGCAATCGGGAAGTTAGCAGTCAGATAGTCGAATGCCGTCTTGGCCCAGGTTGCCGGATTCCAGCTCATTGTGGTCAGCATACGGCCCCGCGTCTGGCATACAATCCTTCGCAGACATTCCCCGTGACAACTATGCCACACTGGCATAAGCAAGGAGGCCGCTCTCCACCGTGCGCTCAACCCAGGCGAGTCCCTGGCGTACTGGCCGCCCGTTAGCGTGTATTCGCCGGGCTCGGTACGGCACCCATGGGCCGTGGAAGAAGTCGAATCGTGAATCTCTACACCCAGCGCGCCTCCCCGCTGCCCAGCGGCGCGGTCGGCAGCGCCCAATGCGGGTTCGTCTCCGACATCTTCAGGGGTGGGCCGAGGTGCTTCATCCGGCCATGCGGGGTGTCGCGCTCCTCCATAAAGGGGGCCATTTCGCCCAGCCCGCTGGCGGCGTTGCGGTCGAGGTCCAGGCCGATGCGGTAGTACCACATGCTGGTCTGCGAAAGCGACACCCGCACCAGCCAGGAGCCGCCTTCTTCCGCCCGCCGCCGCAGCGCCATCATCGCCCCCATCGCCGCGAAGTAGCCCGTGGTGTAGTCGTTCATCGCCGCCGGGGCCAGTACCGGAGGGCCCTCTCCACCCTGCACAACAGCCACTCCCGTCGTCGCCTGCGCCAGCTGTTCCCAGCCCGGGCGCTCCAGCCACGGCCCTTCGTGTCCGAAAGCGTTCTCCGAGACGTAGATGATGCCCGGCCGAATCGCCGCCAGCTGCTCTGCCCCGAACCCGCGCCGCTCCAGCGAGCGATGCTGGAAGCCCTGCGAGAACACGTCCGCCCCGCGCACCAGTTCGCGCAGCGTCTCGGCCTCCACCGGGGCGTTGAGGTCGAGGTACGCCTGGCGCTTGCCGTGCCCGGTATCCATTTCGAACCGGTCGATTGTCGGAAGGTGGGGCGCCGCGATGTGTAGTACGTCCGCGCCGTGTTCGGCGAGCGTCCGGGCGCAAGTTGGACCCGCCAGCACGCGCGTCAGGTCGAGCACACGGACGCCGCTCAGCGGGCGTTCGGCGGCGATCAGCGGCATCACTGGCCCGTCCCCGATCTTCGTCACCTCGACCACCGGTTTCGTGCCGAGCAGTGCTCCCTGAGGATGCGCCGCCCACTCCTCCGCCGTCCGGCAGACCGCGCAACAGAGCCCCTTGGCGGCCAGCGCGTCCTCCAGCTCGAACGCTCCGCGGGTGAGGGTGGCGGCGGCGATCTGGTGGGCGGACGCGCTTTCATCCAGGCCCAACTCGGCGAGAATGCCTGCGGCGTGGGTGAAGCTGCCATGCAAGTGGATAAACCGCCCATCGCCACACTCGTAAATCGCGGTCACGGAGGGCGGCGTGCGTGGCGGCAACGGGGTTGCACCGGCCACGTCCAGCAGCATGTAGCTGTGCAGCGAGGCCGCGGCGTGGCGCACGTCCACCGACATAGACTGCGCTTTGCCGCCGCGCATCTGCCAGATCCGGTCGGCTTCCTGCCCAACGAGCGCGAGCGCCGTGGCGGCGCCCTCGCCAAGATGAAACGGCGAGGCGAGCACGGGGTCATCCCCTTCTATATGGACGTTGGTGCCGGGAGCCAGTTCTAGCCCGGCTCGCCTGGCCGCCTTCTCGATCGCTGTTCGTTGCATGGTCACGTCCCTCCGGTTCGCTATGGTGCCCGAATCCTACGGCGGAGCGGCCCGCACGGCGAACCAGCGAGCCACCCCGCCGCCCACCGGCGCCGGGCTTAGAAAAGCGGACACGATGACTTAGAATGTGGAGATGGCGCAACGCACCAACACTGTCAAAGTGTCGGCCGGTGGCAGAATCGTGATACCCGCCGCATTCCGCAAAGAGCTTGGCTTCAAACCTGACGACGATCTGCTGATCGAGTTGGAAGACGGCTGCCTCCGCCTGCGCACACGGGCCCAGGGACTCAAGCGTGCCCAAGAAATTGTCGGAAAGTAAACGGGGCGGCCCATCGCTCGTCGATGAGCTAATCGCTGAGCGTCGGGCGGAAGCGGCCCGCGAGGACGAAGAATTTGAGCGTTGGCGAAGTGGCCGGAGTGACATAGAATAGCGATATGGCAAAGACCATAGAATCGGTCAAACTTTCCGAAGGTGGCAGAATCGTCATCCCGGCCGCGTTTCGCAAAGAGATGGGACTCCACACCGGGGATGAAGTGGTGCTCGAACTGGAGGATTGCACCCTTCGCGTTCAATCCCGCGCTCAGCGGGTTCAGCGCGCGCTAGACAGCCTGTACGAATTGGTGAAGGACGGCCCTTCGATGGCCGATGAGCTGATCGCCGAGCGTCACGCTGAAGCTGCTCGTGAGTGAAGCGACGCTCGACGCATCCGCGCTGCTCGCCGTCCTTCGCCAGGAGCCGGGCGCTGACCTCGTTGCCGGGTTGCTCCGGGGCGGCGCCTGCGCCGTCAGCACCGTCAACCTCTCAGAGGTCGTCTCGAAGCTCCTTGAACGAGGCGTTGATCTCGTAACGATTCGTGGCCATTTGGCCGGGTTGCGGTTCGTTGTCCACCAGTTTGATGAGCTGGACGCATTCGACGCGGCGAGTCTTGGCCCCCTCACCCGTCATGCCGGCCTCTCCCTCGGCGACCGCGCTTGCGTCGCTCTCGCCGCCCGGCTTGGGACGCCGGTAGTGACCACCGACCGCTCCTGGACGACGGCCAACCTTCCCGTCGAAGTCATCCTCGCACGCCCCGCGTAATCCCCCAGCGCTCGTCCAGCGCCCCCTGTAGACTCGGTCTGTGGCCGATGCCGAAGCGTTAACCGACCCTCTCCCGGCCAGCCCAGCCCGGCGGGACCGCATCTTCTACGGCTGGTGGATCGTGGTGGCGGGCGCGGGCGTTCAGCTCCTCCAGAATGCACTTCTGGGCCAGGCATACGGCGCATATGTCGTGCTCTTGCGCAACGAATTCGGTTGGAGCACAACGTTTCTTTCCGGCGCGTCGGCCCTTCGCGAGGCCGAAACCGGAGTCACCGGTGTCTTCCAGGGCCTGCTCCTGGACCGCTTCGGGCCGCGACGCGTGGCGCGCGTGGGCGTCGTCATCCTGGCCGCCGGCTTCATGCTCTTCAGCCGCGTCCAGTCGCCCTGGCAGTTCTATGCGGCGTTTTCGGTGATGTCGATCGGTGGCTCGATGGTCGGCTACCTGACAATGACCTTCACGGTGGTTCACTGGTTCGAACGGCGGCGGGCGACGGCGATCAGCCTGACCAGCGCGGGCTTCGCCATCGGCGGGATGGTCGTCCCCGTGGTGGTCATCTTCCTCGAAACCTTCGGCTGGCGGCCGACGGCGTTCTTCTCGGGCGTCGTGATGCTCGTGGTTGGGCTGCCGTTGACGCAGCTCCTCGTGCACCGGCCGGCAGACATGGGCCTCGCCCCTGACGGCGACCCATACGACCCGCACCTGCATTCGCACGCCAGCGCAGTGGCGGCCGCCGCGGCGAGCAACGACTTCACACTGAAGGAAGCACTCCGCGAGCCATCGTTTTGGTGGGTCTCGTTTGGGCACGCTTCGGCGCTCTTCATCGTCTCCGCGATGAACGTGCACCTCGTCTCGGACCTGACGCAGAGCCAGGGCTACTCGCTCGGACAGGCGTCCGCGGTGGTCTTTCTCATGACGCTGATCTTCCTCATTGGCACGGTCAGTGGCGGGATTATTGGCGACCGTGTGAACAAGCGGTTGCTGGCGGTCGGCTGCATGCTTATGCACACGATTGGGCTGTTGCTGCTCTCGCACGCGGTGAACCTCTCGATGATCGTTGGGTTTACGGTTTTCCATGGGTTGGCGTGGGGTTGGCGTGGCCCCCAGATGGCCGCTATTCGCGCCGAGTATTTTGGGCGCACCGCCTTCGGGCGCATCCTCGGCGTCTCCAACATGGTGATCATCATCGGGACGATCGCCGGGCCGCTCATCGCCGGCTATCTGTACGACCAGACCGGCAACTACCGCCTCGGCTTCGATATCCTCGCGGGGATCGCCGCCGTAGGCTCCATCTTTTTCATCCTCGCCAAGAAGCCGCCCCCGCCCGCGCGGACACGCCAACACACTGCAATGCCACCCGCGCCAACCATTCGCCGGGCAGAACCGGCGCGCACTGGATCTGATGCGTAGCGGCGGATTCCTGCTAGGTTGGTGTGTACGCCATTACGCCAACGGGAGCGAACCATGTCTGCAATTGTTGCCAACCAACTCGTCAAACACTTCTCACCAGAGATCAAAGCCGTCGATGGGATCGACCTCGACATCCCCGAAGGCCAGATCTTCGGCTTTCTCGGTCAGAACGGTTCAGGCAAAACCACCACTGTGCGGATGCTAACGACGCTCCTCAGGCCAACCAGCGGGAGCGCGCGGGTAGCGGGGATCGATGTCTTCGCCGACCCGGCAGCGGTCCGCAAGAAGATCGGCGTTGCCCTCCAGGAGGTCGGCCTCGACGACCTCCAAACAGGGCGCGAGTTGCTCTCACTTCAGGCCCGGCTCTTTGGCGTTTCGACTATGGAGACGAAAAAGCGGATCGATGGCCTCCTCGAAGTCGTCTCGATGAGCGACGCCGCCGACCGTGCGATCAAAGGCTATTCGGGCGGCATGCGGCGCCGCCTGGACCTGGCCTGCGCGCTCGTCCATCGCCCCAGCGTCGTCTTCCTCGATGAACCGACCACCGGCCTCGACCCGATCACCCGCGACGCCGTCTGGCGATACGTAGGCGAACTCAACAAGCAATCGGGCGTGACCTTCTTCCTGACCACGCAGTACTTGGAAGAAGCCGACCGCCTTTGCGACGATATCGCGATCATGGACAGCGGCCGCATCGTCACTCGCGGCTCGCCTACCGAGTTGAAGGCCGAAATTGGCGCCGACGCAATCGGCCTGACGTTCGCCGATAACGCGGTCGCCGTTGGGGCCGAAGCTCCCCTTCGCCAACTCCAGGGCGTCCATGACGTGCGCATTTCGGAGAACGAACTGGTCCTCTATATAAGCAATGGGTCCGCCGCCGTGGCCGACGTCGTGAGGACGCTTGACGACGCGGGCCTCGCGGTCAAGCAGCTCCGCCTCACCCAGCCCACGCTCGACGACGTCTTCCTGCGCGCGACGGGCCACCACTTGACCGCCGAAGAGCAGGCGAAGAACCCCTTGAAGGCAGCCTCTTGATGCGACTGATCACCGACACCGCAATGCTCACTCGCCGCGCACTCCGCGAAACTCTCCGCCAGCCAGGCAACGAAGTGGCCAACATCTTCATCCCGCTCTTCTTTTTTGTGGTGACTGTTGGCGCCGTCGGCGAAGTAGCCCAGAACGCGTTCGGCGTGTCGGACTACAAGGGCTTCCAGCTGCCGGTCGCAATCCTCCAGGGCGCTGCCGGCGTGGCGGGCGGCTCTGGCCTGGCAATGACCACCGACATCCAGTCCGGCTACTTCGAAAAGCTCCTGCTCACGTCAACGCCGCGCTTCGCCATCGTCTTCGGGCGCATGTTCGCGGACGCAATCAAGGCGATGCTGCTCTGCGTGTTGATCATCGCCCTTGCGTTGGGCTTCGGCGCGGGCTTCGAAACGGGCCTCCCAGGGATGGCCTTGCTGGTCGTCGCGGGCGGAGCCTTCGCCCTCGCCTACTCAGGAATCGGCATGGCGATCGCGTTGAAGACTGGCAGCCCGCAGGCCGCCCAGGCGGGCTTCCTGATCTTCTTCCCCCTGCTCTTTCTCGCCCCCACGTTCGCGCCGATCGAGGTCTTCGCGAGCTGGCTCGAGGTGGTCGCGCGGGCGAACCCGGTGACCTACATCCTCGAAGGGATGCGGGCCCTGGTGATCAACGGCTGGAATACGGCTGCGTTCATCAAGATGGCCGCCTCGATCGCCGGTATCGGTGCATTCACCTTCGCCCTCACGGCGCTGGGGATGCGCAGCCGCCAGGCGTAAGCCTTACGTGCATTAGCGTAGTCATTGGCGGGCTGCACCACGTAGCATCTCCGAAACTCAGCCGGACTCTTCCGGCCGCCGAAACGGGGCCCGCCATGCTCACTCCCTACCGCGTCCTTGACCTCACAACCGGCCGGGCCGCCCTCGGTCCGATGATCCTTGCCGACCTCGGCGCCGATGTGGTCAGAGTCGAGCCGCCGGGTGGCTCGGCCGACCGCCAGGCACCGCCCATCGACCCTGCCGCCGCGCCCGGCATGGAGAGCCTGCTCTTCCACGCCTACAACCGGAACAAGCGCGGCGTAACGCTCGAACTCGGGACGGCTCCCGGCCGCACGGCGTTCCTCGAACTCGTTAGCTCCGCGCACTTCCTCTTCGAAAACGACGCGCCCGGGGCTATGGCGGCTCGGGGCCTCGGATTCGACGACCTGCGCGCCGTCAACCCCGGCCTGGTCTACGTGGCGACCACGCCCTTCGGCCAGGATGGCCCCTACGCCAACCACGCCGCCAGCGACATCACGCTCGCGGCAATGGGCGGGATGATGGCCTTGAACGGCGATGCCGACCGGCCACCAGTGCGCATCACCGTGCCCCAGACCGCGCTCCACGCCGCCGCCGAAAGCGCCCTCGCCGCACTCGTCGCCCACTTTCGCCGCATCCAGACCGGCGAGGGCCAGTTCGTCGATGTTTCGGTCCAGGCGAGCGTTTTCTGGACGGGCCTGAACGCCATGATCGCCTCGGCCATCCAGGGCAAAAACATCGAGCGCGCGGGGACGTTGCTCCAACTCGGTGTGACTGACCTTCCGCTGGTCTACGAGACTGCCGACGGTCAGGTTGTGCTCGTTCCCACCGGTGCGACCATGGCAGGCCTCGTTGGGAAGCTCGTCGAAGACGGCGCGGCCCCTGCATCGTGGCTGACCGATGAGGATTGGCCGACCTACGACCTCCGTTTCCTCACGGGCCAGCCCGTGGCTATCTCCACCGACGAGGCCGTCGAAGCCCTCCGGCGCTTCACCCGCCTGCACAGCAAAGCCGAGCTCTTCCAATGGGGTCTAGCCCATGGGGTGACGATCGTTCCAGTAACCACCACCGCCGATGTCCTCACCTTCGACCACCTCGCCGAGCGCGGCTACTGGCACGGCTACGAGCTTGCCGGCGGCCGGCAGGTGCGGATTCCAGGCGCCTTCGTTCGCCCACAAAACACTCCGCTTTCGATACGCCGGCCCGCGCCAACGCCCGGCGAGCACACAAAGGAAGTCGCAGACGAATGGGTCGGCAAGGGCGTTGCGTTCCCGAGCGATCCCATTGCCCCATCTGCCGGTCCGCCCGCGCTCCCGTTCGCGGGACTTAAGGTGGCCGACTTTTCCTGGATCGGCGTTGGCCCGATAACCGCCAAGTACTTCGCCGACCACGGCGCCACCGTCGTCCGCATCGAATCCGGAGCGCCTGTCGACCGCCTGCGTGGCGCGGGGCCGCACAAGGACGGCATCCCAGGGGTCAACCGTTCGCAATTTTTCGGCTCCTTCAACACTTCGAAGAAGGGCATCTCGCTCAACCTCAAGGACCCGGCCGGGCTCGCCATCGCGAAGAAGCTGCTGGCGTGGTGCGATGTCGCATTCGAATCGTTCACCCCCGGCACGATGCAGGACCTCGGACTCGGCTACGGCGTGGCGAAAGATCTGAACCCCGGCATCATCATGGTCAGCAGCTGCCTCATGGGTCAGACGGGGCCAGCAGCGAATCTCGCCGGCTACGGCTACCACGCGGCCGCAGTCTCGGGCTTCTACGAGGTCACAGGCTGGCCGGACCGCCCGCCCGGGGGCCCGTTTAACGCCTACACCGATGTCATCGCGCCGCACTTCCTCGGTGCGACCGTGATGGCCGCCATCGAACATCGCCGCCGCACTGGCGAGGGCCAATACATCGAACAGGCGCAGATGGAGTCCGCGCTCCACTTCCTCACGCCCGAACTGCTCGAAACCCAGGTCAGCGGCCGGATGCCGCGCCGCGCGGGGAACGGCTCGCCGTACTTCGCGCCCCACAACGCCTACCCCTGCGAGGGTGAAGACCAGTGGGTCGCGATCGCTGTCGAAACCGAAGCCCAGTGGATCGCCCTGCGGAGCACGCTTGGCAACCCCGGCTGGGCGATGGACTCGCGCTTCGACACCGCTGCCGGCCGCCTCGAACACCACGACGAGATCGACGAGTACCTCGGCGAGTTCACCTTCTACCAGGAACGCTACACCGTGATGGAGTTGCTCCAGAAGGGAGGCGTGCCCGCGGGCGTTGTGCAGCGCTCAAGCGACCTGCTGAATGACCCGCAACTCGCCCATCGCCGCTTTTATCACCCGATGACCCACACAGAGATGGGCGAAGTGCCGTACGAGGGCCACATGTTCAACATCCGCGGCTACGAAAGCGGCCCGCGATTCCCTGCTCCCTGCCTCGGCGAACACACCGCCGAGATCCTGATCGAAGTGCTCGGCCTCTCGGACGACGAGCTGTCGGATGCGCTCGCCAGCGGCGCGGTGGGCACGTGACGACGCGACGTCTGACGTCAGCCGTGAGGGCCTGTGCCCTCCGGCATCGCCGCCCGAGGGGCTAGCCGGGTCCCTCGGTGAGCGCAAGGTCCTGACGCCGAACCGCACGGTGCGCCCGCAACCGGACTGGGGCAAAGGAGGATGGATTTTACATTCTCCGGGTGCAGGCCCTATGCGAAGAATGTTATAACGGTCACCAAACCCCCGTAAGTGGAACAACCGGGGGGCGGAGGCGAACGTTGACCCAAAGCCTGGAAGTCCTCCAGGTCCTTGACGAGAGCCACGCGCGCCTCCTTGACCGGCACGAGCAGATGGTGTTGGCCGGTGCGTGGCTCGCGATGAGCACCGCGGCGATGGCCAATCTGTTCGCCTGCAGCCCGGCGACGAACCAGCGCAGCTCGCCGCGAGGAGGGAGAGGGCGGCAAACAGGATTAGTATTGTCCGCACTGGCTGATGGTATCAGTGGGTGGCGGCGACTGTGTTGCCTGCGCGTAAACTCTCAGCTCAGCTCCACGCGGTCCGGGCACTAGCCTGCGCACAACCCGCCGTGTCCGCCG
>JBDSJC010000003.1:0-4982 GCA_039917655.1 Tepidiformaceae bacterium
GCCCTACTCCCGGCGAACCGCCACGGGCAGGTTACACCCGGAGCGAGGCGTTTGGGCGGCGGCGGGGCAACGTGGCGGTGAGCGTCTCCTCCACCGTTTATTCAGGGGCCAGTGGCCAACTCCACACACCTCCCCGGCGGACGCTGCGCGAGAATGCTAGAATCCGCTCACTTTGAATTGAAACGGAGACACCCGCATGGGAAAGCTTGATGGAAAAGTCTGCCTGGTGACCGGCGCCAGCCGCGGCATCGGCAAGGAGATAGCGGTCCTGTTCGCGGCCGAGGGGGGCAAAGTTGCCTGCGTGGCGCGCACGCTGCACGAGGGCGATCACCCGCTTGAAGGTTCGCTCGATCACACGGTCGCTCAGATCAAGGGTGCCGGGAACGAGGCCGCCGCCTTCGCCGCCGATATTTCGGACTACAACGAGTGCTCCCGCGTGGTGGACGAAGTGAAGGCGGCCTACGGGCAGATCGATGTGCTGGTGAACAACGCCGCGCTGACGTACTTCATCCCGATCAAGGACTACCCGGTCAACCGCTGGCACCGTTCGTTCGGCGTGAACGTGCATGCGCCGTTCTACTTCAGCCAACTGGTGCTGGGTGACATGGTGGCGAAGAAATCGGGCTCCATCGTGAACATCTCCAGCGGCGCGGCGATCGGCCCAGGCCGCGGACCATACCCGGAGAACGTGGGCCGCGGCGGCACGCTCTACGGGGCGGAGAAGGCGGCGCTAGAGCGGTTCACTCAGGGTCTCGCGTCCGAGGTGTACGCCGATGGCGTGAGCGTGACCTGCGTTTCGCCTTCACTTGTGGTGCCGACACCTGGGACGGTGTTTCACCACCTGGTGACCGGGATGGACGATCCGCGCGGTGAGTCTCCGGAACTGATGGCCAAGTCGGCGCTGCTGCTGGCCACGGAGCCGATCGAGAAGGTCTCGGGGCGGGTGACCTACAGCCAGGAGATCTTGACGGAGTTTGGCTGGATGACAGGCGGCAAGGGGATTGGGTTCGCGGAGCGGAAGGGCTCGGGCTACAGCCAGATCTAGGGCTGGCGCCGTCGGGAGGTTGGGGTCCGGTGCGCTTGAGCAGAAGCGGAGGCGCCGCGCCGTCCATCCTTCGACCCTTCGACGGACTCAGGGTCAGGACGAACGGAGAGAGTAGCGAACGACGCGAGAGCTGCTCTCTCCTGGGTGGGGTGCACGAACGGCTGGGAGTGGCGTGTCCAGTCCCAAACCATGTAGCCGCTGTGTGGCCACATGCCGTGATAGCTAGGTGACGATCGACTCCACCATGCCGTTGCGCACGTAAAGGCGCGGGAGGCGGGCCTGCAAGCTGGCGAGGATGTCCCAGCTGATCGTGCCCGCTTCGGTCGCCACTTCGTCGGCGGTGATGTCGGCATCCCCCTCTGTGCCGAGGAGCGTGACCACGCACCCTTCCCGCGCGGATGGCAGGTCGGTGACATCGACCAGGAACTGGTCCATGCAGACGCGTCCGACCATCGGGCAGCGCTGACCGTCGAGCAGCACGCTGCCAACATTGCCGAGGCCGCGTCTCCAGCCATCGGCGTAGCCCACCGGCACGAGGCCGGCGCGCGAGGGCCGTTCGGCGCGCCAGGTAAGGCCGTAGCTGACGCCTTCGCCTCGCGCCACCTCGGCCACCCGGGCGAGGCGTGCGCGAAGGGTGAGCACGGGCGAGAGCTTCGGGCCGGGCGAATTGGGCGGGAGGACGCCGTGCAACGCGAGCCCCACCCGCACGCCGTCGTAGCGGAGGCCGGAACGGCGGAGGGCCGTCGCGGAGTTCGCAGTGTGGCGATACGGGATCCAGGGCAAGCGCTGGACCGCCTCGGCAAAGAGCGCTTGTTGCGTTTCGGCGAAGCTGTCGTCTGGCTCGTCGGCGTTCGCCATGTGGGTGGTCAGGCCTTCGACAACGAGGTTCGGGAGCTGGCGAAGCGCCGCGGCCAGCGTCACAGCCTCATCGAGGGTGACGCCAAAGCGGTGCAGGCCGGTATCGACCTTGATGTGGACGGTGGCGGTGCGCCCGAGGGCGGTCGCCGCCTCGGAGAGGGCCTGGCCGAGCGCGAGCGAGTGGCAGGTGAGCGTGATCCCGTGCGCGACCGCGTCTGAGGCATCGGCGGGGAACGCGTGGCCAAGAACGATTATCGGACGCGTGATACCGGCCTGGCGGAGGGCCACGGCCTCGCTCGCCCAGACGGCCGCAAAGCGCGGGATACCAGCGCGTTCGAGTTCGGCGGCGAACTGGGCGGCGCCCGCGCCGTAAGCGTTCGCCTTCACGACGGCGATCACTTCGACCGAATCGCCCATGGCGGCGCGGAGAGCGGCGGCGTTGTGGGCAAGGGCGCCGAGGTCGATTTCGAGCCAACTGTTGAGCGTGGCGGTCGCTTCGGCGATGGGGAGAGGGAGTTGCGGTGGGAGCGCCAGGTGGGCCTGCCTTTCCCCAATCGTTCGGATACTTTGCGCAGGGGCGCGCGCGAATCTAGCATCCTGCCCATGGCGGTCTGTAGCAAACCCTCTTCGAGGCGGATGCTCGCGGGGGCGCTTGGCGCACTGTTGGTTTGCGGAGCGTGCAACGGGGCAAGCCAGAAGTCGTCCGCGGCGTTCTTCGAGCCAACCGCCACTCCCCGGCCCCTGGCTGCGACGCCGACGCCTGCCGGCACTGCCATGGCCACCGTCGCGGGCGGAAACGAAGGGCTTGCCGCGGCCCGCCAACTTCAGCGCGAAGGGCGATTCGATGCTGCTGCGGCGATGTACGGAGCGTTGGCGGCGACTTCCAGCGGCTCAGTGCGTGTCCAGGCGCTGGTCGGGAGTTCGATCGCGCGCTACAGCGACGGCGACCGCGAGGGGGCGT
Source organism: Tepidiformaceae bacterium (assembly GCA_039917655.1). Lineage (GTDB taxonomy): Bacteria > Chloroflexota > Dehalococcoidia > Tepidiformales > Tepidiformaceae > PNKC01. The sequence continues at coordinate 2,865 of JBDSJC010000003.1, forward strand.
TGCGCGCGGTATCCGAGGCCGCGGCTGCCGGTCCCCCGGGCTCGGAGGAGGGTGTTGCCGCGGGCTACCTGCTGGGCGTGCGGCTCCAGGAGGTTAAACGATTCGACGAAGCAGCTACGGCACTGAGCAAGGTTATGTCGCCAAGAGGCGCGCTCTCGCCGTACATCGAGGCGGAGTACGGACGCGCGCTGGCGGCGTCGGGCAGGTTAACCGAGGCTGCCAGGGAGTGGGAGTCGCTCCTCGCGCAGAAGGACCTGCCAGTGGCGCTCCAGGTGACCGTCCTGGGCGACCGGGCGGCGGCAGCGAGGACCAGCGGGGACCGCGCCGCGTTGGCGGGCTGGCTGGACGCCCTGATTTCACTCAACGGCGACCCTTCGGCGATGTACGAGCGCGCCCAGTTGGCGCGTGACGCGGGGGAGCGCGCGTTGAGTGAGCAGCTGTTGAGCTCGATTGTGGCTTACCAGTCAGGTTCGCGATTCGCGGTCCAGGCGGTCGCGCAGTTGCACGCGGCAGGCGTGCCCGTCGGATGCCGGCCAGGAGGGCCTGATCTACTATCGGCGCGGCGCGTACCAGGACGCGCGGCTGGTGCTGCTCGATGGCATTGAGGAGGCCGGGCTTTCGAAGCCGACCCTCGCTTTCCGGCTTTACTACCTCGCGGCCTCGTACGAAGACGCCGGCGTGCCGGCCAAAGCGATCGTCTATTACGACCGGGCCGCCGCCGCCGGCGGAAGCGATGGCAACACACACCGGGCGAAATACTGGGCGGCACGAGTGACCGAGCGGACAGGCGACGTACTGGGGGCGCGGGCGCGTTATCGGGCGCTGGTGGCGGACGGGCCGGCTGGAGAGTTCACGTCAGAATCGGCGTTCCGGGCTGGGTACACGCTGCTCCGCGAAGGTGATCCGGCGGGGGCCGTTGCTGCCTGGGATGCGGTCGGTAGTGGGGGCGGGGAGCGAGTCGCCTATTGGAAAGGCCGGGCGCTGGCGGCCCTTGGGCGGGCGAACGAATCTACAAGCGAGTATCAGCGGGCGGTCACGCTTGGTTCGCTCGGCTTTTACGGCACCGAGGCGGCGAGAGAGCTGAAGCAATCGCCCGCGATCGATACCACGTATCGAAAGCGAGGCCTGGCTGCCCCTACCAACTGGAACGCCATCGCACTCTGGCTTGGGAGACATGTGGCGGGGGCTTACCCGGGCGGGCCCCCGACGGCCGCTGCGAGCCTGGCGTGGGTGGGCTTGCGGGACCAGGCGGTAGGGGTGTTAAACGCCGCTGCCGTGGGCGCCGACGCCTGGCGACTGCTAGAACTTTCGCGCGAGGCACAATCGGCGGGATTGGTGGACGTCGCCGCGCAACTGGCGGAACGGGTGCGGGCGAGCGCTGGGGCGGCGTCTTCAGACTTACCAAAGGACCTGCTGCGGGTGATTTACCCTGTGGATTATGTCACGCAGGTAGATGCGGAAGCGAACGCGAACAACCTGGACCCGCTGTTCTTCGCGGCGCTGGTCCGGCAGGAGAGCTACTGGGACGCTGCTGCCGGTTCGGGCGCTGGTGCGCTCGGCCTCACCCAGGTCATCCCGGAGACAGCCCAGGGGATCGCGGCGGCGTTGAACGTAAACGGCTTCAGCGCCGAAGACCTCTTCCGGCCCGCGGTGAGTTTGAGGTTCGGGGCGTACTACCTGGCGGGGCAGATGAAGCGGTTCAAACAGCCCTGGGCAGCGCTCGCTGCTTACAATGCTGGGCCAGGCAACGCAGCTCGTTGGAGCGAGGCGAACGGCAAGGGTGGAGCAGCCGATTTCGTCGAACAGGTTGATTTCGAAGAAACCGCCCACTACGTCGCGATTGTTTTGGAGCACTACGCCCATTACTTACGCGCTTACGTTGATTGAACAGTTTGCCTTAGAGTGTCCGATTGTGTTATGGTCATTGCTCACGTCTGACATATTGCCAGGAGAAGCTCCATGTCTACCAAGCGCACTTATCAGCCCCACAAGATCCCCCGAGCCCGGAACCACGGGTTCATGAAGCGCATGAGCACGCGAGCGGGTCGGCTCGTGCTCAAGACGCGCCGCTTGCGTGGCCGCAAGCGGCTGACCGTAGTCAAGAACTGAACGTTGGAG
>JBDSJC010000004.1:0-6833 GCA_039917655.1 Tepidiformaceae bacterium
CGCCGGTACGGCTTCTGGTCGTAGGAGACCTTCACCATGTAGACCTTGCACTCGATCCCGAAGATCTGGCAGGCGAAGGCGAGCGATGCGCCCCACTGCCCGGCGCCAGTCTCTGTGGCGATGCGCTTCACGCCCTCCTGCTTGTTGTAGTAGGCCTGGGCAACGGCCGTGTTCGGCTTGTGCGAACCGGAGGGCGAGACGCCTTCGTACTTGTAGTAGATCTTCGCCGGGGTATCGAGCGCCTTCTCCAGGAAGGTCGCGCGGATCAGCGGTGAGGGCCGCCAGATCTTGTAGATCTCCCGCACCTCCTCCGGGATCGCGATGTAGCGTTCGGTGCTTACCTCCTGCTTGATCAACTCCATGGGGAAGAGCGGCGCCAACGCCTCCGGACCGATCGGCTGGTGCGTGCCCGGGTGCAGCGGCGGCGAGGGCGGATTCTTGAGGTCCGCGGCCACGTTATACCAGTGCGTCGGCATCTCTGATGCGTTGAGAAAGAACTTCCGTGTCGCCATTGCGCGTCCCCTTGCCTGTTTTCAACCACCGAGACACCGAGGATAAGGAGCGATTGGGGCCGCAGCGCCAACTCAAACCCTCAGAGACCTCGGTGTCTCGTTCCCGGTCCCCTTTTGGGAAACCAAAAACCCCTCGCCATCAAAGGACGAGGGGTTACTCGCGGTGCCACCTTTGTTCCCGCAAGTTGCCTGGCGGGCACTTTGTCAGCCGCCGCGCGAACGCGAGGGCCCTGGCTGTGATAACGGTGCCACTCCGCCGAGGGCTACTCCCCGAAGGTTTCGCCGCCGGGACTCCCGGGTCCATTCGCCTGCCGCGCCGCCGCCGGGCTCTCACCTGTCCCCGGCTCTCTGAAGGCTCGCCTGGCCGGGTACTTCTCCCGATCCACGCCTCTAGCTGTATTCAGTTGTCACGCAAAAAGTAGCGCGAGGACGGAGTGCTGTCAACGGGGGATGTCTCAGCCGAGCCACGACCGGCCCAGGCTACCCTGCCCATTACCCTCAGCTTTTGCGGCGCGGCCCGCGCCTCTGTACCCTTGGCCCGCCGGGAGGGGCGTGTGCGAACGTTTGGGCCGATTGCGCGGATGGTGCTCCAACGGAGCCTGGGACACTGGCGGCTGCTCTCCACGCTGATTACCGGAATCGTCCTCTCCGCCGCCCTCATGGCCTGCGTCGCCCTCTACTCCGATTCCATCCGCGACCTTGGGCTCAGGCATGCGCTTAGTTCGCAGCCAGCCCACGCCCTGGACCTGGAGGTCAATGGCTCCGCCCCTTCGCTCCAACCGACCGACTACGCCCAGCGCAAATCGAGCATCGACCAGCTGCTGCAGTCCCACGCCAGCAACGTGCTGACGCAAATCGTGCACTACGGCCGCTCCGAGACGTTCTTCCTTGCCCCCAGCGGTCAACCCTTGCCTACCAACGACTCACTGCTCCCGCGAGCGCACATCCAGTTCCTTGATCAACTGGCCGGCCACACGCACTACACTGCCGGGCGAGCCCCCGCCGCCGTCCCGCCCGTCGGCTCCGGGGAGGTCCCGAAGCTCGAACTGACCCTCGGCAAAGCCACCGCTGATCGCATGGGAGTCAAGGTGGGCGACGCCTTCGACCTTAGCCTCCACTGGAAGAAGGGCGTGGTCTACCGCGCCGAACTCGTTGGCCTGATCGAACCGAACGACCTCTCCGAGCCGTACTGGTTCGGACGGACGGACCGCTTCGAGATGCCCGCCACTCGCTGGCCCACCTATCCATTCTTCATGGACGAAAAGACGTTCGTCGATGCCCTGGGTTCCACGAACCCCGAAATAGACGTCAACTACGAAGTCTTCGGTTTCGTGGACCCCGCCAAGATCGACTATACGAACGCGCGCCTTGTCGAGGACAACGTGAACGCCCTTGACCGCGAGATCAGGGCGCAGGTCGGCCAGACCGAGCTGAAAACGAAACTGGCGACCGTGCTAACGGACTACCGCACGAAGCTCTTCTTCACACGTCTGCCCCTGTTCGCCCTAATGCTCCAGATCGTCGGCATCGTCCTCTTCTTCGTCGTCATGATGTCGACGATGGTGATCGAGCGGCAGACGGGCGAGATCGCGCTGCTCAAGAGCCGCGGCGCGAGCACCGCCCAGGTGATGGCGATCTACGTGCTCGAAGGGTGCGGGCTCGGTGTGGTCGCCACGCTCAGCGGGCCGTTCATCGCCGCGGGAGCGATCTCATTGCTCGGCCTCACGCCGCCGTTCCACGACCTCAGCGGCGGCAAACTGCTCGACGTGACCCTTACCCCCGAGTCGTTCGCGCTGGCGTTCTTCGGCGCGCTGCTTTCGCTGGCCGCCTTGCTCTGGCCCGCTTATCGCGCTTGCCGTTACAGCATCACCAACTACAAGCAGCAGCTTTCGCGCCCGCCGCGCCAGCCGGTGTTCCTGCGTTACTACCTGGACCTGGTGCTCATTGGCGTGGGCGCCTTCGCCTTCTATGAGCTTCGCCAGCGCGGCTCGCTGGTGACTGAGAAGCTGTTCGGCGACCTCTCCGCGGATCCCCTGCTGCTGGTCACGCCCACGCTCTTCATGTTGATGGTGGCGCTCGTCTTCCTGCGGCTGTTTCCGCTGGCGCTCCGTCTTGGATTGTGGATGTCGCGCCGCCTTGATGGACCAACGCTCTCCATGAGCCTCACGCGCATGGCCCGCAGCCCCTTGCAACACAGCCGGCTGATCCTCCTGCTCATCCTCACGACCGCCGTCGGGATGTTTGCCGCGGGATTCCGGGCCACCCTGGAGCAGGGCTACAACGACCGCGCCGCCCAGGCCTCCGGCGCGCCGACGCGGCTCGTGGACATCCGCTCACCCTCCGGGCTAGCCAGCAGCGCGTTCGTGCAATCCATCTCTGCCACCACCGGCGCCACAACCGTGAGCCCGGTCTTGCGGCTCTCCGGTTCGGTGAACATCTCGCGTTTCAACTCGGAATCGGTGCAACTGCTTGGCGTGAAACCAGATGAGTTCAAGACGCTCGGCTTCTGGCGCGACGACTACGCCTCGGCCAGCGAAGACGACCTGCTCGCACGCCTCGGCAAAGCGCCGTCACCGGCGGAGGGAGCACCTGTTGTGCCGCCCGGCGCGCAGAGCGTCGGGTTCTGGGGCCGCCTCCCGCTCCCACCCCGGACGCCCGCGCCGCAAGTCGGGCTTCGCTTCCTGGACAGTGCCGGCACATGGTTCGAATACCAGTTGCCCTACGACACCCCGGTCGGCAACTGGCAGTTCTTCGCCGCGAACCTCGCCAACCCTTCAATCCCCAGGCTGATAAGCGGGCAGCCGCGCCGCCTGCCCGTTGGCGCGCTCACCTTCGATTCGCTGACCGTCCGCTTTCCGGGGCTGGCCGGCGATACGAACGACCAGGTGACGATGAGCTTCGACGATCTCCAGTGGTCTCCGGCTGCGCCAGTTCAAGGCGTGGGGACAACGGGGTTCTCCGATGGCACGGTAATCGAAGACTTCAGCAGCCTCTCCCGCTATGAAAACATCAGCGGCGTCTCGCTGAACACGCAGCCGGGGACGCTTACCGGCGGCGACGCCGAGGCCCCGCGCACCGGCCCAGCAGCGAAGATCACCTTCATCCGCGGGCGCGCCGGGGCGTCGCTCGTGGGCTTGCGGCGGTCGGTGAGCAAAGAGCCGCTGCCGGTGCTCGCGGCCAGCCAGGGGCTTGAGCGAATGGGTAGCAAGGTGGGCGGCGAGTTCACGATCTTCGCCAACGGCCAGTACATTCCCGTCAAGGCGGTCGGCGACTTCGACATCTTCCCGGGTTACGACCCTTCGAAAAGGGCGGGCCTCTTCGTCGCGGATCTCGATTCGCTTCAGGTGGCGGCCACCCGAGTGGCCGGCGCGGCGGAGGGCGCCTACCCGAACGAAGCGTGGATGAGTGGCGCGCCCGCCGGGTTGACCAAGCTCAACCTTCAGGAGAAAGGTCTGCGCGCCGAGCAAGTGTTCGACCAGGCAGCGATCCACGCCGAACAGGCCTCCGACCCGCTGGTGGCGGCAAGTTGGGAAGGCATCCTCTTCCTTTCGTTTGGCGCCGTAATCCTGATCAGCGCGCTGGCCTTCATCGCCTACGGATCGATGAGCGCACAGGCCCGTTCTCTCGAGTTTGCGGTCCTTCGCACGATGGGTTTCTCCGGCCGCCAGATCCTTGGCGTGGTTACCTTCGAGCAGGCCTTCGTGATCGTCGCGGGCATCGTCGCCGGGACGTTGCTCGGCTTCCCGCTGAGCCGCCTGATGATCGGCTACATGGGCCTCACCGAGAAAGGCCTCACGCCGCTGCCGCCGCTCGTCTCGCGCGTCAGCTGGCAGGCGATCGTTACCGTTTACGCGTCGCTGGCCATCGCCGTGACCATCACCGTAGTATCCCTCGTGGTGTTGTATTCTCGGCTGGCAGTTGGGCGGGCGCTCCGCATGGGTGAACTGTAGTGGCGACGTATGAAGCGGTTGCTCCCACGGGAAGCGACCTCGGCGCTCCTCCGTACATCGATTGCCAGGACCTCTTCAAGATCTACAAGATCGCCAACCTTGAGGTGGTAGCCCTCCGTGGCCTCGATCTGCGCGTCCGCCGCGGCGAACTGATGGCCATCGTCGGCGCATCCGGCTCCGGCAAGAGCACCCTGCTCAACATTCTCGCCGGGCTCGATCAGCCAAGCGCGGGCCGTGCCTTCGTGGGCGGACGCGACCTCCTCACCATGTCCTCCAAAGAGATGGTGGAGTATCGCCGCAGCGAAGTGGGATTCGTCTGGCAGCAGACCGGCCGCAACCTCGTGCCCTACCTCGATGCCCTCCAGAACGTTGAGGTGCCGATGATCCTCGCGGGCATGGGCAAGACAGCGGCCCACGAGCGGGCGACCGAACTGCTTGAAGCAGTGCACCTCGAACACCGGCTGCACAACCGCCCGAACCAGCTCTCCGGCGGCGAACAGCAGCGCGTCTCCATCGCCGTGGCGCTTGCCAACAACCCCCCGCTGCTGCTCGCGGACGAACCAACGGGCGAGTTGGACTCGGTTGGCGCGGGCCTTGTCTTCGAACTCTTCGGCGAACTCAACCGGCGCTACGGCGTGACCATCGTGATCGTCACGCACGACCCAGATATCGCCGCACGAGTAGACCGGGTGGCGGCGATTCGCGATGGCCGCACCAGCACCGAAATCTTCCGCCGGGTGCGTACCGAAGGAAACGAAGCGAAAGTGACCCACGACGAATACGTGCTCGTGGACGCCGCCGGCCGCCTCCAGATCCCGCGCGAGTTCCTCGACCAGTTGAGCATCCGTGACCGCGCGAAAGTGCTCATGGGCGATGGCCGCCTTGAGGTCCTTTCCGAGCAGGCGGCACGGCACGAAGGAGACCGCCGCTGATGGCAGGAGCGAACGTCCTGGCGCGCGATGTCACCCGCAAATTTCAACTGGGCTCCGAGGATGTATGGGCGGTGAACGGCGTTTCGTTGAGCGCTGCCCCCGGCGAATTCCTCGCGCTCGTCGGGCGTTCGGGTTCGGGAAAGACAACGCTGCTGAACCTCATCGCCGGGCTGGACAGGCTCACGAGCGGCGAGATCGAAATCGACGGCCAACGCGTGGACCAGATGAACGAACGCCAGCTCACGCTCCTGCGCCGCGCGAAGATCGGCTTCATCTTCCAGTCCTTCGGTCTATTGCCACTGCTGTCGGCGCACGAAAACGTCGAACTTCCGCTGCGTATCGCCGGCTTCAAGCATGGCGAGCGCGTGATCCGCGCCAAACGCGCGCTCGAGATCGTCGGGCTCACTCGCCGCGCCGACCACCGCCCCTACGAGCTCTCCGGCGGCGAACAACAGCGCGCGGCCATCGCCCGCGCAATCGCTACAGAGCCCGCGCTCATTCTTGCCGACGAGCCGACCGGCGAGCTGGATTCCGCCACCGCCACCGTCGTCCTCGGACTTCTCCGCAAGCTCGCCCGCGAGCAGGGCATCACCGTCATCGCCTGCACCCACGACCGCATCGTGATGGACATGGCTGACCGCGTGGAGGAGCTGGCCGACGGCAAGCTCGTGACCGGCGCGCATGGCGAAGTCTGGGGCCATGTCCAGGCCAAGCCCATCAGCCCGTTCGCAACCGCCCACCCGGACCGCGCCAGCTTCGGCGCTGGCGTCTCTTCACTCGTTGGCGCGGACACCAGCCACTTCGGCCCCCAACCCTCGCTCATCCCCGATTCCAAGCACCCGCTGCCTGCCGACCAGTACGCGCCACGCCATGCCTCCCAACCGGAGGTAGAGCGCGAGCCACAGGAGCCGGAACTGGAAGCGGCTCAACCCCCGGAAGACCCGCCCCCCGCAAGCGAGGACGCCTCGCGCTGGGCGAGGCCCGGCTGCTAGGCCCCGCCCCGGCGATGGTGATCGCCCCCTCGACCAGTACCGCGCGCGTCAGCCAGCAGAGCGCTACCCGGCACGCGCACGGTCGCCCAGGACGCACCGGCGGCCAAACATGGCATTCCGTTCGTCCTGAGCCTGTCGAAGGAAGCCAGTCGAAGGATGACGGCTCCCGTTTGCCCTTCGGCCGGCCCTGCACACTCGGCCTCGTAGCCCCGATCGCCGCAGCCACCCCGCCAAAGTTGTAGCCGTGGCCCTCCGTGGCCACAGGTTCGCCCTCGCAACCCGGACCAGCGCAAATCTCCCTTCTCCCTCCGCAGTGGGAGAAGGGCCGGGGATGAGGGAACACCGCCCGGCCCACGCACCGCCCGCTGGCTCAGCACTCAGCACTCAGCACTCAGCACTCAGCACTCAGCACTCAGCACTCGTAAGATGCCCTCACAAGGAGCACAC
>JBDSJC010000005.1:0-31766 GCA_039917655.1 Tepidiformaceae bacterium
AAGTTCACCAGCAGGTCCGCAACGATCGCCGATAGCAACCCCACGCGGAAACCCCAGATGGCCGCCGACCCGAGACATACCAGGAGGTAGAGCAGCACGATGTCGACGATGTGAGGCTCATCGAGTAGCCACGCAAGGAGCGCCGTGAGCGTCCCGTACACGGCAAGGGTTATAGCCGCGCCAGCCCAGACCCCAGAACGGACCCTCATAAGCTTAAGCAGCATCATCCGCTTCGCAGGGTACTCCGAACGCGAGTGGCATGGCTTCGACCGGCGGACTTTGGACCTACACCCCAGTCGCCGGTCGCGTTACCAGCTGAACCGCCGAACGCCTCTCGAACCCGCAACGCGCCGCGGGTGGCCCGCCAACGCCCAGGTCAACGGCGCGGCACAGCGAAGGGGCGGTTCGCGTCATCCGGTCAGCGTCTCAGAGACGCCGCGCCGCCGGTTTCGAGTTTATCAAGACTTGTCGAGTCGTGGCAGATAAATCACGTCCTGGGGCCGAATGCCTCGAAAACGGGTAGAAGCGCGCGCGCCACCCTCTCATGCGCCTCTTCGGTCATGTGGACGCCGTCCGAGAGGATCATCTCCTCGCGGCGGCCTCCCGCGCTGATCGCTTGCTCTAAATCGCCCCAGCACAGTTCGCGTTCGGCCACCAACGGTCTGATCGCATGTTCGATGCCCACGATTGCGCCGGCGAGCGACGGGATCATCCGGTGGATGTACGGGGTGTAGTGGTGGTCTCCTAGGACCACTACCTGGAGCTGTTCCTGCTGCGACAGTTCCCGAATCAAGCTGCCGTAAACGTCGATAAACTGAGGAAAGCTCATCACGGTCCCCGTACCGGCCAGCCGGCGTGCCAACCGCCGGCCGATCATCCGGCCAGGCTTCCCTGGTTGGACTCCTCCTTCGACGTGGCGCGAATAGGCATGCTCTCCCCGGCTGTAGAGCATGGCGGCACGCCGCCCGAAGCGTTGCTCCACGCTCGCGCGGACCGTACCGAAGGCGCACCAATACGACGCGAGCGTCAGCACCAACAACGTCGGGCTGAGCATTCTTCACCAGGTCCAGCGCATGGCGGACGGCGCCCGGGCGGTAGGGCGCGAACCGCCAGCTATCGACCACCACTGGTTCCGAAACCGACTCGCGAAGGCGCTCTTCGAGGAGTGCGGGCCATACCCGCGAGCCCGGGGCGAGCAGCATGCCGGTGGTATCGCTGTTGCCGAGTACGGATACGCGCATTCGACCGCCGATGATTTCGCGAAACGTAACACGGCTGCGGTGGTTGGAGGTAGCCCTCGAAGTGTGGCCGAGATTGTCCGTCGCTGACGATAACCTGCCCGTGGAATCGAACCTCCTCACCACGACCTTCTCAAGCCCGGCAACACTGGGACGGCGCGCTTGACCGTCTAACGCAGTTCCTGGAGGCGTAGCTGCACCGGAGATGTAGGGAACTCTGGGGGGTGCGCTAGTAGTGGATCGCCCGGCCCACCCCGCCGCCAGCCGCGATGGAATCGCCGGTGATGGCGACCGAGAGCGGTGAAGCGAGGAAGGCGACGAGGTTCGCGATGTCCGCCGACTCGATCACGCGGTGGATGGCGTTCTGCTCGGCCAACCGTTGACGCGCGGCGTCCAACGTTTCGCCGCGCATCTCGGACCGGGACTGGAAGGTATGCTCCACGCCCTCGGTCCAGGTGAGGCCGGGATGGACGCAGGTGACGTTGATCCCGAATGGCCCGAGCTCATCGGCGAGGTTCTTGGTCAGCGCGGCCACGGCGACGTTGCGCATGCTGCCGACCGCGTTGCCGGTCTGGCGCGCAGCCAGGCCGCTGACGTTGATGATCCGACCCCAGCCGCTCGCTTTCATCGAGGGCACAACTTCGCGGGCGCAGCGAAGATAGCCGAGCACCTTGGTGTTCATCTCCGACGTGAAGATGTCATCTGGCAGGTTTTCGATGCCCGCAACCGGCGGGGCGCCGCCGGGCCGGGCGGCGTTGTTGACGAGAATATCGACCCGCCCCAACTGCGCGATCACGAGTTCGGCCATGGCCCGCACGGACGCCGTGTCCGAGGTATCGACGGTGGCCGTCACGATTCGTTGACCGGTCGCTGCCTGGATCTCCGAGGCGGCCTCGTCCAGGGCCTCGGCGCCTCGCGCCACGATCGCCACCTGTGCGCCCTCTTCCGCGAGCACGCGGGCGATCGCCTTGCCGATCCCCCGGCTGCCTCCAGTTACAAGCGCGATCTTCCCATTCAGTTGCAGGTCCAAGTTTCAGCCTCCTGAGTCCGTGCCGTCAGCGACGGGGCGATCCCGGCGCAATGCCGGTCACTGTGGTTTCGATGCTGTAGACGCTGGTCGCCGCCGCCATGTACAGCGTCGAAAAGTTGTCGCCGCCGAAGGTAATGTTGGCGGCGTGCTCGTCCAGTTCGAAGACGCCGAGGTAGTCGCCGGCCGCCGTGTGGACAGACACGCCGCCTGCGCCGGTCGTCCACAGGCGACCTTCGCTATCGACCTTCATCCCGTCCGGCGAGCCGCGCCGGGCGTCCTTCGATTGATCCAGGAAAAGCGTCCGCTCGCCAGGCGTGTGGTCGGGCTTCATCTCGTAGCTCCAGATGAGCCGCTCATGCGAGTCGCCTATATAGAGGATCGATTCGTCCGGCGAGAAGGCCAGGCCGTTCGGCTGGTTGAACCCTTCGCTTACGAGCAGCTTAAGGGAACCGTCCGGGTCAATCCGGTAGACGCCGTGGAATGGCAGTTCGGGGTGCTGGCCCTCGGCGCCGAAGCGAGGGTCGCGTCCGTTGTCGTCGCCGTAAGTCGGGTCAGTGAAGAAGACCGCCCCGGAGGAGTGGATGACAAGGTCATTCGGACTGTTGAGCGGCTTCCCGTCCCAGGATGACGCAAGCGCGATCGTCGTCGCGGGCGAGTCGTAGGCGCCGCGCGAAACCCGCCTTCCGCCGTGTTCGCAGGCGAGGATGTTGCCCGCGGAATCGAGCGTCAGGCCGTTCGACCAGCCGCTTGGTTCGCGGTAGACCTCGGCCACCGTGGTCCCAGGACGCCAGCGATGCATCCGGTTGCCGGGAATGTCGCTGAACACCAGGGCATGGTCACTGGGGATCCAGATCGGACCTTCGGTGAATCCGAAGCCAGTGCAGAGGCGAGTCTCGTCAGAGAGGAGAAGTGCGGACAGTCCATGGTCGTCTTCGATGCGCATAGTGCCGCGATTCTGTCACAACGCGGGTGGCCGTGGGAGCCAGGCGGTGGCGGATTGATCCTCTTGTTCTCCGCCCACCCCGCATCGAGCATGCGTTCGAACGGGCTCGGCCGTTCGTATGGCAGACGCGCGCGCCCTTCCCGCCGCCGTGCGCCGGCCTCCAGCTCCGCGTGCTCGGTGGGATTTTTGACCGTGACCGCGCGAACCCAGCGTGTGGCCGCTCCGTGGAAGGTCGAAATCGTTGAGCATCGGCGGATTCCACAGCGTCGATAACCGCGACGTGGGCCAGAGGGCGAGACAGACTCCTGGCCGGGTTGGCGAAGTCCCGGGCAGCACTCGTTGTTGGGTGCCACGCCGTTGCAACGCAACGCCAAACCCGTAAGGGACGAATGATATGCGGCGGTCGCTAATTTAACGGCAGGAGGACTACGCACATGTTTATCGGTGGTGGTCTGTTGTTAGTCATTCTTATAGTCGTCCTGGCGGTGGTGCTGACGTGATCACGAGCATTTTCATCCGCCGCTGTGACCGCTGTTCATCTCCGTACGATTGGCGCCGTTCAACCAGCCGGTCCCTGCGGATGACCTACTGCAACTCGCTCTGCGAAGCCGCGGATCTCGGCGGGACGATCGAGTCCATGCTGGACATCGCCCGCGTCCCACGGAACCCAGTTCCTGCCATTGGAGGCGTTTTGCTAAACAGTGGTGCGCTGGATGACCTCTGGTCCGTGCCCACCTGTCCCAGGTGCGACAGCGGACTGGACCTTGATGCCGACGGAACGCGCTCGTGCGCGAACTGTGGCGCCAGGATCGTGGCTGAAGAGTCGTATCCGCCAATCGCCTCGCCGACCTTCAGAGCGATGCGTTACGGGGGCTACATTTAGGTTCGAACTGGCGCGGGCCAAACGGCTGCGAGTCCTATTCGTCGTCAAATACCGCAATCGGAATCGTAAAGGTGAACTGGCAACCTCCGCCCTCGCGGTTGCTCACCGAGATAGTGCCCCCTTGGAGTTCGACCAGGCGCTGACAGACGGTCAGCCCCAGCCCAATCCCCGAGACACGGGCCGACTGGTTCGGCGACCGAAAGAAGGGGTCGAAGACTCGTTTGACCTCGCCGTCAGGGATGCCCGGGCCGTGGTCCGCCACGGTAGTCGCAGAAAAATCGGCGGATGCCGAGACAGTGACTTCGATGGGCAACCCCGCCGGGCTGTACTTGTCGGCGTTCGAAAGCAGATTGCCGAGTATCTGCTGGTAGTAGGTGGCGTTCGCCAGCGCGAACGCCAGCGGCCCATCGGTGTTGAGCGAGACCTCGCGAGACGGGACGCGGGTGCGAAATTCCGTCAGGGTCGTTTCGGCAAGGCGGGGCAGGCGCACCGGTTCGATCTCGGCCTGTTCGCCAACAGATGCCCGTGAGAGCACCAGCATGTTCTCGATTATCGCCTGCAGGCGGCGGGCATCGCTCTCAAGGTCAGCGGCGATGCGGCTGCGGCCCTCGGCATCGAGTTCCTCTGCTCGCGCGCGCAAGAATCGTGCGTTGCCCAACAGGGTTGTGAGCGGCGTGCGCAACTCATGCGAGGTGAGCCCGAGGACTTCGTCTTTGGCGCGCACGGCTTCCGCCATTTGTTGATTGGCCAATTCAAGCTGCTGCTGGAGTTCCTTTGCGCCGTGGATATCGACGCTAACGGAGGTCCAGCCCAACAGCGTTCCATCCTTGTGTTTGACGGGATGAATCCGAAAAGTCTGCCAGCGGAACTCTCCGCTGTGGTCGCGGACGCGATAGTCGAGCTCGCAGGCCCGACCGGCCTTCTTGGCGGCGGACCATGCCCGGCCAGCGCGCTTTCGATCATCCGGATGAATAATGCCCGTCGTGCCGGTGGCCAACGCCACTTCCCGGGGCTGACCGGTGAACTCCAGCCAACTGTCGTTGACGAATGTGGGCTTCCCCGATGGATCGCTAGTTATGACGTGCGCCGGCAAGGAGTGAAGGAGCGAAAAGATTCGCGACGTGTTCTCCCGGATCGTACGCTGCGCATCTTTCAGTGGTGTTATATCAGTAGCCGAAACCACGGAAACGAAGCCGTCCTCGAGTTCGAGCCGGCGTGCATCAATTTGAAGCGTCCGCAGTTTGCGTTCACTTGTGAAAACCCGGATCTCGTACTGATCCGGCGCCTCTTCGCCGCCTACCCGCGCCTTCTCACGAGCAACGACGGTTTCGCGGTCTTCAGGATGAACGAGCTGCTCGAAGAACTGTGGTTGAAGGAGCTGCTCCCGAGTGAACCCGGTTATCTCGGCGAGGGCGCGGTTTACGTAGCGGACATCCTGGCCGTCGAACACCCAGATCCCACAGCACACGCTTTCCAGCAGCGCCAAGCGGGCATCTCTGTCGAGGGGTGCCTCAACTGTGCTGTCTGAAGTCACGGGTGACAGGGTAGTTCATCCTGAGCCTGCTGTATTGCCACAGTCACGAACCGCGGCTGACGACGGCACTTTCCCCAGTCCTACCCTGCCCGCGCTTTAGACTCGGGACATGGATCGCCGGACAATCGTCGTAGCCGCCGCCGCGAGCGCTCTGACGCTTGCACTCGTCTGGTTGGTGGGGGCCTGCCGGCCTGATAGCCCGGCGGCGGGCAGCCGCGAGACCGCCACCCGGCCGACTCCGGCCGGCGCACCGGATCAGGGCCCGCCGTCTTTCACGGTCGCCGACCTGGGTGTGAAACTGGCATATGCCCGGGTTGCGGCCACTGGCGTTGGCACCCTGGTGATCGAAACGGTTGCCGGCGCAAACGACGTGCCGCGAGCGAAGGGCGTCTTCAGCGGCATCGCCTGGTCGCCGGATGGACAGAAGCTCGCGCTAAGCTTCGGCGCCTCGGCCGAGGCACAGGACATCTACGTCTACGACACCGACTCGGGCGAGTTCAAGCAGCTCACGACGGACGGGCGAAGCCGGCGGCCGACATGGTCACCTGATGGGGCCTTCATCGCCTTCAGTGCGGGCGGCGCCGCGCACGGCCAGGGGCCGGTGTTCACCGTCGGTGCCAGCGGAGCCGAGGCTAAGGCGCTCTCTCGCGACGCCCGCCACGACGACCCCGCCTGGGCGCCTGACGGCTCGGCGATCGCGGTCTCGCGGGAACCCGGGACGATCGTCCTGATTTCACCCACCAGCGGTGAAGAGCAGAGGCAAGTCAACCTCCTGCGAGAGTCGGCCCCCACGTACTCTTCGCTGGACTGGTCAGCAGAAAGCGACGCAATCGCGGCCACCGTGCGGGTGGGCTCGAACCTTGCGATCGTTGTCATCGGAGACAAACTGACGTCCCAGCGGCAGGTTGGCGGGGCGTTCCTGGGCAATCCGGTGGATCCGGCCTGGGTGCACCCTTCGTGGGTGCCGGGCTTTCCGAAGCTGATCGCGGCCTCCGAGACCACCGGAGACCTCCTCCTCGTCGATCTCGCAGCGACGGCAGCGGACATGCCATCGAATGCCCCCTACTCGCCGGTGCAAGTGCTGGTGCCCACGTCCGAAGGTTCGAAGCTCGCTTTCCCGGCGGTCTACGGGCCGCGCGCGGCGGGCGGTTCATCCATCGTTTAGGGCACACTCTCCGCCGCGCCAGACGCCGGGGGTCATCCTGTAGAGTGCGCTCACTTCAAAAACAGGAGACCGTCGTGAAAGACTTCAAGGGTAAGGTGGCGGTGGTCACCGGAGCGGCCAGCGGCATGGGCCTCGCGTTCTCGCACAAGTTCGCCGAAGAGGGCATGAGCGTGGTGCTGGCAGACATCGAAAGCGAACCCCTGGCGATGGCCGAGGCAGCACTCAAGGAGAAGGGCGGCGAGGTGCTCGCCGTGCGCACGGACGTGATGACGGAAGACGATGTGAACCGCCTGGCCGAGGCCGCATTCTCGCGCTTTGGCAACGTCCACATCGTCTGCAACAACGCCGGCGTCGCGGCGAGCGCCGCCACCCTGCGTTCACGTCCCTGGGAATCTTCGATCGCTGACTGGGAGTGGACGTTCGGCGTCAACTTCATGGGTGTGCTCTACGGCATCCGGGCGTTTGTACCGCGCATGTTGGAGAACGGCGACGAGGGGCACATCGTGAACACCGCTTCGATGGCTGGGCTTCTGACGGGCGCGAACCCGTACAACATCTCGAAGCACAGCGTGGTTTGCCTGACGGAAGGGATCTACAAGGAGTTCAAGGGGATGGGCGCGAAGCTCTCCGCCTCCGTCCTCTGCCCGGGCTTGATCAACACCGCGATCCTCGATTCCGAGCGCAACCGCCCGGCGGAGTTCGGCCCGCCGACGGACGTCAGTTCGCTGCGCCTCGAGGTGCAGGAGTTCTCAGCAACCTTCGAAGCCGCCTTGAAGGCGGGCTACGAGCCGGAGGAAGTCGCGCGCCAGGTCTTCGAAGCCATCCGCGACGACAAGTTCTACATCTTCCCCGCGCAAACCGGCGTGTTGGAATCGGTCAAGCTGCGCATGGAAGACATCATCGAACAGCGCAACCCGACCATCCCGGCGGCTGCGAGGTAGATTCCCCACGGCTACGACCAAAGGCTGGCATTCCAACGTTCGCGGTCCTTCCCAGGACCCTTGTAGACTGCGGGGTTGAGGGCGGGCGTTGGGAAATCGAGGAGGGCCGGGTCACTAGTGGCTGAGACGCAGACTGCTGACACCTCCCGCGCGGCTGTGGAGGGCCTCCGCGCGGTGCTCGGCGAGGGCGCCGCCTTCGGGCCGCCGTGGAAGCTGGCGGGCGGCGCAATGCACGACTCCTGGGCAGTCGACCGCAGCGACGACGGCGGCGCCCGCGAACTCGTGGTGCGGGTCAGCCCAGCCGGTCGCGCCGACCATGAAAAAACGCGTCGCGAGTTCGAAGTCCTTCGCGTGGCATTCGGACGCGGGATCCGTTGCCCCGAGCCGATCGGCCTCGGTCAGTGCACGACCGGCGAGGACTACCTGGTGATGGCCAGAGTGAGCGGCGATGCGAACCCCCGGCAGCTCGTCGCGGGAGAGGCATTCGGCACGGCGCGCGAGCGCATCATCCCGCAGCTGGCCAACGCCCTGGCGGCGATCCACACGATCTCCCCTCAAGACGTGCCCGCTGCCCCTTCGATGCGTGCGCCTCAAGCCGGCCAGGACTCTCTCCAGTTCGAACGCAAGGTAGTGGAGGAGGCCTACGAGACGTATCTGCTCAACCCTCACCCCGCTATCGAATGGGCGTGGCGTTGGCTCGATCGGCAGCTCTTGGGTCTAACCCGGACGGGGCTTGAACCTTGCGTTGTGCATGGGGACTTTCGCGTCGGCAACATGCTCTACGACGAACACGGGCTGACATCGGTGCTGGACTGGGAGGGGACGCACGTGGGCGAACCCGAGGAGGACATCGCCTGGTTCTGCACCCGCGTCTGGCGGTTCGGGAAGCCTGCGTTGGAAGCCGGTGGCATCACCTCCCGCGAAACATGGATTCGCGCCTACGAGTTGGCCTCTGGCCGGATGGTGAGCCGCGAGCGCGTGGCCGCCTGGGAGGTGCTCCAGAACATCCGATGGTGCCAGATCACAATGATGCAAGCCCGCGCCCACCTGGACGGCCACACGAACAGCCACGAGTTGGCTGCAATAGGACGCCGGACAGCAGAGACAGAACTGGAGATCCTGCGCCTGACCGGCGTGGTGCAGAGGGTCAGCCGTGCAGGATAGACCAACTGCAACGGAACTCCTCGACGCCCTCGGCGACTTCATGCGGGACCGTGCGGCGAACTCGCGCGACCGCTGGGAACGCTTCCAGTTTCAGGTGGCCGCTAATTCGCTCGGGGTGTTGACGCGCGAACTCCAGTTAGATGACGGCTTCATCCGCGACGAATGGCGCGGCCTCGATTCGTTGCTCGGTGAGGAGCCGTTCCCAGAAGGCCAGGCGGCAGTCGCCGCACGATTGAACGAACGTAACGGCGAGTTGGTGTCACGAATTCGCGACGGCCAGTTCGACCAGGAAGCCGAAGAGCAGTTGGTGCGCCACCTGTTCGAGACAGTGCTGAACAAGGTCCGCATCGCCAGTCCAAACGAGGCTACCTGACGACGCGTCACCGCCCAATGAAGAGCAACGCCGAACAGTAGGAAGGAACCGCCCATGGACTTCGACATCCCCCAGGACATCCAGGAGATCCTCCGCGAAATCGATGACTTCATCGACGCCGAGATCAAGCCGCTCGAACAGCAAGACGACAATATGCGCTTCTTCGACCACCGCCGTGAATACGCCCGCACAGATTTCGAAAATGGTGGTGTGCCGCGCAAGGACTGGGAGGACCTGCTCGCCGAGATGCGCCGCCGCGCCGACAAGGCGGGCCTGCTGCGCTACGCGCTGCCGAAGCGCTACGGCGGCCGCGATGGCACGAACCTGGGCATGGCGGTTATCCGCGAATACCTCGCCGCCAAGGGCCTGGGTCTGCACAACGACCTGCAGAACGAATCATCGGTGGTCGGCAACTTCCCCACGGTCAAGATGTGGGAGCGTTATGGCAGCGACTCCCAGAAGACGCAGTTCCTGGACGGCATGTTCACGGGCCAGACGCGCGTCGCATTCGGCCTTACTGAACCCGACCACGGTTCGGACGCCAGTTGGCTGGAGACCCGCGCCATCCGGGACGGCGACGACTACGTGATCAACGGCAAGAAGCGGTTCAACAGCGGGCTGCACAACGCCACGCACGACCTGATCTTCGCCCGCACCTCGGGCGACGAAGGGAAACCGAAGGGCATTAGCTGCTTCATCGTGCCGGTGAAGAGCGAAGGCTTCTCGGTAGACTTTATGTGGTGGACGTTGAACATGCCCACGGACCACGCCGAAGTGACGATGACGGACGTGCGAGTGCCCGCGGACGCCATGCTCGGTAAGGAAGGTGACGGTCTCGCGCTGGCCAACACATTCACGCACGAGAACCGCATTCGGCAGGCAGCGTCGGGCGTGGGCGCCGCCCAGTACTGCATCAACGAATCGGTAAAGTACGCCAACTCGCGCATCACCTTCGGTCAGCCGCTCTCCACGCGCCAGGCGATCCAATGGCCGCTGGTCGAACTCCACACCGAGACCGAGATGGTCCGCCAACTCGTCCGCAAGACAGCCTGGGAGCTCGATTCGTAGGACCACATGGAGATCAGCGACAAAGTGGCGATGTGCAATTACCGCGCCAACCGGCTGGTCTGCAACGCCGCCGATCAGGCGATCCAGACCCACGGCGGCATCGGCTACACCCGCCACATGCCGTTCGAACACATCTACCGCCACCACCGCCGTTACCGAATCACGGAAGGGTCCGAAGAGATCCAGATTCGACGCGTGGCCCAGGTGATGTTCGGCATGGGCCGCCCGAAGGGCTAACGCAAGGACACGGTTAGGACCGCGAAAGGAGAAGTTGAGATGAAAGTTGTCAGGCTCGGCGATTCGAACGAGACCCCCGCGACCGCACCGATATTCGTCGGCACGGTGCACAGTCGCTCGCTGATCGATAAGGAGACCAGCCCCGCAGTAACGGTGACGATGGTGCGCTTCAGCGATGGCGGCCGGAACAAGCGCCACACGCACTCGGCCGACCAGATCCTGTACATCACCGACGGGCACGGGATTGTGGCTGACGAGGCGCAGGAGCACGAAGTCAGCGCAGGAGACGTCGTCCATGTCCCGGCTGGCGAAGTGCACTGGCACGGCGCCGTGGCAGGCGGCGCAATGGCCCACCTCTCGATCCTGCCGCCATGCGAGACGAAGGTTGTGGAGGGAGAGTGACCGCGAAAGCGGAGATCTGGAACGGGCGCCCGAGTCGGACTCTGCGGAGGCAGCCACAGCCGAGTCGCGGTTCTTGGTAGAGTTTCGCCCGGCGCTTCGCTAGCTCTGGACAAACGGAAACGCCCGGCCTAAGGCCGGGCGTTTCTCCATGTGCGCGGGCGCGGTTACGCGTGCGTCATGGTGTTGGAGCGGTTCAACGGCGTCTTGTTCAAGGCCGTCCCAATGACGCCGAGGGCGATCATGCCGATGCCGAGCCCCAGGTGGAGCACATTGTCGGCGTTGTTCACCGGCACGAAGTTCGCGCTGGACCCCTGATCGACCACGAGCCCGTAGACGAACAGTGCCAGGTAGACAACTCCGCCGCCGACGAGGTACGTCTTCGCGCCGCTTAACGAACGGGCGAGGGCGACGCCGGCTACGCCGAACAAGAGGTGAACGATGTTGTGAAGAATGCTCACCTGAAAGATACCGAGGAGTTTCGCCTCGGAGTTGTGACCGGCGAAGGAGAGATCGCTGTAGTTGCTTGTGATGCCGGGGATGAACCCGAGGACGCCAACGGCGAGGAAAACGACGCCCACCAGGAGCGCGAGGTTTTGGGTGGCAGAGTAGCCTTTCATAGGAACCCCTCTTTCTGTGTGTTGCTCTTTAATACGGAGGGGTCAACCGCGCTGATCAACGGAGCGAGCTTCGCAACACAACTGTTGTGGAAAAGGCCACGAAAGCGAGGGAACTGATATGGCCACCGTGATTGGGCCCGGGCCTGCCACCAAAACCGGCCTTCCCGGGAACAGCAGCCGCCGGAGTCACGCCGTGAGATGCCGCACCGTGCGACTAGTTCGGGCAGGAGGTCTCCGCCGCTCCAACTCAGTTCCCGACATTGAGCTGTCTCAAGCTACCCAGCGCCCGCGCCAAGCGCGAAGCCTTCGTAACCGTCGGTTGCCACCTGTTGGCACTTCACGGCGTAGTTCCCCACACCGCCAACGTACGGCATAAACACGCGAGGCTTACCGGGAATGTTGGCGCCCAGGTACCACGAGTTGGCCAGCGGGAAAAGAGTGAGATCCGCCACCTGGTTAACGTGGTCCACCCACTGGTCCTCAGCCGCTACGGTTGCTTCGATGGTCTGTAGCTCGTGCTCGCGCAGGTACGTCAGGCAGTCGCTAATCCAATCCACGTGCTGCTCGATAGAGACGATCATGTTGCTCAGCACGGAGGGGCTGCCCGGGCCGGTAATCGTGAACAGGTTTGGGAAACCAGCGATCTGGATGCCGAGGTAGGTGCGCGGACCATGCGCCCACTTGTCCCGCAGAGTCGCGCCGTCGCGTCCGCGAATGTCGATATTCGAAAGCGCGCCGGTCATCGCATCGAATCCGGTCGCGAACACCAGGCAGTCGAACTCGTACTCCTGGCCGGCAGTTCGCAGGCCTTTCGGGGTGATCTCCTCGATCGGGGCGTTCTTCACGTCGATCAGCGAGACGTTTTCGCGGTTGAATGTTTCGAAGTAGCCCGAGTCCACGCATAAGCGCTTCGTCGCGAACGGATAGTCTCGGGGGCAGAGCAACTCAGCCGTGACCGGGTCGTTCACCGTCTCGCGAATCTTCGAACGCACGAACTCGGCCGCCGTTTCGTTCGCTTCCAGGTTCAGTCCGAGATCGATAAACGCGCCGCCGAGCGCGAAGCCCCCCTGCTGCCAACGGGATTCGAACTCCTGGCGCCGCTCGTCCTCCGCAACCTCCAGCGCCGACTTTTCGCCCGGCGTACGGGCCAGGATGCCGGCCGCCGATTCGCGCGCCCGGCGGCGGACTTCGGTGTAGTTCTCCTTCATCTGCGCCTGGTATTCGGCGTTGATCGGGCCGTTGTGCGCCGGCACGCTGAAGTTGGCCGTGCGCTGGAAGACGGTGAGCTGCGCCGCCTGCCTTGCGATGATCGGGATCGACTGGATAGCCGACGACCCGGTGCCTATCACGCCGACGCGCTTGCCGGTGAAGTCGACGCCTTCGTGCGGCCAATGGCCGGTGTGGTACCACTGACCCTCAAAGGAATCGAGTCCCTTGAAGTCCGGCACTTTCGCCGCGGAGAGGCAGCCGGTGGCCATGATGCAGTGCTTCGCGGAGAACCGGTCGCCGCGGTCAGTGGTCACCGTCCAGCGATCGGTCGCTTCGTCAAAGACAGCGGCGGTAACGCGCGTCTCGAACTGGATGCCGTCGCGCAGGCCAAACCGATCGGCGGCGTGGTTCAGGTAGGTCAGGATTTCGGGCTGGGTGGCGTAGCGCTCGGTCCACTTCCATTCGCGCGGGAGGTCATCCTCGAAGCCGTACTGGTACTCCAGGCTTTCGATATCGCAGCGGGCGCCGGGGTAGCGATTCCAGTACCAGGTGCCGCCAACTCCATCTCCGGCTTCGATCACGCGGGCGCTCATGCCGAGCTCGCGCAAGCGATAGAGCATGTACAGCCCTGCGAAGCCCGCGCCGACGACGACGGCATCGAGTTGGGTGGCGGCGGCGGGACGCGTTTCAGGCAGTGTCTCGGTTGCAGTCATGGCGGCGGATCCTTGCTGGTTGATCTGGGGTCGATTCTGGCATCGTACGGGAAAGCGCGTCCAACGGCGGGCAAGGGCGCCCGGATCTGCACCGGCGAGAAGTGCAACGGCAATGCAAGCCTTGTGGCAGGCATAGGCTGCGACTGCAATGTGTTGGTCGCTACCGTTCCCCGCAAGTGGCCGCTTCACGTCCTCAGCCGGTTGCAACTCAGTCGTCGCCGGCCTCGCGCAGCGCGGCTGACGAACTGTGGGGCGAGCCCGTTGTCTCGCTCCAGTCCGTTACCAAGTCGTTCGGCAACCACGTAGTCGTGGACGACATTTCGCTCGAAGTGAAAGCCGGCCAGATCTTTGGGCTGATCGGCCCCAGTGGCTGCGGCAAAACCACGCTGGTGAAGATGCTGGTCGGCCTCGTCTCCCCGACCTCCGGCAAAGCGACCGTGCGCGGCGTGGAGCCCGCACGCTTCACTACGCGCGACCGTTCGGGTATCGGCTACACCCCGCAGGGGTTCTTCCTCTACCCCACGCTCACTGTCCTCGAGAACGCAAAGTTTGTCGCCAGCCTCTACGGCGTCAGCCTCTTGCAGCGCCGGCGGCGGATCAAGGAAGTGCTCACCTTCCTCGAAATTTGGGATGCGCGAAAACGGCTGGCCGTAAACATCTCCGGTGGAATGCAACGCCGCCTCTCGCTCGCCTGCGCACTCTTTCACAAACCCAGCGTGATCTTCGTTGACGAGCCAACTTCTGGCCTGGACCCCGTGCTGCGGGCGAAGGTTTGGGGCTATCTGAGCGAACTTCGCAACGGCGGCACAACGGTCTTTCTGACCACCCAGCACATTGATGAGGCGGGGCACTGCGACCGCGTCGGCATCCTCAACAAGGGGTCGATCGTCGCCCTTGGCGCCCCGGACCACATTCGGCGCGAAGCGTTGGGCGGCGAAGTCATCGCCGTCGAAGGCGGCAGCTACACGCGCGAAGATGTGATCGCCCTCTGGGAGCTGCCGTCGGTCAAGAAAGTCGATTGGGACGGCCGCGACAAGCTGCGAATCATGGTGGATGACGCGGCGACCGCTACGCCGGCAGTGACCGAATTACTGCACAACCGCGGCACTCAGTTCACCGCCTTGATGCCGTATCTGCCGAGCTTTGATGAGGTGTTCATCGAACTGGTGCAGCGCCAGTGAGCGGCTCGCTCACCCGGACGTTGGCGTTTTTCAGCAAATGGATGGCCGAAATCGTGCGCCAGCCGGCGCTGATGTTCACGTTGATCGTCGGGCCGTTTCTGGTGCTGCTGGCGTTTGGGCAGGGCGTGGACATCGGCGGCCCGCGCCCACGAACGATCGTGGTGCGCCCGCAGAATGCGCAGGGCGAGATTCAGCCTTTGCCAGAGGAACTAGACGCGCACATTGAGGTGGTAGGTGAAACCACGGACCTCGGCGCGGCCCGCCGTGAGCTGGAAAAAGGCCATGCCGACGTCGTCGCTGTGCTCCCGCCGGACCCCATCGCGGTCATCCGCCGGGGCGAACGCATCCCGATTCAGATCCTCACGAACGAGATCGACCCTGTGACGAAGAGCTATGCCAAGGCGTACCTGGGCGACCAGGTGGCGGAGCTGAATCAGCGCACCATCGCGAAAGCGATCAGCGAAGCGCAGTCATCGGTCGGGGACGTGCAGAAGGTGCTGAAAGAAGCCCGGCCGGTGCTCAACTCTCTGCGCGCCAACCAGGGCAACATCGAAACCGCGCGCGGCCAGGTTTCGGACGTCAAACGTATTCTCGGTCCGCTGAGGACCGCGGCCGCGGCCGCGGACGCCGCCGCGCGTGGCGTGAGCTTCGTCATCCCGGGCTTCGGCAACGCATCAGACCAGACCAAGCGCCTGGACCAACTGGTCAACGACCTGAATACCACGGTCGGCAAGCTGGACGCCCAACTGAATGGGAGCGGCGCTAGCCTCAGTGTCAGCAACCTGGATGAGATCGACGCCACCTTGACCACCATCGACAAGACGGTCACCGATATCCAGGCGATCCCGCCGGATGTGTTGAGCGCGCCGTTCCAGTTGCAGCTGGAGAACGTGGCGCCGTTCGTGCCGACATTCACCGGCTTCTACGCACCGGCCGTGTTGGCACTGCTGCTCCAACACCTCGCGATCACGCTCGGGGCGCTGAGCATGGCGCGCATCCGCATCATCGGCCTGATGGACCTGCTGCGGACCTCCCCAGTCCGGCCGACGGAGGTCGTGATCGGAAACTACCTCTCCTACGGGACGCTCTGCGCTGTCGCCGGGGCGGTGCTGGTTTCGCTTGTTGTCATCCTGCTCGATGTCCCCGTGTTCGGGTCGTACGTGCTCGTGGCGGTGGCGCTGGCGCTCTTAATCGCGACGGCCCTGGGCCTCGGATTTTTCATCTCGATGATCTCGTCCAGCGAACAGCAGGCGGCGCAGATCTCCATGCTCATCCTGCTCGGGTCGATCTTTTTCAGCGGGTTTGTTTTCTCGTTGGATCGCATCGCCTGGCCGATTCGCGCCGTTTCGTACGTGCTGCCATCGACCTATGCAATACGGACGCTTCAAGACGTTATGTTGCGCGGTACGCTTCGCAAACCCGAAGACCTGTACGTCCTCGCCGGCACTGCGCTCTTCTTCTTCCTGCTCACGATCATCCTCTTCAGGCGCGAATTCCGGCCAACATAAGCAAGTCCGCCTTGGCGCGGAGCAGAGGTGATCGCGCTCCCTACTGTTTAACGTCGATCACCAGGCGGGTGGGGTTCTGGAGCGTGGTCACTTTGAAGTTCTGCTTTGCCTTGATCCCAGCGGCCCAGCTGACTACGCCCTCGAAGTCGCAAGACGCCTTGGCTTCGAGGATCGTTGTCCCGGGGCCCGAAAGATCCTTCGCCGTGAACGTCGGCTGAGCCGATTGGTCGTGAGCCGCGGCCTGGGAGAAGCGCACGTTCAACACCGCCCCGCCTTTGAGAGCCACGGCCGCGCCTGAACCACACTGCGAAGCGCTGGCGACGTAGCCGATCGTTGCGGGCGGGAGGTTCGGCCCGGAGAACTCGAAGACGATGCGGTCCCAGCCGCCTTGCTCGGGATGCACGCCCATGCGGACATCCTTCAGCAGGGCCTGGCCGCTGAAGTCGTCGGGCTGGGCCTTCACCGTGACGGTCTGGGTGTCGCCCGCGCCCAGCGGATCGACCGTGCCGTCCGCGGAGGGCGTAGGGGCCGGTTTCGTGTTTGTGGAAGCGGTGGTTGCGGAAGCGGCGGCCTTCGTCGGGGCCGTTGTACCCGCCCGAGCCGTATTTGCAGGGGAGGCTATCGTGGAAGTGGCAGCGGGCTTCACATCATCGTCACCGCATGCGGCGAGCAGCAGCGCGAGCATTACCGGAAGCGCGAGGAATTGAATTTTCATGCGACCACTCTGACGGATAGCGTGGAAGGGAAAGGTGAAGGGCCGCGCACGAGCGTACGCGGCCCCGGTGAGGATTCAGCAAGCGACCCGTCAGCGCTGGTCGAGAGGCACGTACTCGCGGTTGGCCGCGCCTTCGTAGAGCGCGTTTGGCCGTACCAGCCGGTTATCGGCGTACTGCTCCAGCAGGTGGGCGGTCCATCCGCTGATTCGCGAGAGCGCGAAGATCGGCGTGTAAAGGTCGCTAGGGATGCCGAGCATCTTGTAGACCGACGCGCTGAAGAAATCGACGTTCGGGTAGAGCGGCTTCCCTTCGAGCTTGCGCGCGAGGTAGTCCCGCAGCTTCAGCGAAAGGTCGAAGTATTTGCGGTCAGGCGACTGATCGGCGACTTCGTGCCCGAGGCGTTCGAGGATGATCGCCCGCGGGTCTGTCGTCTTGTAGACGCGGTGGCCGATTCCCATCACGCGTTCGCCGCGGCCCAGCAGGGCCTCAACGTGGCCGGCGATGTTCTGTTCGCTGCCGATCGCCTCAACGAGCTTGTAGACAGCCTCATTGGCGCCGCCGTGCAGGGGGCCCTTGAGCGTGCCAATCGCGCTGGCGATGGCCGAATACATATCGCTGAGAGTGGATGCGGTGACGATCGCCGAGAAGGTGGAGGCGTTCATTTCGTGCTCGGCGTGCAGGATCATGGCGACATCGAAGGTCCGGGCTTCGAGTTCGTTCGGCTCCTTGCCGCTGAGCATGTAGAGGAAGTTCGCCGAGTGCCCAAGGTCGTCCCTCGACGGCACGATCTCCAGGCCTGATCGGAGCCGGTGGTAGGCAGCGAGCACGGTGGCCATCTTGGCCGTAAGCCGAGCGGCAGTCTGACGCAGCGTTGGACCCGTGAGATCACTCGAATCCTTGTCGATCGCGCCCAGTACCTCCACCGCGATCTCGAGCGTGCGCATCGGCCGCACGACGGAGTAGAGCTCACGCAGCAGGCGCTCGATGATGGGGTCGAGACCGCGCTCGGAAAGGAGCTTCTTATTCAGCTCTTCAGCCTCGACTTTGGTAGGGAGGCGCTGCGACCAGAGGAGGAAGGCGACCTCTTCGAAAGTCGACTTCTCGGCGAGGTCGAAGATGTTGTAGCCGGAGTAGATCAGTTCGCCCTTCACCCCGTCGATGCGGCAGAGCTTGGTGGCGGTGACATTGATACCTTCAAGGCCTCGGGCGACTTCGGACATAGATCACTCCAGGGAATTGTATACAGCCAGACTGTACCACCGCTAGACGCGTATGGCTCGCGCCAGCTGGCGGTTTCGGCTCCTTCACACGCGCACCAGCGTTTCCGGCCGCGCAGGAGCGGGCGTTCCCCTACGCACTCCCGCTGGCCGGGATCGGCGTCCACCCGATACTGATAGGCAAAGCCTCACCGTACCGTTTCGCCATGGCTCGAAGATGGTCTCGCCAGCTCCGGCGGTTCGGCGTTCTGCTGGCATTTCCCCTGGTCTTGCTAACGACAACCGGCTGCCTTACGAACGCCGCCGACGGCATGGTCGCGACACCGAACCAACCAGGGACTTCGAGTTCGACTTCGCGCTTGCCGCAGCTCCTTTCGCAGCTCCAGGGAAGCGCGGGAGGAGGACTCGAACTGTTGGACGGCAGCCAGAGCCAGGTGCTCGCGGCCCAGGAGGCAGGCGGAAAAGACGCCGCCGCCACGGTGACGGGGTCACCTACCCCCAGCATCGCAACTCCGATCGGCACCGCGCGTGCTGGGGCAACCGCCACTCCACGACCCGAGAGCGCAACAGTGACCGCCACTCCCCGCCCGGGCACCGCAACGGCAACGCCAACGGCAACGGCGACGCCATCGGCCACCGCCAACGCGACTTCGACTGCGACAGCGACGGCTACAGCAACCGCCACGCCTACCGCAACGGCACAACCTACCGCCACCCCGATCGCCACTCCTCCTCCAGAGGGGGGCGGCGGCTCCCCGCCACATGAGTAGGACGTTCGAGGACACACTGAGCCGGACACGTTGCGCGGGTTGCGGCAATGGACTCGCGTTCGATGACTGGTCAGCGGGCAGCAGCCGCTGCGCCAACTGCCTGCGCATCCCGGCGCCCTCAGGCCCCGCAGCTACGTTCGTGCGCGGCCCGTCTTCGGCATCGGCCGCGAAGTCGCAGGCTGTAGAGAGTGCCGAAGCTTACGAGCGGTTGCTGGCAAACGTCCCCGACGAACTGATCGACGAACTGGTGGCCGCATTGGAAGCGGAAGCTGCCCGCACTCCCGTAATCGGCGCCCCAAACCCGGTGCAGGAAGTGCTCCAAGAGATCGGCTTCGGCCGGTCAGCGAGAGAGCTGCAGTGGGCCGCCTGGGGCTTCGCCGGTGGATTCGCGGTCAACGTGGCCCTCGCGAAGTACGCCCAGATGGCGAGCGGCGCTTCCATGTCTGCCTTCCTCGTCCCGATGCTCGTGGGCGGCGGAATAGCGGGGATCACCTGCGCCGCCATCGGCTGGGGATTCGCCAAGCTTCGCGACCGGTAAGTGAGGGCGCCCTCACACCTTGTCCGAACGCCCGCCGACCGCGATCCTACGAATCGCGCGCCCGCATGCGCCCGAAGAGGTTTGAAATGAGGATCCTTGTCACTGGCGGGGCCGGATTCATCGGTTCCCATGTTATCGAAGCGTATGTCGCGGCGGGCCACGATGTCCGCGTGATCGATAACCTCTCCACCGGCCGCCGCGCGAACGTCGCCAAGGACGTGCATCTCTACGAGGTCGATATCCACTCCAACGAAACAGCGCGGGCGTTCGAGGACTTCAAGCCCGAGATCGTCAATCACCTGGCGGCCCAGGCGAGCGTCAAGCTGAGCACCGGCGACCCCGTCCATGACCTCGAAGTGAACGGCGGCGGCACGGCGCGGATCGCTGACCTTTCAGTGCGGCATGGCGTGCGGAAGCTGATCTACTCGTCGACGGGCGGCGCGCTCTACGGCGACCCGGACTTTGTGCCTGTTCCGGAGACACATCCGATCCGTGCACTTTCGCCCTACGGCACGTCGAAGCGCGTGGGCGAGATCTACCTCGACCTCTACCACCGCACACAGGGCCTGAACTACACGATCCTGCGGTACGCGAACGCCTACGGGCCCCGGCAAGACCCGCACGGCGAGGCCGGGGTCTGCGCGATCTTCACCGGCCTGATGCTTGCCGGAAAAGAGTGCACGATCGATGGGGATGGCGAGCAGCAGAAGGATTACGTCTACGCCGGAGATATCGCACGGGCGAACGTGCTAGCCCTGGACGCCGGCGACGGGCAGGCGCTGAATATCGGGACCGGGCGCGGGATTTCGGTAAACGAGATCTTCTCGACGCTACAGCAGGCGACGGGCAGCACCGTGCCCGCTCGCTATGGGCCTCCGCGGGCGGGCGACGTGCGTAACATCTGGCTCGACAGTTCGCTGGCCAGGGCGGCCCTGGGGTGGGAGCCTCAGGTGTCCTTCGCCGAGGGCATCCAGGCAGCCGTGGATTGGCTGCGCGCGAGCAGCTAGCGACTCATGCCTTCCAGACCAGTTCGCCGCCAACCGGCATGCCATCAACGAACTGGCGTGGCTCGGTCCTGCGCTCGCAGTACCTGTCCAGCGTGTCGCGGTCCTCGGTGAACTCCATGCGCGGGACGGCGTAGCCGCACGAGGTTTGGACCCGGTCCACGTCCACGAAAAACGCCTGGCGCACGAAGGGGTGCAGGTCCTCGCCGAACGCTTCCCGGTGCTCCCGCACGAGCGGGTCATCGACCTCCACGCAGCGGCTCTGACCGTATACGCGGACGATCCCGGCGGTCCGGCCGAAGCTGCAGAACATGAGCGTCACGCGGCCGTTTTCGGCGCTGTGCTTCGCGGTCTCGTTGCCGCTTCCCGGGTAGTCCAAGTAGCCAACGAGGTTCGGCCCGAGCACCCGCAGCAGGTTGCGCCCCTTCGGCGAGAGGTTGACTGTGCTTGCGGGATCGCTCCCGGCGGTGGCGACGAAAAAGAGGTGCTGATCCTCGATGAACTTGCGCCGTTCGTCGTCGATAAGGTTGTACCAGTCGGCCACGGACCCCCCCGAAGTGCGTCAGATCGTTGCCCCAGTGTCGGCGTTTTCGTTCAGCGCGGCAACTACCACTTCAGGCTTGCGGCGGAGGCACCCATCTGGCCCACGCCGACGAAGCTAGAGGAAGGGGTTCGGCGCGGAAGGCAACCCGAACGTCTCGGCCACCGGCCCGCGAACAAGCTTCCCCTCGTAGGTGCTGAGCGATTCCGCCAGCGCGCGGTCGGCCGTCAGCGCGCCGCGAACACCGAGCCTGGCAAGCGCCTCAACGTAGGGCAATGTCGCGCTGGTCAGCGCCTGGGTGCTCGTCTGCGGGACTGCACCAGGCATGTTGCTCACGCAGTAGTGGACCACGCCCTCCTCGATGTAGGTCGGCTCGCTGTGGGTGGTCGCGCGGCTCGTCTCCGAGGCGCCGCCCTGGTCGATGGAGACGTCCACGATGACGGCTCCGGGCCCCATCGAGCGGACCATCTCCCGCGTCACGACCTTGGGCGCGGCCGCCCCAGGCACCAGGACGCTGAGGATCGCAAGGTCGGCGCCCGCCAGTTCCTCGGCCACGCCCTGCGGCGAAGAGACGCGCGTGCCGATCCGTCCGCCGAAGTTCTCCTGCAGGTAGGAGAGCCGCGCCAGATCGCGAGACATCACGGTGACGCGCGCGTCCAGACCCATCAGCACGCGCGCAGCCGCCGTGGCGACGGTGCCAGAACCAACGATCACCACCCGTCCCGGGGGCACACCGGCCACTCCGCCCAGGAGTTTCCCGCGGCCCGGGCCGGGATGCTTCAGCAGATGCGCGCCTATTTCGGCGGCCATGCGGCCGGCCACCTGGGACATCGGCGCCAGCAGAGGCAGGTAGCCGTCCGGCTTGCGCACCAGTTCGTAGGCCAGGCTGGCGCAGCCGGACTCCAGCAGCCGTTCCGTCAGCGGACGGTCGGCGGCGAGGTGCAGATAGGTGAACAGCGCGCAGCCAGGACGAAGGTAGCCGTACTCGCTGTGGACGGGCTCCTTCACCTTGACGAGTAGGTCGGAACTGCCCCAAACCTCGTCCGCGGTCTCGAGAATCGTCGCCCCGGACGTGCGATACGCGGCATCCGTATGCCCCGAATCCACTCCCGCGCCCTGTTCCACCACTACCTCGTGGCCTTCAATGCGCAGCGCGAAGGCACCTTCGGGCGTGAGCCCAACACGGGCTTCGCCATCCTTTCGTTCGTGCACCGTGCCTACGCGCATCTCTTTCTCCTCTGGTCGTTTCGCGCATCGTACGGCGTCCACACAACCGTCACCCGAATGCAGCGCCCCAACAACTTACCTTCCGCGCCTTTCGCCGGCTCCTGCCGACCCTCAAGACAACTTGATTGTGTGGCACCGCGCCCGGCGGGTGGTCATCGCGGAGGACAGTGGTGGTGGTCGAAACAACTCGTCGGAACAAGAGCAAGCGGGTCCGTTTTGGACTCGCGCTCGCTTCAGTGGCGCTCCTTCCCTGGGGGGCGGCGGCATTCATACTGGGGGCAAGCGCACAACCAGCTCAGGCCGTCACGCAGGTCCGCTTCCAGGATCACGACGTCTTTCTCCGTGTGGAGCGAGAAGGCCAGGTCTCCTTCGTGCGGATCGACATGTTCGTCGGCGACGACGGCTCTGGGGCGGTGGACCAGGCCGGTCTTGACGCTGCAAAGGCGGAAATCATCGCCCGCTTCCCCGGCGCCATCGAGCTCGAAGAGAGCGAGGTCTCGGCGCAGTACGTGACGAGCGGATTCAAGTGGATGGCGAACACAACAAGTTGGGGATACAACGGCAGCGGGGCACCGGCGGGGGTGGCCGGTGGCGCCGCTTCCGCAGCTAGCTCGTCTGCATCCGCCTGGGGCTTCGGCTCGAACTTTCAGTTCAGCGGAGGAGGGAGCAGCGGAGCGGGCACCGGCGCCTGTGGAGGGGGGACAGACGGTCAAAACACCGTGGGCTGGGCAAACCAGAGCGGATCTGTGCTCGCCGTCACCTGTTCCTGGTATAACGGCGGCAGCCCATTTGGCGCCGCCGCGGAATTCGACATGCAGATCGACCCCCAGTGGGCCTGGACCACAGCTGGCGCAGTCGGCATTGACCTCCAAAGTGTGATCACGCACGAATTCGGCCACGCCCTCGGTCTCAACCACTCGAGCGACGGTTCGGCGGTTATGTACGCCAGCTACAGCGCCGGCTCAACCAAGCGGTCATTGACCGCTGACGACAGCGCCGGCCTGCTGGCGATCTATGGGGCCACCGGCGGCGCAACGAGCACGCCAACCAACACGCCAAACCCGGCGACCAACACTCCGGCCGCGGCGGCAACCAGCACGCCGACGCGGACTCCAACGCCACCCACGGCGCCTCCGACGGGCGTCCCGCCCACCAGCACTTCCACATCCGCAGGGGTTCCGCCCACAGCCACGCCCACGAGCGCGGCATCCACCTCAACGCCGATCCCGCCGACCAAAACGCCTGGCACGACTCCCGAAGCCGGTTCGCCGCCGTCATCCACACCCACGAAGACGGCTACGGCCGCCCCAGGCAACGGCCTTGCACCCACGGCAACAGCGACGCCTCCATCGACGCTGCCGATCGTCCCAGGATCGAACCTGCTGGCCTGGCCGGGTGTTGACCAGTCGCCGGGTGATGCGCTCGGCAACCAAGGCGCCTCGCTCAAGATCGTCTACGAGTGGGATGCCGCAAGCGGAGAATGGAAGCGCTACGCACCCGGCCTTCCTGGCTTCGTCAACAACCTGTCGATGATGCGAAAGGGCCATTCGTACTGGTTCATCGCGAAGGCCGCCCTCCAGCTTCCGTTCTAACGGACGGCCGGAGTGTGCTGATACCAATGGCCCGCCGGTACCGGCGGGCCATTCGCGCGTCCGTGGCGCGTGACGGCGGCCTTGCCTCACCGTCGAGGAGATGACCCTATACTCGCGCGCACTAACTCTGGGAGATCCGCCTTGGACGTGTCCTCGTTCGCTGACATCGAACCCGAATTTAATCGCCGCGTGAACCGTATCGTCTGGTGCACGTTCACCACATCCGATGCCAAAGGCCGGCTGCGCTCGCGCATGCTCCACCCGATCTGGGAGGGTCCCACGGGATGGATCGCCACCGGCCGCAATTCGCACAAAGCGAAGCACATCGCCGCCAACCCTTACGTCTCGCTCACGTATTGGGACCCGCAACACGAGCAGGTCTACGCTGAGTGCCGCGCCTCGTGGGAAGACTCTCAGGCGACGAAAGACCGGCTTTACGAGATGTACCGGGACGCTCCACCGCCTCTGGGCTACGACCTGAAGATGTTTTGGCCCGCCGGCGCGAACGATCCAAACCTGGGGGCCCTAAAGCTCGAACCGTGGCGAATCGAGCTCTCCAGCCTGGGTGACATGGCCAGCGGCAAACCCCCGATGGTCTGGCGCCCGAGATAGCAACTTTTGAGAGTTCGCTGTGGTCCCATTCCCTCGTGCGGTTTTGGTGCTCGGCACGAACCACTTTCTGCCTTAGCGTTCACCTCGAACAATCTCGACGGCAGGCAAGTGGGGTAACGAAATGACGCAATTAGGCGCCGGCCAAGGGGCGGCGATCCAACCTGTCACAATGGAAGGCCGGTTTGTGCGACTGGAGCCGCTCGAACTGAAGCACATCCCCGCGCTCGTCCTCGCCGCATCCGAGCAGCGCGAAACCTACGGCTGGACATACGTCCCGGACGGCACGGAGGGGATGACCGAGTACGTAACAACTGCCATCGACCTTCGCAGCCAGCGGCAGGCGATACCGTTCGCCACGGTCGAACGCTCTTCGGGCCGGGTGATCGGCTCGACGCGTTTCGCAATGTTCGAGCACTTCGCCTGGCCGCCAGGAAATGACAGCCAACGAGGCGTGGAGTACCCAGACGGCGTGGAGATCGGTTGGACGTGGCTCGCCTCTTCGGTGCAGCGCACGCCAGTCAATACCGAGGCTAAGTATCTGATGCTCGGCCACGCATTTGAGACGTGGCGGGTGCACGTCCTCAGGTTGAAGACGGATCGCCGGAACGAACGCTCGCGGG
Source organism: Tepidiformaceae bacterium (assembly GCA_039917655.1). Taxonomy (GTDB): domain Bacteria; phylum Chloroflexota; class Dehalococcoidia; order Tepidiformales; family Tepidiformaceae; genus PNKC01. The sequence goes on from JBDSJC010000005.1 coordinate 25,044, forward strand.
CGGCGATCCAGCGAATCGGCGCCGCATTCGACGGGGTGGTGCGCGCCGCACAGGCGGGAAGCGACGGCGCACTCCGCGACACGGCCTGCTATTCGATGCTTGAGGCGGAGTGGCCAGCCGCGAAAGCGGCGCTTGAAGCGCGCCTTGCCCGCTGACCGGAGCGTAGCAGGCTCTTCAGCCAGTGGTTCCTGGGCGCCGCGCCGAAAGCCTGGCGAACCGGGCAGCCTCGGCTCCGCGCAGACACTTGTCGAGTTCACGGCGGCGGTCGTCGATGTAGGCCTGGACGAGTAGGTCAATCATTTGGTATCTCCTCATTGGTCTGTACTCACCGTTACGCGCTCGTGTGAACGGGAAGCATCCGCGGTGTGAACGGGCGGATGAAGCCTTACGCCTTGACATGCACATGCATGCATGTAGATTGATCGCATGAGAACCACCATCGAACTGGACGATCGCGTGCGGCAGGCCCTGATTAAGCGTGCGGCTGAGCGGGGTGACAAGGGCTATTCGAAGATCATCAACGAAGCGCTCGCCGAGTACCTCGATGTCAATAGCGATGAACTGAACCGCCGGAGTATGGGCATCCGTCGAATGAAGGGCGCCATCTCAGACGAGACAGCCCGCCGGCTGCACGAGAGCGTGCGGGAAGTCCGTGAACAGTGGCAGACTGGCTGATCGATTCCGATGTGTTGATCGACGGACTGAACGGGTATGGAGACGTCAACGCGCGGCTGGAGCGATCGGCGGCAAGCCGGCCTCTGTTCGTGAGCACCATCAGCGTATTCGAGCTCGAACGGGGAGCCCGAAGTTCCGACGAGCTGTTGGACATCCGTACCTTCCTTAGCTTTTTCACCATCCTGCCGCTTGATTGGGGCTCCGCAAGCGAAGCCGCCTCGATCGACGTCGACCTAAGGCGCGGGGGAATCCGCCTCGATCCGCGAGACACCCTCATCGCCGGGACGGCACGAGCCCGCGGCATGGAGATCGTCACGCGCAACCGCCGGCACTTCGACCGCGTGCCCGGATTAGTCGTAGCCGAACTCTAGAGCCGCCCGGCCGCGCGCTCGGCCGCGTTCACGGTGTTCACCAGCAGCATCGCGCTCGTCATCGGCCCTACACCGCCGGGGACCGGGGTGATCCAGCTTGCCTTTTCCTTGACCGCCGCGAAGTCGGCATCGCCGACGAGGCGCCAGCCACGTTTCCGCGACGCGTCATTGATGCGGTTAGTGCCCACATCGATGACCACCGCTCCCTCCCGGACCATTTCGGCGGTGAGTGTGTTCGGCCGCCCGGCCGCCATCACCACGATGTCCGCCTGGCAGGTGTACCTGGCGATATCCGGCGTCCCGGTGTGGCAGATCGTGACCGTCGCATTCGCGCCCTTCGCCTTGTTGCTCAACAGCACAGCCAACGGCCGCCCCACGAGAGTTGACCGCCCAACCACCACCACATGCTTGCCTGCCGGGTCGTTGCCCGTCCGACTGAGCATCTGAAGGACGCCGTGCGGGGTGCAGGGCCACACGCCTTCGCTCTCACCGCGCAGCAGTCGCCCCAGGTTCAGCGGATGCAGCCCGTCAACGTCTTTGGCTGGAGGAAGGGCGTCGAGTACCGCCAGTTCGTTGATCTGCTTTGGCAGCGGGAGTTGGGGGAGGATGCCGTGGAAACGGTCGTCGCTGCTCAACCCTGCAACCATCTCCAGCAACTCGGACTGCGAGGTCTCGGCGGGCAGGTGGAACGTCTCGGTGAAGATGCCAGCGTCCGCGCAATCCTGCGTCTTGATAGAGACGTAGCTGATAGACGCCGGGTCTTCGCCGACCAGTATCGCCGCGAGACCCGGAGTCACGCCGCGTTCGCGCAGAGCCGCAACACGCACCGCAACCTCCGCCTTAATCTCTGCCGCGATCGCTTTGCCATCAATGATCTGTGCCGTCATGGCCACAGTTTAGTAGCCCACGGCGAACGCGCCCCAGGCACCCGTCCCAGCGCACGAAGCGCCCCTGTCCCGTAGGATCGCAGGCTATGGCGACCAAGTTTGCCGTTGGCATCGACATCATCGAGATCGAACGCGTGGCGGATGTCATCGCCCGCCACGGCGACCGCTTTTTGCAACGGATCTACACCGCGGACGAGATCACGCACTGCCGCGGACGCGTGTCCGAACTGGCGGCGCGCTTCGCGGCGAAAGAGGCGGTGATGAAGGCGCTCGGGACCGGAGTGCGCGGGGTGGGCTGGCGAGACATCGAGGTGCTGCCGAACCGCAGGGGCAAGCCGCTCGTCTTCCTCTATGGTCGCGGGGCCCTGCGCGCCGAGCAGATCGAGATGCGCGCCCTCGAAATCTCGCTCACGCACTCCAACGACTTCGCGATCGCCTCAGTCGTTGGCGAACGCGCGATGACCGACGCCGAAGACACTCCCCGGCGCGGCGAAGCAGCCCTTCGGCTGATCCGCGAGAAGGGGCTGCGATGAAACTCGTCACCGGCGCCGAGATGCGCGAGTTGGAAGCGGCTGCAGTCGCAGCGGGCATCTCCGAGTCGCAACTGATGCAAGAGGCGGGCCTCGCCGTCGCACAGGAGGCGTGGATGCTCCTCGGCACGCTTGAAGGACGGCACATCGTGATCCTCGCTGGCCCCGGCAACAACGGCAGGGACGGCCTCGTCGCGGCGCGTCATCTGAACGAATGGGGCGCGGGCGTGTCGGTTTACGCGCCCCTCGGCCATACCCGTGACGACGACCTGGATGAACTGACCTCCCGCGAAATCTCGGTGACCAACGGCGCCGACGACGCTGACGGCGGCCAGCTCGACGAACTGCTGGCCAGCGCCGACCTGGTGGTTGACGCGCTGCTGGGCATCGGCAACAGCCGCGCGCTCGACGCCGGAAGCCCCATCGGCGTCGCGTTGACCAAGCTGGCGGCTGCCCGCCTGGGCTTTAACCCGCCGAAAGTCGTCGCGATCGACCTGCCGACTGGTGTTGATGCCGACTCCGGCGCTGCTGACCCGCTCACCGTGCCGCCGGATATGACCGTGACCTTCGGGCTGCCGAAGGTGGGCATGTATCAATCGCCGGCGAGCGCCCTTGTCGGCCGGGTGCAGGTGATCGATATCGGCATCCCGAAGGCGGCGCAAGACGCCGTGCGCCTTGAGCTGCTGACCGCCCGCTGGGCCCGCGAGGCGCTCCCCCGTCGCCCGGGCGACGCCAACAAGGGCACCTTTGGCAAAGTGTTGGTGGTTGGCGGCAGTCAAAGGTACATTGGCGCGCCCCGGCTTGCAGCCACAGCGGCCTATCGCGCCGGCGCCGGACTGGTGACGATCGCCTGCCCAGCCGCACTGATCCCCAGTCTCGCGCCTGCCCTCGCCGAGGCAACGTGGCTCCCCCAGGAGCAGAGCGACGCCGGCACCCTGCGGGGCGAGGCCGCGATCCTCCTTCGCTCCCGGCTTCACGAGTTCTCAACGGCCGTCTTCGGCCCGGGCCTGGGCGATACGGATGACACGCGCTCGCTTACCTGGGCGCTGCTGCCGGATTTCGGCATCGAACTTTCGCGCGGCTGTGTCATAGACGCTGACGCCCTGAACGCACTCGCGTCCATGCCGGATGCAACGGAACGCACACCGGCCAACGCCGTCCTCACGCCTCACCCCGGAGAGATGGCGCGGCTCCTTGGAACCACCGTGGCCGAGGTACAATCGCGCCGCCTGGCAGCAGCGCGAGAAGCAGCGGGCCGCTTCGGCTGTACCGTGGTGCTGAAGGGTGCGCACACAATCATCGCCGGGCCGGGAGGACGCGCCTCGCTCAGCCCGTTTTCGAACCCGTTGCTGGCCACTGCCGGGTCCGGCGATGTGCTCGCGGGGATCATAGGCGGATATCTCGCACAGGGACTGGAGCCGTTCGAAGCGGCGTCCCTCGGTGTCTATATGCACGGTGCGGCGGGAGAATCCTTGCGCCTGGAACTCGGCGAATCCGGGCTGCTGGCCAGCGAACTGGCCGACCGCATCCCCCGCGTAAGCAAGGACATTGCCTCCCCGTGATGTACACTCGGGGCCAAGCCGTGACTACTTTCGAGCAGATCCCTTGACCAGGCGCGTCGTTATTACCGGCATCGGGATGATCACCGCTCTAGGCCACAACGCGTGCGATAACTGGGAAGCGATGGCCGCCGGCCGGTCCGGCATCGCTTCGATTACGCTCTTCGACCCGTCGGGCTACGAATCGCGCGTGGCCGGCGAAGTGAAGGACTTCGACCCCTCAAAATACATGGACCGCAAAGAGGCGCGCCGGGCGGATCGAGTCACCCAGCTGGCGTTCGTGGCCGCGAATGAAGCGCTCGCGCAGAGTGGCTACGACCCCGCAAGCTCGAGCGGCGAGGACTTCGCCGTCATCATCGGCACAGCGATCGGCGGCATCGCCACGCTGATTGCGGAGTACGACACCCTGCGCGAGAAGGGCCCATCACGGGTCAGCCCCTTCCTCATGCCGATGATGCTTTCGGACATGACCAGCGGCCAACTGAGCATCAAGCTGGGCGCGCGCGGGGTGAACTACTGTCTCGTCAGCGCCTGCGCCAGCGGCGCGGACAGCATCGGCGAAGCGGCAAACATCATCCGTCGCGGCGATGCGGAGGTTGCAGTCGCAGGCGGCACGGAGGCCGCGATCACACCAATTTCGATGGCCGGATTCTCCGCCGCCAAGGCGCTCACAACGAGTAACGGTGACCCGGCGACCGCCTCCAGGCCCTTCGACAAGACGCGCGACGGATTCGTGATGGGCGAAGGCGCTGGCCTGCTGGTGCTCGAATCCGAAGAGCACGCGATCACCCGCGGTGCGCGCATCCTCGCTGAACTTGCTGGCTACGGCGCCACCAGCGACGCCTTCCACATCACCCAGCCGGACGAGAACGGCGAAGGCGCCGCGAGGGCGATGCGAAAGGCGCTGAAGCAGGCCGGCCTGCTCCCGGACGACATCGAGTATCTCAACGCCCACGGCACCTCCACGTTGATGAACGACAAACTCGAAACGCTGGCCATCAAGAAGGTCTTCGGCGATTACGCCTACACGCTGCCGATCAGCTCAACGAAATCGATGACGGGCCACCTTCTAGGTGCTGCGGGCGCGGTCGAGGCCGCGGTCTGCATCCAGGCGATGCAACACAGCGTCATCCCCCCGACAGCGAACTACCGCACCCCGGACCCGGATTGTGACCTCGATTACGTGCCCAACGTGGCGCGCTCCGCGGGGATTGAAGCGGCGATGACCAACTCGCTCGGCTTTGGCGGACACAACGCGAGCCTAATTTTTCGCCGCTACCGGCCGGCGTGACCGCATGACAACGCTGCTGGGCCGCCCCGAGACTCGCTGGCGGCTGCGCGACCCCTACGCCGCCCAGAACGGCATCGCCCGCTTCCCCAAGATCGTTGCGACCGTGCTCGCCGCGCGCGGGATCACCGAACGGCCAGCTGCCGACCTCTTCTACAAGCCGCATCTTGCGCCCGACCACGACCCCCTCCAACTGCCGGGGATGCACGAGGCGATCGCCCGTGTGCGGGCGGCCATCGCAGAACGCGAGACGATCGCGCTCTTTGGCGACTTCGATGTGGACGGCGTGACGTCCGTCGCGGTGCTCCATCTCGGCCTGCGCGCACTTGGCGCAAAGACCGTGAACTACATCCCGGACCGCTTCAGCGAAGGCTACGGCTTGAACCTCGGCGCGGTGGCGAAGTTGCACGCTAGCGGCTGTGCGCTGCTCATCACCGCGGATTGCGGCATCAGCTCGGTGCCGGAGGTGGCTTACGCGAACACGTTGGGGCTGGATGTCATCATCCTGGACCACCATACGGTCCCCGATGAGATGCCGGCGGCGGTCGCAGCCATCAACCCGAAGCGCCCCGATTCGCCCTACCCCTTCGATGAGCTCGCAGCCGTTGGCGTCTCCTTTCGCTTCCTTCAGGTGCTCTACGAAGCCTGCGGCCGGACCCTGGACGAATCCGAGTTCATCGACCTCGTGGCCCTGGGCACGGTTGTGGACGTGGCGCCGCTGAACGACGAGAACCGCAAGATCGTGACTGATGGTCTTGCCCAGATGCAGCGTGGGCTGAGGCCAGGCCTGGAAGCCCTCGCGAACGTCGCCGGCACGCCTGCGGAACGCTTCACCGCGGAGACGCTGGGGTTCGCGATCGGCCCGCGGATGAACGCCGCCGGACGGCTTGCCCACGCCAACATCGCTCTGGACCTGATGCTCGCCGAGGACCCGCACACGGCGAAACGCCTCGCCCGCGAACTGGACCTCCTGAACCGCCAGCGCCAGCAACAGACCGAAGACGCGTACGCCCTGGCCGAAGAGTTGATCGGCGCAGCCGATGACCCGCTCGTGCTTATCGCCACCGACCAGATTCACCCTGGCATCGTGGGCCTCGTCGCCTCGCGGCTGGCAGACAGGCGGCACCGGCCGGCGATCGTCCTCTCCAGCGGCGCAGAAGAGAGCCGCGCCAGCGCGCGCAGCATCCCCGTCTTCGATATAGTGGCGGCCATTCGCAAAGAGCGTGACCTGCTGGTCCGCCACGGGGGGCACCGCGCCGCGGCCGGCTTCACGGTGCGGAACGAACACATCGAAGCGCTCCGCGACCGGCTGGTGAACACCGCCGCGGAGCTGCTCCAGGGCGAGACCTTGCGTCGCGTGATCGATATCGACGCCGAAGCGCGCCTCGCCGACCTGACCGGCCTCGAAATCAA
>JBDSJC010000006.1:0-8522 GCA_039917655.1 Tepidiformaceae bacterium
CATTTATGGTAGCAGACGCGGCAAGCCGGTGGTGCGCCCGAGTCTTACCGCTTCGAAACCACCGCGGCGGTCTGCGGCTTAGGGCAGCACGGCTTCTGGCGCGGTCCGGATCCAGCGAGCGAGGTCACGGCTCAGGAGCAGCTTCGAATCGCTGGGGTGAATGGCGAGGCGAAGAGGCCGTTGGCTGAGCCTGGCCAGCCCTGCGTTGGCCGCGTTGAGCACGCGCAGGGCAACTGCGCGGAAGCGCGTGTCTGCTTCGAAGCCGGCCAGCGGGAGCAACCGTGTGCGCCCGCGTTTCGCGTCCCATATGCCGCACAGCGTCTCTACCCTTTCGAACCCGTAGCCGCGCATTTCAGGCAGTGGAAGGGCGCCCATTGCCCACGCCGGCGGGACGTAAAACGTGGGCGGTGGCAGGCCCGCAGCTTCGAACCACGCGCGCCCGTTCTCGACGATTTCGCGGACCTCCCCTTCGCTGCGCCCGAGGTGCTCGGCGGCGTTGCGTGAGAGAAGGAAGCTGTGGAGGCGGTGGTACAGTCCGTCCGGCCTGGGGGCGAGGTGTGTCCAGCCGTGGGGCGCGATGAGGTGTCCCGCCGCCGCCCAGGCGCGTAGCTGAGCCAGCGCCGCGTCCGTCCAAACCCCGGCGGGCACGATGAGCACGCAGAACGGTCCGATGCCAGCGGCGGTCAGCCGTGCCGCGATCGCGGCAGCAGCGTCGATCGTGGCTGGTGAGACATCGTGGATGGACCAGATGGCGCGCACTGGTCAGAACGCGATCGAGGCATCAGCGAACTGCTGCCAGACCGATTTTTCGGTGGCTGCGGCGAGTGCCCTTGAGGCCATGCTGGCACGCAAGGCGGGGTCATCCGCCAGCCTGCGGATGAGGCCCGGCAGCTGGCGGTCCGATTCGAACAGCAGTCCGGTTTCGCCGTGCCGAATGTAGCCCGGGATTTCGCCGACGCTGCGGGCGATAACGGGCAGCCCGCAGCCGATCGCTTCAAGCGAAGCCATCGAATAGGTTTCCGTGCGGGAGGCCATCACGTAGATATCGGCTTCAACGAGAGAGGCGATCGGCTCCTTGCACCAGGGGACGTGATCAACGGGTACGCCAAGTTCGCGGGCGAGCCGCAGCGTTGGCAGGAGCTGGCTGCCGTCACCGATTATGCGGAAGCGAAAGCGCTTGTGACCGGGGTCTGCATTGGCGATCGCGCGGACGGTGCTATCGACTGCTTTTTCGCGAGAGATGCGGCCGTGGTAGACCACGGTCAGCGGCGCCTCGGCGCGGTGCTCACGCAGCCCCTTCGCGTCGTAGAGTGGCGGGTCGAGGCGGAAGACGTCGCTGCTCGGCATAGCCATGCTGCTGGGAGCGACGACGCGGCTCGCGACGCCGACAGCCCAGCGTTCGATGCGCCCAGCAGCCCATTCCGCCGCGCTGCGCCCCGCCGGCGCCCTCAGTGTGTGCCGCATAAGCTTCGCGAAATCGTTGTGGAGGAAGAGGGTGGAATGCTTGTTGTAGCGACGAGCGAAGATTAGCGCTTCGCAGCCCAGCGGTCCCAGGGTATGGATGACCACGCCTTCGGAATCACGCACCGCCTGGGCCATGGTGCGGGGACCGGGATAGGGCAGGCGGAAATCGGCCGTGCCAATCGCCGTTCGCTTCAATCCCGTGAAGCGGACCGCCGACGGCGCCCGCGCGCCAGCCGGCCCGAGCAGATGCACATCAGCACGCGCGGAAAGCAGTTCCGAGGTGCGCATCGCAATCAGCGCGACGCCATTCGGATCGGGCGAGAGCGTGTCCGACACGACGAGTAGGCGTTGGCGGCGTGGGGAGTCAGCGGGCATGGATTCTTTCGGAGCGCCTTATCAGCACGCGAGTAGTCGCGTGCGCGCTGGCGGTGTTGAGGATACGCCAGACCGTCACATACGGGATACGGAAGCCGCCGTCTCCTATTCGTGAAGCGGCTCAGAACAGCCGCTCGATCGCCTCGGCGACACCGCCATCCTCCACGGGGGCCACCACCATCCCGGCCGAGGCAAGCGCCTCCGCGGTGGCGTTGCCCACGGCGACGGCGCAGCCCGCCACCTTGAACATCGGCACGTCTACCTCGCTATCGCCGATTGCCACCACGTCGGCCGGGTCGATGCCGGTGGCGGCACAGAGCGCGCGCAGGCCGCGGCCCTTGTCCACGCCCTTTGCGGTCACCGTCGTGAGCACCGCCCCGGCGTAGGAGCGCGCGCTGCTGAAGGTCAGCCGCTCGCGCCAGGGCTCCAGCTCGGCGAGGAAGGCGTCGCTGGCGGGCGCTTCGATGAGGACGGAGAGCAGGCCGTCCAGTTCGGCGTCCCGCAGGTGCGTGACGGGAGCGAGCCACTCCGGGGCGTTCGCTGCCCACGGCGGGAGGGCTTCGGCGCGCGAGTAGGAGAGGCCGGGCGTGCTCAGCGTCGCCCTCCATCCGGCGCGGTCGCAGAGGTCACCGATGAACGTTGCGAAGACCTGGGGGAGCGGGTTCGAGGCGACCACTTCGCCGCCCTCCCGGCGCACGTCGGCCCCCGCGGAGGCGATCGCCGCGGTGTGCAGGCCGAGCCGTTCGAACGGCCGCACGGCCGCCTGGTACCAGCGCGCAGTGGCAGGCGCGATGAGCACGCCACGACCGGCGAGGCTCGCCAGGGCCGCCGCATCCCGCGCCCCGACCTTGCCCTCGGCGTTCATCAGGGTGCCGTCCAGGTCCAGCGCCAACATGCGATAGGTCATGGGAAAAGCTTGCCGCCTTCGGTGGTAAAGGCTACGGCAGAGCGAGCAGTTCCGCGGTTCACTCGCCGTCTCAGGCTTGCCCGCCCTCGCGCGGGGCCGAAACCGCGGCGTGAACCGATTGTGTCAACGAGTGCACTTCTTTGGTCAGCTGTAGCACTTCGCGCGAGAGTTCGAGGATCTCGTTGTTCTCCTTCCATTCGGCCTGTGTTAGCTCCCACTGGTGGTTGGCGATCAGCTGGCGGCGGTCGTCGGCGCGGTTCTGGCTGATCATCACGAAGGTGCTCAAGAAGATTGCTTCAAGTGAGACGACCATCGTGAGCAGGCCGAAAGGGAAGGGGTCATCGAAGAACGGCTGTCCTTTCGCCAGCAGCCAGTAGGCGAACACGATCACGTGGATGTAGACGAACCACATCGAGCCAGCGAACGAGGTGATCACATCGGCGAGCCGATTCTGGAAGTTGCGGGCGCGTTCCTCCGCATAGCGGATTAGCGCCGGATGGAGAGACTTGTGAAACTCTCTCTGGATGGTCATGTGGCGTCACTCCTGTAGTTGCCGTGGCCTGACTATGCCACGGGAAGAGACACGGACACATAGCGCCGCTGGCCTCTGTTGTCCGCACTTGCGCCCTGCGTCTGCTACCCTCGCTCGCGAATGAAGTGCCGGAGAGCCCACACTAAAGGCGTGCCCTCAATTGTTCCGCCATCGTACGGCGGGGCGTACATGTGGCTCGTCTACAGCAGACTTCGCCGAATGGGAAGGCCGGCTGAGAGATGAGTGCGTTGTCTACGGCTAGCAATGGCAAAGGGGGGCGACCGCCCTCACGCTGGAGCTGGACAACCAGCGCCTCCACGGAACGGTGCACGCCGGACCGTGTGCATCCGGCCACCGAAAACACCTGCGGCTCACTGAGGAAGGCCAGGGCTTTGGACGCCCTTTCGATCGCCTTGTAGCCCTCTTTAGAGAACAGCCAAACCGAGCGCGCATCCGAGAATCTCAGGCCCTCGAAGGTTGCGGTCGCGATCCTCCCGAGGGGCGTGCCTGGCCGTAAATCCCCGGCAGAGGTCGATTGGTAGGTGGAGCGGAACGGAATGATGTCTTGGACGGCACAGGTTGTCCGGTACGCCAACCATTTCTCAGCGGGGAAGGACCTGGTCTGGAAGCATCGTCGCAAGCTTCAAGCGTAGGTTGTTCCAGAATGGCGAGTAGCCTCCGGTCTCGGACTGAAATGCCGGGTAGTCGTCGAAGAACTGCTCGTGCAGAGACACATACTGGGCGATATCCGCCTGCACCACCTGTTCAATCCGCCGATCGAGCGCGCCTTGGAAGCCCGGGTTGATCCCCATGATCAGGACACGATCTTGAGGATTGCCGCCGTGAAGAAACACGGGCATGCAGTCCTGGCGAAACCGAGTGCCGAACGTCTCTGTCTGCCAGGACCAAAACTCCTCTCGGCGGTGCCAGAATTGCTCAAGAAATGCCGTTCTCGTGGCCTCTACGTGCATGCCGCGAATACCGTCCTCAATAAAGTCAAGCATGGTGGTCCTGTCCTTTGTCGGGCCGTAGGCGCGGCAGTATTGACGTTATCCCATGAGTACATTTAGGGATCCAGTGTCAACATACGATTACGTCATCGAGAAGATCGTGAGATGTGGAGCGGTAAAGGGTAGGCCGCGCTCCTGCCCCGCGTCTGCTACCCTCGCCCGCGAATGAATGCGCCAGGAGACCGTCCCGCCTGCTGCGCCCCCTCCGTATCGGCGGACGCCGAACCGCCCGTTGCGTTCGGGCCCCGTGTGGAGCGGGATGCCGGCCAGATGATCATGATCCTCGGCGGCCAGTTCCGCATGGGGTCCGATGCGGACGAGGGCGAGCCTGGCGATGGCGAAGCACCGTCGCGCCTCGTTACCCTCGCACCCTTCTGGATAGACCAGGCGGCCGTTTCCAATGCTGACTTTGCCGGGTTTGTGGCCGCGACCGGCTACCGCACCGCCGCCGAACGCACTGGCTGGAGCTTCGTCTTCGCCGGACTGTTGCCGGATGACTTCCCGCCAACCCGCGGGGTTGCCGAGACGCCGTGGTGGCGTGAAGTGGAGGGCGCCTGTTGGCGCGCGCCGGAAGGCCCGCGAACGCTGGTCGAAGAGCGAATGGACCATCCCGTGGTCCACATCTCCTGGCACGACGCCAGTGCATATTGCGCCTGGGCGGGTAAGCGGCTGCCTACCGAAGCCGAATGGGAGTGCGCCTCGCGCGGCGGCCTGGACGGCAAACGCTACCCCTGGGGTGACGAACTCATACACGGCGGTGAGCATCGCTGCAACATCTGGCAGGGCCAGTTTCCCCGCAGCAACACCAACGAGGACGGCTTCTACGGCACGGCGCCCGTGGATGCCTTCGAGCCGAACGGCTACGGCCTCTTCAACACCTCGGGCAACGCCTGGGAGTGGTGCGCCGACTGGTTTTCGCCCTACCACTCCGGCGCGCCGCTCACGGACCCTTTCGGCCCGGACGCGGGCACACAGCGCGTGATCCGCGGCGGCAGCTACCTCTGCCACGAAAGCTATTGCTTCCGTTATCGTGTGGCCGCACGCAGCGCCAACACCCCGGCCAGTACCACGGGCCACATGGGATTCCGCTGCGCACGCGACTGCTGAGGAGTTAGACACATGCCAGACGAAACGTTCCGCGGCGTGGTGGGCCGCACCACTAGCGAATCCACCCCCTGGTGGCCGAAGCCGGCGACCCCGCCCGAAGGCGCGCCGAACGTCGTCTACATCGTCTTTGACGACCTCGGGTTCGCCGATTTCGGCTGCTACGGGTCCGAGATCGCGACGCCCAACGTGGATGCTCTCGCGGCTGGCGGGCTGCGCTATACCAACTTCCACACCACGGCGCTCTGTTCGCCCACCCGCGCGGCGCTGCTCACCGGGCGGAACCATCACTCGGTCGGCATGGGCGGGCTGGCTGACTGGGACTTTGGCTTCCCGGGGATGCGCGGGCGGATCGCCAAGAGTGCCGGGACGCTCGCCGAAATGCTCCGGCTCGAAGGCTACAACACCTTCGCCTCCGGCAAGTGGCACCTCACACCCACGTTCGAAACGTCACCCTCCGGCCCGTACGACCAGTGGCCTCTGCAGCGCGGCTTCGATCGCTACTACGGCTTCCTCGAAGGCGAGACGAACCAGTGGCACCCCGAACTGACGATGGACAACCATCACATCGAAACGCCGGAGCACGACGGCTACCACCTTTCGGTGGACATCGTTGACCAGTCGATCGGGTTCATCCGCCAGCAGCAATCGGTGACGCCGGGCAAGCCGTTCTTCCTCTACATGTGCCTCGGCGCGCAGCACGCCCCGCACCACGCGCCCGCCGAGTTCATCGAGAAGTACGTGCCCGTGTTCGAAAAAGGCTGGGACGCAACGCGCGAAGGACGGCTGGCGAAACAGAAGGCACTGGGCATCGTCCCGCCCGAGACCGTGCTGCCGGAGCGCAACCCCGGCGTCCGCGCCTGGACCGAGCTGAGCGACGACGAACGGCGGCTGGCCGTGCGCCTCCAGGCCGCCTTCGCGGGGATGCTGGAGCACGCCGACCTGCAGGTCGGACGCCTGGTCAGCTTCCTTTCGCAGGCCGGCCAGTTGGAGAACACGGTCATCGCCCTGATCTCTGACAACGGCGCCAGCCAGGAGGGTTCGCCCTTCGGCACGGTGAACGCCCTGCGCTACTTCAACGGCGTGCGCGACACGCTGGAGGAGAACCTCGAGCACATCGACGAGATCGGCCAGGGCCACCTCAACAACAACTACCCGCTCGGCTGGGCGATGGCCGGGAACACGCCGCTCAAGCGCTACAAGCAGAACACCCATGGCGGCGGCATCCGCGACCCGTTGATCGTCCACTATCCGAAGGTGATCGCGGACGGCGGCGGCATCCGCAAGCAGTTCCACCACGTCTCCGACATCACGCCAACGATCCTCGAACTGACCGGCGTGCGGCCGCCGGGGGAGATCAACGGCATCGCCCAACAGCCGATCGAAGGGACCAGCCTCGCCTACAGCTTCAGCGCGCCAGACGAGCCAACGAAGAAGACGAGCCAGTACTTCGAAATGCTGGGCCACCGCGGAATCTGGCACAACGGCTGGAAGGCGGTCACCTGGCACCGCCCGGGCACCGCTTTCGATGCCGACCAGTGGGAGCTCTACCACCTGGACCAGGACTTCAATGAACTGCACGACCTGGGCGCTGAGCAGCCCGAAAAGCTCACGGAGATGGTCGGCCGTTGGTTCGCCGAGGCGGGCGCGTACAAGGTGCTGCCGCTGAACGACACCCTTGCCCGGTTCGTCAGCTCGAACCCCTACAGCGTGGCCGCCAAAACACACTGGGAGTTGCGTCCCGGCGCGGGGCGTATCCCAAGGGCGGCGGCGCCGGACATCCGTAACCGTTCGTACAGCATCACCGCGGAGGTCGAGATTCCAGAGGGTGGCGCGGAAGGCGTGCTCGTCGCCCAGGGCGACTGGTGCGGCGGCTACGCGCTGTACGTGCGTGACGGCCTGCTCGTACACGACTACAACTTCGTCAACCGCCACTACATCGTGCGCTCGGACCGTCCGGTGCCCAGTGGGAAGTGCGCGCTGCGTTTCGAGATGCGCAAGACCGGCCCCTTCCAGGGCGAAGGTACGCTGTACATCAATGGCGAGGCCTGCGGGACGGTGGACATGCCTCAGACCTACCGCGCTCAGGCCTCGTTCATCGGGCTCGAAGTCGGCCAGGCGCCGAAGCCCTCCGTCAGCGAATTTGCTGCGCCCTATGCGTTCACGGGCACGCTCCACAAAGTGGTCTTCGAACTGGCCGACGACCAGAAGGTGGACCCGGCCGGTGAGTTGCGGGGTGCGCTGCGGCGCCAGTGAGCGGTGCCCGCCCAGTTACCGTTCGCAATCGATGATCCAAGTGCTCATACGGGCGAGGGCAATGCGCGTTTCCAACGGGATCTGGCCCGATTCATCCAAGGAAGGTGGAAGCAAGCTGGTATGGGCGGGGCCTATGACCGGATCGGCAGCGTCTGGCGACCCGCCAACCTCGAAGGTCCTGAGCCATCGCTGCCGAGAGTAGAACCGATCCCGAATTCACATCGACCACGACCATCTCAATCCGTTTGCCTGGTGGATGGACATCAATGGTCGCCTGCTGACAGCCGGAGAAAGCAATGATCTCGATGAGGCCGTCTTGGCTGACGGACACGTCCAGTTCGTCCTTGGACCATTCGCGCGTCGCCAACAGGTGAAGTACGTCCTTGGCGCGTTCGCAGGCTGCTGGCGACGGCGGTTCATAGCCGCGTTTTACAGCGTCTTTCAAGGCACCTCGGAGGCGGCCCGCTAAAGGCTCGGCCGCTCTGATGTTGCTAACGCTGGCAGTATAACAACTCCGGCGCGCGGCCCAGCGGGCGAAAAGCCGTAGACTGCGCCCCAAATGAATCGTCGCGTCCATCCGTTGTGGTTTGCCGCCGTTAGCGCAGCTTTATTCGTCCTGACGGCCCTGCTTTTTGCTGGCTGGATGCTCACTTCGGCGAGCGCCTCGGCGAATGAACCGCGCGCCCGCTTCCCGTTCGTGGCGGCCGATGGCGCGTTCCCCACGCCAACGCCGGTCCCCGTGCCCACTATCGCGCGCCACTGCTACGCCGCGCGAGATGACTCGGGCGGCTTCACGCTTCGTCCCGCGCCCGCAACCTCCGTTCTCCGCAACTGCCAGGTGATCGCCTACTACGGCGTGCCCGGCGTGCCCGGT
>JBDSJC010000007.1:0-2948 GCA_039917655.1 Tepidiformaceae bacterium
CATTGGATACGACTGGCTCGTCGCAGTTCTGTGATCAAGATCGCAAGGGGCGCCGGTGGGCTTTACGCAGCGTTTTCGGAAGGGTCGCCGTGGAAGTGACCGGGCTGAAACGCGCCACCGACCCGGCAACGGTCAAGAACCGCACAGGCCATGAGGTAAGACGTGGCGAGCAGCGCCGGTGCGTCGCTGAAGTCTCCGCGGGAACCGCTGAGGCCCGGCTGAATGTGGACGACGTTCGCGGAGTAGCCCCGGTGTTCGATCGCGCAGGATGCGCGATCTTCCGCGAGCAGTTCAAATGACCTGCTGATCACTTCGAAGATGTTGCGCGGACAGTGGTAGGCGAAACGGGGCCGGAGGTCGATGTAGACGACGGTTGTCGCACCGTGGTCGATCGCCACCGCAATGTCGCCACCGGATGTGACTCCGCCGTCCACGTAGAGCCGGTCGTCAATCCGCACGGGCGGAAAGAGGCCGGGAACCGCGGCCGAGGCGAGGATCGCATCGGAGAGCTTCCCGGAGGAGAACACGCGACGCTCGCCGGAGCAGATGTCCGTTGCCGTGATGTAGAGGGGAATCCGAGCGGATTCGATGAGGTCTTCCGCGAGGTGTTCTGCAAGCAGTCCACGCAGGAACCGGCTGTCGTAGAGGCTCAGCCTCGATCGCCAAAGCCCCGCGGCGACACGCAAGGGGTTGCGCGAATACAACTTCTGGCGCGCCAACCCGAGCCAGATCTGTTCGAGGCAGTCGTGCGAGTTGGTATCGTGGAACGCCACATGGGCCGCGTTCAGCGCGCCGACGCTTGTGCCCACCATCATGTCGAACTCGACGCCCAACTCCATCAGGCGCCGAATGAAGCCAACCTCCACCGCTCCGAGGCTTCCGCCACCGCCCAGTACGAGCGCGGTTCGTTCAGTCTTCATGCCCGTCGACCTCGATTTCCGGGGACCCGTCGCTCGTCATTCAGCGGCCAGATCTGGGTGTAACAATCGGGACAGTCTGACGGCTGGGGAACACTGCCTCCCGGACTCCCGCGGTGCTCATACCACGCTCGCACAGGCCCAGCGAAAAAGCTCTGAAGCCGTGGGGTAGGGGTGGATCGTCTCCGCGACCTGGCGCGCGGTGAGTCCGTGTTGAATGGCGAGGCAGGCTTCGCCCACAAGAGTGCTGCCTCGGGCACAGATGAAGTGCGCACCGATGACGACGCCGCTCGAATCGACAACAACCTTCACGAACCCATCCGGTTGGGAGGTGGTCCGGAACCAGTCCAGCTCCGCAGCGGCGAGCCTGCCGATCCGGACATCGATCCCTGCATTCCTGGCTTGCTGCTCAGTCATCCCAGCGTGGCCGATTTCGGGGTCAGTGAAAATCGCCCAGGGGACGAGGGTGTCGGGGATCGGCTCGCAAACGCCAAGTTGAAGGTGTTTGGCGATGTGATGCGCCTGGTAACCAGCGTAGTGCGTGAATTGGAACTTGCCGGTGATGTCCCCGGCTGACCAGATGCCTCCAACGTTCGTCTTGCCGCAGGGGGAGATGGCGATGAACCCGCGGCGATCACGTTCGAGGCCAAGCTCGGCCAGCCCTTCGGGCACTTGCGGCTCGCGCCCAGCCGCCACGAGGAGTTCATCAACCTCGAAAACGCCCTGGCCGGTTCTGATCGTGACACTGCCATCCTCGGCACGGTCTATCCGTTCGATCTCCACACCCGTCACTACCCGGATCCCCTCGCGCTCGAAGAGCTTTGTAAGCTCAAGCGAAACCTCCTCGTCTTCGCTGGCGGCAATGCGATCGGCGGCTTCGAAGATCGTGATCTCGGCGCCAAGGCGGGCGAAGCTCTGGCCAAGTTCAAGCCCAATCGGCCCTCCGCCGATAACACCAAGCCGGGCGGGGAAGCACGGGAGGGTGAAAATGGTCCGGTTCGTCTGGGGCTTGGCCTCGGCGAGGCCTGGAATGGGCGGCAAGCCCGGCGCGGTGCCGGTTGCGACCACGACTTCCTTCGCGGTCAGGATCTTACCATCGACGTCAATCTCCGTGGGCGACCGGAATCGCGCTGCTCCCCAGTACAGGTCGACCCCGTCCTTCGCGAAGCCGCCGCTGGGGTCGGTGCCGCGCACCAGTATCTGCGTGGCATGGACGCGAGCGACGACCTCGTTCCACGTGAGGTTGAGTTCGCGGGCGCGCTTCGAGAGGTCGATCAGCGCCTTACTGGGGATGCAGCCATCGTTCAAGCATTCGCCGCCGAGGTGGGTCTTTTCGACCACGGCGACGCGGCTGCCCGTGCGGCCGAGTGTGCGGGCGATGTTGTCCCCAGCGGAGCCGTTACCGATGACGATCAGGTCGTAGTTATGCGTTTCGAGGGACAAGTGAAAGACTCCGCGGATTGGGCATCACCCAGAATGTAGAACAACGATCGTCGCCGGCGGGCAGGTTGGTCAGTGATCGTGGTCACAGCGTTCATTCCGGCGACGGTTGATGATCCTCGGGAGATAGTAGTTGAAGGAGTCAATCATTTGGACACGCCGAAGATCGCGGTCATCCTCCAGGCCGGGACCGAAAGCCACGAGGGACTCGCCCGAGCACTCCACGCACTGCTCTATACGAAGGAACTGACCGAGGAAGGAATCACTGCGAAGATCATCTTCGACGGCGCGGGAAGTGAGTGGGCGGCGAAACTGATCGCACCCGAGTCGCCGCAAGAGAAGGGCCTGGCCGGGCTCTTTCAGGGCTTAAATGCGGCGGGCGTCGCCTACGAGATCTGCGACCACTGCTCCGGCGCCTTTCACGTGAAAGACAAGCTTCAGGCGGCGAATGTGCCGCTAACCAGCCAGTATATGAACCATCCGAGCGTCGCGACCCTCGTCAAAGACGGCTACCAGGTGTGGATCCTCTGAGTCAACCGGGACAAATCGTCCAAGATCCGCCCGCCCACATCGCTGCGGCTGCTCGTGAGG
>JBDSJC010000008.1:0-5162 GCA_039917655.1 Tepidiformaceae bacterium
TTGGCCCGTTCCCAGCATTGTGAGTGGTGGCACCCGCAACTACAGCAGCCGGCCGCGGTGGGCCAGTGCGTTGGAAGCACCGCGACCCCGGCGGAAGCGTAGCGAAGTGCGGCAGATAGAGTTTCGGAATCCAGAGCGGACAACCTGCAACTGCTTTCTCAGGGCTCCAGCGGGTGGAAGACGAGGCCGGTGCCCAGCTTTGGGTGAAAGAAGGTGGACTTTTGCGGCATCCGTTCGCCTTTGTCGGCTAGAGACATCACGGACTGAATGCCCACGGGATTGAGCATGAACGCCGCGCCCTCAGAGTGGGCATCTACGAACGCCAGTACCTCGCCGCTGTCGTGCGAATACTCCACCACCCCCGCGCGCAGGTCATCGTCGGTGATGCCCCATAGCGGTTCGAGGATGCCGTAGCGCACAACGTTCGGCTGAATCGCGGCCCACTCCTCGCTGCGCCCAGCGGGGATGCGCGCGGCATAGGCCGATGCGTCCTTCAGGTGTAGCAGGTGGACGCTCCCGCCTTCCAGTCCCAGCGCGAGGATGTTCCCGGGGTCAGACGCGAGGGCCGACTGCAGCTCGCCGTCTCGCTCGCCCTGGTCTCCGACAAGTTTGATCCGGGTCACTGTAAAAGCACTGTCTAGCCGTTCCTGCCAGTCCGCGGGCGCGCGCCGGGCGATCATCCGGTGGATCGGTCGGATGACCAGCCCCGGGTCGCTGGCCGCGACGATCGCCGTCATCGCGAAGCGCGCGGGGTGGTCTCGCGGGAGCTTCTCCGTCTCGGCCACTCCGTCACGGTAGGTGACCGCGGTTTCGTAGCGATGATGGCCGTCCGCGATGTAAAAGCTCTCGCTCAACAGCGGCGCCAGCGAGCGCATCTCATAGCGGCCCGCCTCGATCACCCAGAGGCGGTGCTGCTCGCCGTCGATGCTGGTGCCTTCGACATCCGCCGGTTTGCTGTTGATCATCAGTTCGAGGAATTGCGAAAGCTGCCCCGCGCGGTCGCGGGCGATCATGAACACCGGGCTGAACTGCGTTTTCGTCGCCTGCAACAGCTTCAGGCGGTCTTCCTTCGGGCCGGACATGGTGAATTCGTGCGGTTTCACAGCCCCCTCTTCCCACGGCTGCGCCTCTACCTCGGCTAATAGCGCACGCCTCGTAAACCGTTGGCCGCCCTCCTCAAATTCCTGCTCGTAAACGTAGAGCATCGGGATATCATCCCGCGCCAGAGCCCCATCGGCCTGCCACTCCTCCAGCAGCGCCGCGACCTTTCCGTAGCGCTCATCCCCGCCTTCAGCGAGCTCCAACCGGACCGCGTTACGCGAGTTTCGCTTGGTGAGGGCCTGCTGCTGGCTGGGCGAAATCACGTCGTAGGGCGGCGCAAGCAGTTCGCTGATCGGGCCCGCGGCGGCGGTGTAGCGCAGACCGCGAAAGGGCAACAACTGGGGCATTTAGTCTCCTTAAGAGCTTTGGTTTGTTCCAGCGCGCTCACGAATCTAAGATCGACTCAACCGGATGCACTCGTATTGTGTCTTTTGCAACATTGTAGCTGGGCGTGAGCCGGGCACCGTCATCTACGAAGATGACGACATCGTCGTGCTCAAGAACATCCTGCGCTGGGTGCCCGTCATGCTGTTGGCGATGACCAAACGCCATACCACCCAGTCCGAACTCTGGGACGATATCGCCAAGGTCGGCAAGGTGGCCGCCGAGATCGGCAAACAGTATTGCCCGAACGGCTTTCGCCTGCTCTCCAACTTCGGCTACGACGCCATGCAGAGCCAGGAGCACGGCCACCTGCACATCATCGGCGGAACGTTCCTCGGCCACTACGTCGGCTGATTGCCGGCCAGCGCTGCCTGCTGCGCTTCGAACAACTGGGCAATGCCGGCCTTCG
Organism: Tepidiformaceae bacterium; assembly: GCA_039917655.1. Taxonomy (GTDB): domain Bacteria; phylum Chloroflexota; class Dehalococcoidia; order Tepidiformales; family Tepidiformaceae; genus PNKC01. The sequence goes on from JBDSJC010000008.1 coordinate 1,895, forward strand.
CCAGGTCCATCAGTGCATCCATCCCCGAACGGCTGAAGGGCTTCCCCTCGGCGGTCCCCTGGACCTCGACGAACGCGTCCTCGCCGGTCATCACAACGTTAAAATCGACTTCGGCGGTGGAGTCTTCTTCGTAGCAAAGGTCGAGCATCGGCACCCCCTTGATGATGCCCACGGAAACGGCCGCCACCGGGGACTGGATGACCGCCGGCGAGACAGTACCCGCCTTGACAAGCTTCCCGATCGCGATCTGGAGCGCGACGTAAGCGCCCGTGATCGAAGCGGTGCGGGTACCGCCGTCCGCCTGGAGGACATCGCAGTCCACGGTGATCGTGCGCTGACCGAGCATCTCGAGGTTTACCACGCCGCGCAGCGAACGGCCCACGAGCCGTTGGATCTCCTGGGTGCGTCCGCCCGGACGGCCGCGCTCCACTTCGCGTTGGCTGCGGGTGTGCGTCGCCCGTGGCAGCATCGAGTACTCGGCCGTCACCCAACCGCTAGGAGTATTGCGCAGGAACCCCGGTTGGCGATCCTCGACGCTCGCCGCGCAGAGCACGCGCGTGCGCCCGAATTCCACGATGCAGCTCCCTTCGGCGAAATCGAGGACGTTGGTGTTGATGCTGACAGGCCGCAGTTGACTATTGCTTCGGCCGTCGATTCGTGAAGTCAAAGGAGTCTCCGTTCAAGCTGCGCTCCGTAAATTCCGGGCGCGCTGGTTTCAACGTACCTGTAACGTCGAAAACGGGCGAACCTAACGTTGCGTAGTCACAGAGATGCGCTTGCCATCGGTGCGAACGGTCACGCGCCCGGAGATGTCGGTGCGAAACGTTGGCACCCCCGCCAGGGCGCTGAGGGTTTCCGGCGAAGGGTGCCCGAAACGGTTCTCCGTCCCCACTGAGATGACGGCCACCGACGGATGGACTGCCGTGAAGAACACCGGGTCGGTCGTTTTCGAGCCGTGATGCGGCACCTTCAGCACAGCGGCTGAGACATCGGTGAGCACCATCAACTGGCGTTGGGTGGGCGCTTCAGAGTCCCCGGTGAGCAGGAAACCCACTTCGCCGTAGGTTACCCGCAGGATGATCGAGGTACTGTTCAGGTCGTCCGCCGAGTAGTCCGCCGGTGGCCACAGCACTTCGAAACGCACGCCGTCGGTTTCGAACGAATCCCCGGCGTGCACTTCGATGCGGTTCGCAGCTCGAATGCGATACTCGGTGTACGACACGATCGCGGCGCTCACGCCCGTGTCGCGCTTGGTCTTGACCTGGTACCGGTCGAGGATCGCCGGGATGCCGGCGATGTGGTCCTCCTGCGGATGTGTCACGAAAACGCCATCGATGCTCCGCTCCCAGTGCGGCAGGACGGCGCCGAGCTGCCGCGCGAGTGCAATCCCGCTCGGACCACCGTCCACGAGGAAGCGTTTGCCTCCCGGCGTCGTGAGCAGAATCGCGTCCCCCTGGCCAATGTCGAGCACCGTCATCTCCAACGCCCCTGGCCCGCGAGCAGGCAGCAGGCTGATCGGGACCACGAGCACCGCGCAGGCCCCCGCAGCGGCGCCAACTAACACGCGCCGCCTGCGTCGCGCGTCGCTTCGCAACACGGTCTGCGGCGCCGATGGTGCAAGTCGCCGGTATGCGGGCCACCCGAACGCTGCCAGCACGGCATAGCCGAAGAACGCCGCGCTCCCGGAAAGGCCCGGTGCGGAAACAGCGGCGAACGGCAGCCCGGCGCCATTCCGCGCTAGCGACGTGATGAACGCCAGAGGATAGTAGGCCAGCACTCCCACCGCCTGGCCCGCCGGTGCATAGATCAACCCGGCCAGCGCCGCCGTCGCGCCCAGCCAGAACGCCAGCACGAACGCGGGCTCCACCACAACGTTGGCCAGCGGCCCGATGAGCGACACCTGCCCGAAGTTCACCCATGTGACGGGCAGCGTGGCCACCGTCGCTGACAGCGTCAGTGCCGCGACATCAACGGCGAGGCTGGGGACGAGCTGCCCGAACGGCGTCCGGCCGGCGGCCCGGCGCAGCCCCCAGCGTATCCACGGCCCAAAGACTATCAGCCCGGCGGTCGCGGACAGGCTCAGCTGGAATCCGATGTCCCGCGCCACCGCAGGGCTCCAGGCGGTCATCGCGAGCGCGGCCGCACCGAGCGCCGAGAGCGCGCTCTGTGGCCGCCCGAGATACGTCCCGACCAGGAAGACGAGCGCCATGACTCCCGCCCGGACCACGCTCGGCGAAAGCCCAGCGATCAGCAGATATCCCCCAACAGCGAATCCCGCCGGGAACAGCGCCCATCGCCGCCCAAACAAAGGCACGGTCAGCAAGAACGTCAGGGCGGTAATCAACGTCACGTTTGAGCCGGAGACTGCAACGATGTGCGCCAGGCCCGTCGTCCTAAAGTCGTCGTAGAGCTCGTCCGGCAGGTTGCCATCGCGCCCAAAGGCGATGCCCGCGCCGAGCGACGCCTCGGGCTCCGGCAGGGAATGTTCGAGCGAATGCTGGAGGTTGAGGCGCGCCTCGGCGAGGTTTCGCGAGACATTCCAGCGCCCAGGCTCGGATTGCACTGCCACTTTCGGGAAGTACATGGTGCCCACCACGCCGCGGCGGGCGAGGTAGCTGCGGTAGTCGAAGTCCGCAAACACCGGCGGTTCTTCAAGCTTGCCGTTGATCCGGACGGCCGTCCCCGGCAGGTAGTCGCTGTACTGGTTGAGCGTTACGCGCACCTTCCCGTTCGTGGGGCGCCGCTCGCCTCCCACGGTCACATGGCTAACAGCGACTTCGTAGCTCGCGGTCATCAGGCCGGGGTCAGGTTCCGACGCGACCTCGCCCTCGATCTCAACGCTCCCGCCGACGTACCGCTGGATATCTGGCGGCTCGCGCTGCTCCCATTGTTGGAATCGCCAGCCACCCAGCAGGGCCAACCCTCCCGCGGCCAACAGGATGAACGCGCCCTGCCGGCCGAACCTGGCGACGACGAACGGCAGAGTTGCGATCGCCAGCGCCCCCACGGTCCACCAGGGAGCGCCCCAGAGGGCCACTGCGGCCAGCGAAAGCAGCCAGGTCATGGCGATGATGGGCAGCCTCATTTGAGGCGCGACGGTACCAGAGTCCAGCACTGCACGGCGAGAGGCCTGCGTTGACGATCGTCAGCGTCCACTCTGAAGGCGAACATCCTTAGCTCCGCGGCGTCCTGCAAAGCCTTCCGCGCCGAACGCGGTGCTGAGCGAAGATCAGTGGCGAGTATGCATGAGGTAACAACTATCGTTTGC
>JBDSJC010000009.1:0-5028 GCA_039917655.1 Tepidiformaceae bacterium
CCATTCCGGCCGCACGGGGGCACCGGAGAGGAAGCGAGACTCTTGCTTGAGCGGGAAGTACGTCTCCGGGTCGAACCAGAGCGTCCAGTTCGTGCGGGCCACAGAGGCGTCGGGTTCCGTGGCGCGCCCCGCTGGCGTGATTCCCGGATCTTTGCAGCCTGGAGTCCAAGATTCAACGGTGACCACGAACGTGGGTCGCCCATTCACGATTTCATCCGCCCGTCGGACGACCGCCCGGCACGGAGAGAGAGCGCTCACCAAGAGTTCCGTCACACCGTCCTCGCCTGAGTGCGTGAGCCATGGATTTCCCCCGAACACAGTGGGGAGTGAGCTTTCCGGCTGATTGGTCAGATGAACTATGTCCGCCATTTGTTGGTCGATGTTGTACTGCCAACGCTCGGTGCCGTTTCGACTCTCGCCAAACGTGCCAACGAGCTTGCCGGCGCGGTATTCGCGCTCCTCGGAGCGAGCATGCGTTTCGTCGGCGTACCACATCTCAGTCTGGTAGCTCTGTTCCGGAGTGCCAGATTTCACCACTGCGTGGAACGGCTGCTTCGGGGCTGCGGCGGCCGCGCGGACGCTTGCGAGGATGGCGTGCGCATCCTGGGGCGGGAGGTTTGGCTGTTCGCTAACCATCGCGCCGGGCGGCGGTGCATAGACGAATGTCGACTCCGGGAACTCGATATGCGTCTCGAGGACGCTGACTTCTGTCCGAGCCGCAAGAACCGCGCCCGAGTAATGCTCGGAGCGCAGCACGATAAACAGCGTTGAATCGAACCAATAGACGTCCGAGTCGCCCGCGGCAGCTGCCGATTTTGCCCAGGTCTTCATGCTGTCGGTGCGGGTGCATGCGGTCGGAGCCGGTGTGACCCGGACGACATACGCGGTCCGCCTCAGGACGGTCTCGTCTGGAGCAAGAGTCGCAGACCGGCAACTCTCGGGACCACCGTAAGCGGCCAGCGTTTCACCGATGCCGTTGCTGAGAGAAAGCGTCCCGAATTTCCACGGTCCACCCGGAGGGCTGTGCATGGCCGTGGTGATGCCCGCTTGCAGGCCATACCCCCAGAAGTCACCTTTGTTCCAAACAGCCCCGTCCACCGTCGGCTTGCCGTCCGCAACCGAGCGATGCTCGCCCCGGATGTGGTCAGCGTCCTGGTACCAGAATTCGCTGGTTTGCACCTTCTCGAATGCCCCGAACTCCGTCGTCGTCTGGACCAGGTGGTAGCTGAAGCTCGCCTCGGTCGCCGCCCGCTGCGCTTTGCTCAGGATCTCGTCGGCGTTCGCGGTGGGAACGTGTCCGCTGCCGTCCACCACGGCAGCGAGCGCCAAAGTCGCCAGGATGACCGCCATCGTGACCCCACCAAGCGCAAATCGACGACTACCCGCTCGGTAGCGCGAGGGTACTGCCACTACCTCAGGCGCGGCAGCAGCACGAAGCGCGCGCTCGGCGAGGCCGGACGGCACCGGCAGGTCAAGTTCGGCAAGGCGGCTTTCAAGGGTCGTTTTCATCGTTGTGTTCCTTTCGAATCTCCTCGAAGTGTCTTTCGCAAGCGTGCGAGGGCGCGGCGACCCGCCACTCCGGCCGCCGCTGGCGACACCGCAAGCGCAGCGCCAACAGCCGCGTAATCCAATCCCGCGCCGTAGTGCAGCGCGATCAGCGCGCGATCCCTTGCTCCAAGGCCGCGCACGGCGGCAAGCAGTCCGTCGTTGGTGACATCGTCGGCTATCTCCACTTCGTTGTCGGTTGGCACGACGCGGAAAGTCGTCAGTCGTTCCAAGAGCAGCCGACGGCGCTTCGAGACACGGCCGGCATCGCTGGCCGCACTGATGACGATCTGCCACAGCCACGACTCGACAGCGCCGCGCGCGGGGTCGAACGTACTGATGCGCCGGATAGCACGCTCCAGCGCGTCCTGGGCGAGGTCTTCGGCTTCCACTTCGCCCGAGGACACCATCGCAGCGAAGCGGTAGACGCGCGGTGCGTAGCGGTCGCACAGGCTTTGGGGAGTGAGCAACTCCGCAAGGGTGGTGTCAGCGCCTCGATCGCTGCCAACGAGGCTTGGGGTGACGGCCGCTACACGCTGCATACCTTATCTACGCTCATGGTGTACGGGATCGAACAGATTACGCTCGAAGACGTCTTGGGCGGGGTCTTCCGTCGAGCTACTTCTTGGCCTTCGCTTGCGCCTTCGAGGCACCCTTCAGCCGTGCCTCGACCGGCTTTCCCGCCGCAGCCCCGCTCTCAGCAGCCCCCGTCAGCTCGGGCATCCGCTTCACCGAATCGAGCACGAATCCGAGGTGGCTCCGCCCCGGATCTGGCGAAGGATGAACCTCAAGGCGGAAGATCGTGGCGTACGGCACGAAGACCTGGGTGACATGCTCGTGCCCCTCTCGCGAGGTCTGTAGAGCCACCCAGTTGTCCGCAACCCCCGCTATGCCGTTCACGTAGTGCGTCGTCCCGTCCACCGTCATCAGCTCTACGACCGGAAACGTGCATTGCAGCTGGCTACAGAACGCCTGGATCGACTGCGGCAGGATCTGTTCGAAGAACGTGCGATCGAAAGGCACTCCGGCAGAGGGAACCTGCGGTTGAGGGGACGCTGCGCCAGGGACGACGCCTGGGGGGAGGTAGAGGACGCGCTGCGGTTGAGTCATGGAGGTAGCCTACCAAGTTGGGCAGCACCGCGCGGCGAGTCCTCGACTTTGCTAGGCGCGGGCGCCGGTGAAGCTGCCTGAGCCGAACGCGCCGAAGGCGACAGTGCCCGAGAGCGCGTCGCCGTCAACCGTGCCGTCGAACTTCAGTTCCATCTGGCCCATTGGGCCGTTTACGGTGGCTGCCCACTTGACGGCGTCACCGTCCACTGTGCCCGCGAGCGGCACAGCCCCGGCGGCGCCGCCGAAAGTCCCGCCCAGCGTGTTGCCGTCAGCGGTGAACTCGGCCGTCGCGTCTCGCGCCCCCATCGGGGACTGCATCGTCACATTCCACTTGCCATCGATCGCCATTGGTCGTGCTCCAGTTTGGTAGTTGCGCCCGGGATCGGGCGGCGCCGCAAACCATATCACACTGATCCGAACGCTGTTCGGATTCTCCATGAGGGCTGAACTCAGGCCAGGGTGCCTTCCGCGCGCAGCGTTGGCTACACTGGAGCCACCGGAGGCCCGCCATGGCAGAAACGAACGGTTCCCAGCCCACACTCTTCGCACCCGAAGCACTTGCGACGCTTTCCCGAGCCGTCCACGCCTGGGAGGAGGGGCCCCTCGCCAAGACGCTCCTGCGCTCGCCCGAGCGTGGGGACGCGTTCGCCACCAGCAGCATGCCGGTGCAGCGGATGTACACCCCGCTGGACATTGCGGATCTCGATTACAACCGTGACCTCGGCTTCCCCGGTGAGTACCCGTTCACCCGCGGTGTCCAGCCGACCATGTATCGCGGCCGCTATTGGACGATGCGGCAGTACGCCGGATTCGGCACCGCTGAAGAATCGAACGAGAAGTTCCAGTACCTGCTCTCCCAGGGCCAAACCGGGCTCTCCGTGGCGTTTGACCTCCCCAGCCAGCTCGGCTACGACTCCGATGACCCGATGGCGATCGCCGAGGTCGGCCAGGTGGGCGTGGCGATCGATTCGCTCTATGACATGGAGACGCTGTTCGCAGGCATTCCGTTGGACAAGGTATCCACCAGCATGACGATCAACGCGCCGGCAGCCGTCATGCTCGCGATGTACATTGTTGCCGCCGAAAAGCAGGGTGTGAGTCCCGAAAAGCTCAACGGCACCGTCCAGAACGACGTGCTCAAGGAGTACGTCGCGCGCGGGACGTACATCTTCCCGCCCGGCCCGAGCGTCCGCCTGGCCGCCGACATCATGGCCTACTGCGCGCGAAACGTTCCGCAGTGGAACACGATCAGCGTGAGCGGATACCACATCCGCGATGCCGGCTCGACGGCCGCGCAGGAGATCGGGTTTTCGTTCGCGAACGCCTGCGCCTACATCGATGCGGCCCTCGCCCAGGGACTGGATATCGACGAGTTCGCGCCGCGCATCAGCTGGATCTTCAACACCCACAACAACTTCTTCGAAGAGATCGCGAAGTACCGCACGCTACGGCGGCTCTGGGCGCGGATGCTGAAAGAGAAATACGGGGCGAAGGACCCGCGGTCGATGATGCTGCGCACGCACACCCAGACTGGCGGCAGCACGCTGGTTGCCCAGCAGCCCGAGAACAACATCGTGCGAGCCTCCATCCAGTCGCTGGCGGCGGTCATCGGCGGCGTCCAGAGCATCGCCCTGAGCTGCTTTGACGAGGCGCTTGCTCTTCCCACGAACGACGCCCAGCGCATCGCTTTGCGCACCCAGCAGATCATCGCCCACGAAACCGGCGTGGCGGACACCGTGGACCCAATGGCTGGCAGCTACTTCGTCGAAAGCCTCACCAACGAACTCGAAGCGAGGGCGCGAGAGTACATGGCCCAGATCGAGAAGATGGGCGGCTCGGTGAAAGCGATTGAGACCGGCTGGATGCAGACCCAGATCTCCGAAGCGGCCTGGGAGTACCAGCGCGACGTAGACGAAAAGCGCGAAATCATCGTCGGCGTGAACGACTACCAGGATGACGGCGGCGCGGCGCGGGGGGCGATCTTCAGCGTTGACCGGCGGCTCGTCGATCACCAGCTGAAGCGGCTTGCACACCACCGCAAGGAGCGTGACGCATCGGCCGTCGAAGCGTCATTGGTCGATCTGAAGGTGGCCTGCCAGGGCACCCAGAACCTGATGGATCCGATCCTCGCCTCAGTCCGCGCCTACGCCACGCTCGGCGAAATCTGTGGAGCGATGCGCGAGGTTTTCGGCGAGTACCAGGCGCAGACGGTTATCTAAGTGAAGGCTCGCATGGGGCTGATCCTGATTTCGGCCGGGATGCTCCTTTCCTGCTCGGACGGAGGCGGTGGAGGGTCGGCTTCATCGACGCCGGACGAGCTGGCCACCCCGACGACCGCCGCCCCGGCACCGGCGACCCAGCCTCCCGCGGCCC
>JBDSJC010000010.1:0-10358 GCA_039917655.1 Tepidiformaceae bacterium
GGGGATCAGTTTCAATGGGCGCACGCTCAGGCGGGCGGGCGCTCAGGCGCGAGCCGCGCGGTCGGCGGCGAGCGTTTTGACTGAATCCTCCTCCACCAGGAGGACATGCTTAGCGACAGCGCGGTAGCTCCAGCCACCGGGGGCGGTTTCGGCGTTGAACTGCTCATCGCTCATGCCGACGAACGAACCGATGAAACGCGCGCGTTCCGCCAGCCACTCGGCGACCAACCGTTCCATGGGGGACGCCGTCTTGCGACTGTTGTGGCGGGCTTCGGCGACCTGCCCGGCGTGGATCTTCTCGTGCTCAATGTCGTTGGTGACGAGTGCCCAGAGATCTTTGCCCTGGGCACAGACGTGCGAGGACGGCATCGGCAGTTCTTCGTCCGATGCGGCCAAGAGTGCTTCGATCGTCCGTTGGGTGGATTCAAGCAGCTCGCGGATGGTCTGGTGGACTGTTTCGGCCAAGGTCTGCCTCCAGGTAGCCGGGTGTTCGAGCAGTCTAGCCCTCAACCAATGCTTGCGGGCAACCGCCGCCATGCGAAAGTGAAGCGGTCATGGCCTTCAAGAGACTCTTTACGCACGGCGGCGGCCCGCGCTTCGCCGCCGACTGGCTCATCGTGGGGATCGGGAATCCCGGCGAAGGGTACGCACGCACCCGCCACAACATCGGCTTCTGGGTGGTGAACGAACTGGCGAGGCGGGCGGGCACGCAACTGAAATCGACGGGAAGCATGATGGCGATCGGCGTGGGCACGCTGGCGGAGCAAAAAGTGGCAATGGTGAAGCCGAAGACGTTCGTCAACCTGAGCGGCAAGGCGGTCTTGCAGGCGATGCAGTGGACGGGCTGCGACCTCGCCCACACGATCGTCCTCTACGACGACCTGGACCTGGCGGTGGGGGCGATGCGCATCCGCGAAGGCGGCGGCGCGGGCGGCCACAACGGCCTGAAGAGCATCGGCGGGGCGGTGGGTATGGAGTTCGTCCGCCTGAGGATTGGCATCGGGCGGCCCTCGGTGAATGGCGAACCAACGTGGGAGCCTGAGCATGTCGCGGAATACGTCCTAAGCGTGCCCAATGGCGAGGACAAACGTGCGTTGGATGCGGCGACCAGCCGCGCCGCGGACGGGGTGGAGTGCATCCTGATGGAGGGCGCCCAGGCGGCCGGGAGCAAGTTCAACAAGAAGTAGGCGCCCTCGACCCTCGCAGGGTGAGGTTCGACAATCGCCGCGTGCCCACGCTCCTGGCCATCATCGCTCACCCGGACGACGAGTCGTACAGCTTCGGGGGTACGCTGGCGCTGGCGGCTCGATCAGGCTGGCGGTGCGAGGTCATCAGCCTGACTTCAGGTGAGGGGGGCAAACGGCACGATGGCGGGCCAGTCGGCCGGGCGCAGGTGGGGCTCTCACGCGAACGCGAACTGGCGGATTCGTGCACCATCCTCGGCGCGGAGCCGCCCGAGTTCTGGCATCTGCCAGACGGACATCTGCGTGATGAGCAATCACAGGGGGAGCGCCTTCGGTTACTGGTCGAAACGTGCCGCCCCGGCCTGGTCGTAGCGCTCGGTGAGGATGGCGCATACGGCCACCCGGACCACATCGCCGTTTATGAATGGCTGTTGGAGGCTTGGCTCACCGTGCCAGCGCCTCGGCCACCACTGTTGCTCGCGGCGTTCCCTCGTGGGCTTTTTCTGCCCCAGTACCAGAGGTGTTTGCCGATGATGGGCGAGCCGCCGAACCCGCCCGCGGAGGAAATCGGCTCCAGCCCGTGGCACTACAAGTTGCCTATCGGCGAGGTGGCGGAGCAGAAGCTCGCTTCCATCGCTGCGCACCGGACGCAGCTGCCCGGTGGGGATCCAGAAGCGATCTTCCCTCCGGGCATCGTCGCCCAGCTGCTGGGAGTGGAATGTTTCAGCGACGCTCGTGGCTTCCATGACGCCGGAGTCGCAGCGCTGTTGGCTGGCTTCGCGATCGGCGGCCGCCCGAGCGCCTTCCCTGACGAGCGCCCCGCCTGGTGGTAGATTCTTGCCACACCACATGGAGGACTGATCATGGCCGGACGGCTCGAAGGTAAGGTCGCAATCGTTACGGGGGCGGGGCGCGGCATTGGCCGCGGAGAAGCGCTGCTGCTTGCACAGGAAGGCGCTCGCGTGGTCGTCAACGACCTTGGCGGAAATCCCGGCGGCGAAGGGACGGACACCTCGCCCGCCGACGAGGTGGTCGCCGAGATCAAGAAGCTCGGCTCGGACGCAGTGGCGAACTACGACAACGTGGCTTCGATGGAGGGAGGCGAGCGGATGGTGAAGCAGGCGTTAGACACGTTCGGTCGCCTCGATATCCTGGTGAACAACGCCGGCATACTGCGCGACCGGATGATTTTTAACATGTCTGAAGAGGAGTGGGACGCCGTCATCGCGGTCCACCTGAAGGGGCACTTCACGGTCACGAAGCATGCCTCGCTCGTCTTCCGGCAGCAGCGCAGCGGGCGCATTGTGAACACCTCGTCGGAGTCCGGCTTGGGCAACATGGGCCAGGCGAACTACTCCGCTGCGAAAGAGGGCATCACCGGCCTGACGCGCACCCTGGCATTGGATCTCGGACGCTACGGCGTGACCGCCAACGCGATTCGACCACGAGCCGGCACGCGCCTGACGCTCACCCCCGAACTGCGCGCGGCGATGGAGCGGGCTCGGGCCGTGACGGCCGCTGGCGGGGGCGAAGCCACCAGTTCCGGCGACGCCATCTCGCAGATGGACTCGCTGAAGCCGGAGCTAGTTGCTCCGCTAGTGGTGTACCTCTGCACGGACGCGGCGACGAACATCAACGGGCGGGACTTCATCGTCGGTGGTAGCGAGATCAGCCTGATGTCTATGCCCGACAAAGAGCGCACGATCTATCGCGAGGGCGGCTGGACGTTGGACACGCTAGACCGCGTGTTCCCGAGCACGCTGGGCGCAGGGGTCAAGAACCCGATGCCGCCGCAGGCGCCGAAATAGGGGAGATGAGTGGATGCCGCAGCGAACGTTTTTCCTGATCTTGGTAGGTCTCTTGGGAATGTTGGTTGCAGGCTGTGGCAAAGGCAATGACTCGCCCAATTCGTCCACGAGCACGGCTGGTTCGACTTCTACAAGCGCCCCGGCAACGGCCTCGCCAACGTCAGTGTTGGGGGTGACGTTAGCCGAGTACCAGGCGAAGCCGCGGCCCGAATTCAAGATTGCCGGCATGGGCATCGGACCAACGCCTGTCGCACCGATTTTCGCGGGCTGTCCTGCTGGCGCCAAAAGCGAAGTGGTCAGCCACGATTCCATTGCCGGAAATCGCATGGCTCTCGATCCAGCCACCTTACCGCCGTCCTCGAAATTGGAGCGGAGCAACGGGGCAGTGGCCTGCGGCGACACCGTCGTGAGCGTCACACTTGGAATCGGAGTCGCTCCCGACCCCAACGACCCGGAGAACAGAGGCGGTCCGATCGACGTTATCCGGCGGCGCATGCCAAGTTGTCGGTGGCAGAGCGACGTGCCCGCGGAGTATTGGAAGGAGACAGCGGTGGCGGGGCGCAACGCCGCCATCGCTTCGCCGGTAGTTGGTGGAAAGCTGCTCTCAACAGAGGTCGTCGTTTGCGAAGGCGACGGTGTGATGACGGTGTTACAGGCGCGTTTTCTCCCCACTCGGACCGTGTTGCAGATCGCCGAGGGGCTGTTCTCAGGCCCGCCTCCGGGACCCTGAGGTTCGCAGCGGGGGTGGCGAAGCAACGACCGCCCCAGGGCTAAGCCCGCCAGCTGGGGAGAGGCGCGACGATGGCGGCGGCGACAGGCCGGGCACCCGGCTTCTCTTCCCACAGGCCGCAGTGGGTCTCGGTATCATCAAGGAACGGGCCGACGCATTCGCTGCCGTCGCGAATGATGTGCTGGCAGATGTTGACGACGGTGCCCATCCGCTTCGAATCAAGGGTCATGCGCAGGAAGGCACAGCGCGCGGCGTAACGCGGCTCGCTCAAGAAGCCACGACCGGGGGTTCGAAGCGCTTGAGGCCGGGGATGCGGCGAAGGCCTTTGTCGTGGGAGAGGATGCGACCTTTGTTGCGCTTGGCTGCGTAGGCCGCTACCACGCAGTCGTCCCAATCTGGGTGCACATCCCTGTAGAGATCGATGGCGTGCCGAATGACATCGCCTTCCACCACGCGAAGCGGCAACGCCACTATTACGTCCAGAGCCGCAACCGTCTCTTCGCGAGAGTAGTTGCGGCGAGGCGACCGTAAAACGTAAACGAACTCAGACACGGTAGTGGGTTGCAACTCGACGATACCGCGAATCGCTTCAGGCAAACTCAGAAACTCGCTCACAGCCGTGAACTTTTCCGGTTCGTCGTCCAAGATGAGGCGCAGGAGCACGTTCGTATCAACTGTTGCGTTCACGCCACTCCCGCATGATGCGCTGGTCGTCTTCGTCCGCCTTTATGGACCGTTCGATTCTTGACTCTCGAATCATCGCTGCGAACTCCTCGTCGTTGGCGGGGCCTGGCGGTAAGGAAGGGTGGTTGCGTCTGAGGGTCTCCCGTAGCTCGCGAAGGCGTTCGAACGGATCCACCGCTTTGGTAATACCGATCGCACCATCGTCCTTCAGCGCCACTTCAACTTGGTCACCGGGCTCGACTCCGAGTTTGCGCAAGAGCGCTGCCGGAATCGTGACCTGATTTCGTTTGCCGACCCGCGTCACCCGCGAACGAGTCCTGACTATCATGGCGCGATGATACCACACTGAGCGAGCCTGGCTCACTGAGGCCGTTTGGCGTGACGCGGTTGGCGTGGAAACGAGCAGGCATAGGGATCCCCGGATCCATGGCTACCGTGGCAGGGCTCGGCCAGCCTCTCGAACGGGTCCATCCCTACCCCAGCCGCTCCACCACGGTCGCCGTGCCAATGCCGCCGCCGACGCACATGGTGATCAGGCCGTAGCGGCCGCCGGTGCGCTCCAGTTCGTTGATGATCGTGCCGAAGAGCCGGGCCCCCGTGCAGCCAGTCGGGTGGCCAAGGGCGATCGCTCCACCGTTGACGTTCACCTTGCTCATGTCGGCGTTCATTTCGCGCTTCCAGGAGAGGACGACGCTGGCGAAGGCCTCGTTGATCTCGACGAGGTCGATGTCGCGCATGGTCAGGCCCGCGCGCTGGAGGGCCATCGGCGTGGCCGTGATCGGGCCAGTGAGCATGAGTTCAGGGTCGGTGCCAACGACTGCCTGCGAAACGATGCGTGCGCGCGGCCTCCAGCCCATCTCCTTCGCGCGGTCTGCGTGAGTCAGAAGGACGGCCGCCGAGCCATCTGTAATCTGGCTCGAATTGCCGGCGTGGTGCACGCCGTTTTCTTTGAAGCTGGCCTTCAACGCCGCCAGCGTCTCGGGAGTGGTGTTCGGGCGGATGCCCTCGTCGAAATCGATCGTGGCGTCTTCCCACTCCTCGATGCCATCAGCGTTCTTTGTTTTCTTTTTTCCGGGAACGGGGATCATCTCGCCCTTGAAGCGGCCCTCTTTCTGGGCGCGGGCGGCTTTCTGCTGGCTGTCCGCGCCAAACTCATCGGCCTCCTCGCGGCTGATGCCCCACTTGTCTGCTATTCGCTCCGCCGAGAGGCCCTGGGAGGTGAGGTCGTACTGGTCGCTCATCGCCTGGGTGAAGGGATAGCCAAGGTTCTGGCCAACGTTCGAGCCGAGCGGCACCTGAGACATCCACTCCGTCCCGCCGGCAACCACGACATCGTGCACGCCGGAAGCGATCTGGTTGGCGGCGAAGTGCACGGCCTGCTGGCTCGAACTGCACTGCCGGTCCAACGTGATGCCGGGGATGCTGAATGGCCAGCCCGCGGTGAGCACTACGTTCCGGGCGAGGTTCGTCGATTGCGCGCCGACTTCGCTCACACAGCCGTAAATCACGTCGTCCACCATGCTCGTGTCAAGGTTGTTTCGCCTGGCCAACTCTTTTAGCAGCAGGGCCGACATCTCGACGGGGTGCTCCTTGCTCAGGACGCCGCCGCGGCGGCCGAGGGGAGTTCGAATGGCATCGACAATGACTACATCACGCATGTAAAGATTCCTTCTGGCTTGGCTTGGGTTGGTTTGGGAGGGTTTGGCACCCAAAGGAGGCAAATCGAGGCCCGTAAAGTTTAGACCGTGACTGGGACATCCAGTTCGTGCTTCACCACTTCGGCCATGATGCGCGCCCCCATGGCCTCGTCTGGTTCCACCACGGGCAGGCGAGGCTCGCCGATCGCGAAGCCGAGTTGCCGGAGGACGTAGCGAATGGTGCTTGGACTGCCGTTCAGGAAACAGGCGTCCGTCAACGCGACGAGGCGGCGGTGGATGGAAGCTGCTTCAGAGATGCGGCCATCCTGGAGCAGCTTGAACATACGCTGCTGCTGACCAGCAACAATGTGGCCGGTGACGCTCACTGCCCCATAGCCGCCCATCGCCCAGATGTGGAAGTTGTCGTTGTCGTTGCCGCTCCAGATTTTGAAGTCCGGCGCGGCCTGCATGATCGCCGCGGTGTGGGCCAAGTCGCCGCTCGCCTCTTTGTCGCCGACGATGTTCGGCACCTCGGCGCAGCGCAGGATCGTTTCCACCGACATGTTCACGACCGAGCGCCCGGGGATGTTGTAGATGATCACCGGCAGGCTGGTGCTCTCGGCGATCGCCCGCATGTGACGGTAGATGCCTTCCTGCGGCGGCTTGAGGTAGTAGGGCGTGGGCGCGAGAACGGCGTCAACGCCGGCCTTCTCGGCGAGGCGCGTCAATGCAACCGAGTGACGCGTATTGTTCGTCCCCGTGCCAGCAACGATCGTCGCGGAATCCCCGACTTCCTGCTTGACCTCTTCCCACAGCCGGACCAGTTCGTTTTCATCCAGCAGCGGCGCTTCCCCAGTTGTGCCCGACAACACCAGGCCGTCGTTTCCTGAGCGGATGAGATGGGCGGCGAGCCGCCGGGCGTGCGGGATATCAACCTCGCCGTCCTCGGTGTATGGGGTGACCATGGCCGTCAGAAAGCGTCCGAGTTGTTGGGGCATCGAAAGGCTCCGGAGTGGGGGTGAACCGTTAGTGTAGCGCGCGGCGGTGCCGGCCTGCATGGGGTCCGTTGAGGCGCTGGAGCGGAGAGCCAAGTGTTTCGACCCCCTGGCACGAACACCCGCGATCGGTGGCAAGTACCGAAGAGGGGCATAAAGGTTCGAGGAAAGCAGTTCGCGAACGGGCCCCGGTGGAGCCGCGTCCTACTCGCCGACCGGCTCCAGGTCGGTTTCCAAAACCAGATCTGAATCCTCGACGATCGTGGCTGCCTCCGGGCAGCGATCGCGCCAGTCGCAGAACGTGCAGGCCGTGCTTGGGGTGGCTTCGAACTCAGTGGTGGCCTGCATGGTGTCGGCGAAGGAGGCGAGATACTTGAGGGTAGCCGCGGCGTCGTCGCGCTTGAGGGGGCGTACGCGGCGTTCGCCGGTGCGCAGATTCCAACCGATCGTCGTCACGTCGGCGTCTCGCGGGAGTTGGCGAGCTTTACGCAGGACGACGTGGGCGATGTCTAGCTGCAGGTCGATCGCCTCGCCGAAGTCCCAACGGCCGGTCTTCCAGTCGATGAGCTGATATTCGGTGGGCGAGATGCGGTCAGCGCGGTCGATGATCGTGGTGACGGTGATTCCGCGGGCGGGCCAGGGGGTGTAGCTGGAAAGCTCCGCCCAGCGGTTTTCGCTCTGGATCGATTCGTGTGCTGCGATGCCGGCGTCGAGGATGTGGAACGCGGTCTCGTAGTGTTCGGTTGGGGCGGCGATCATCGCGTGAATCGGCATCCGCGTGTATGCGTCCAACTCGTGGCGCGCAGCATCAACGTCGTTGCTTTCGGAAAGCACGCGCATGGCGCGGTGCACGCCAGTGCCGATGAGCGAAGCGGGCGAATCGACCTGCTCGGGCCAGTGCTCACCGCTGACGTATTTGAACCAGTACTGCTTTCGGCACTGCTGGTAGCACGCGATCTTGCTGTACGAGAGTCGGAAGAAGTCGTTTTCGGCCATCTCCCCAATCATACCGGCGTTGCGCGACAGGAGGTGACGGCCGAACGCACGGAATGAAGGAGACGCTAAGAGCCGGGGCCGCTGGGGGCTGGAGCCGGTTGTGCCTGCGGGCGGATCTACGTTGCCTGTTGCAGCACCCGCAGGGGGAACGTGGCGATCACTTCGTAGGTCACGTTGGTGGCCGTGATGCGGCTGCGCATGAGCGAGACCTGGGAGGTCCGCCAGCTGGTCAGCGGCACGTCCAGCTTGCCAACATCGACCTCGATCTGGGCGCGCTGGCGGGTGGGAATCTCATCGCGCACGCGGCCGAGCGTGAGGTGCGGACGAAAGGGGCGGCGTTCCGGTTCGAAGCCAACCACCGCAAGCGCGGCGTTCACCGCGCGCACCAGCGCCTCCAGCCGCAGCACATCGCCGGCGATGCCGACCCACATGATGCGCAAGCCTTCACGGCCGCCAAACGTGCCGATGTTCGAAAACTCTAGTTCGAAAGGCGAGTGGCCGACAACCGCTTCCTGGATAGCAAGCTTGATGCCCGGGAGCTTCTTCACGGGCACTTCGCCGAGGAACTTGAGCGTGACGTGGACACCTTCAGGGCGGATCCAGCGTACTGCGGAGCCGCTCCGCGATTTAAGCGTTTCGATCACTCCGCCGAGGGATTGCTTCACATCGTCGGGAACTTCGCAGGCCACAAAGAGCCTGACTTGGTCGGGGGCGGGTTCAGTCATGAGTCGTGTTTTTCCGAGAACAGGGATTCGGCGTTGCCGCCACAAACTGCTTGCGCGACATCGCCGGGGAGTAGCGCAGTCACGCGTTGTAGCTGGCGCCGGGGCGAAAGCAGCGGGTAATCTGAGCCGAAGAGCACGCGTCCGGGACCGGCGAGGTCAACGAGTCGCGCAACACTTCTGTCATCATACAGCAACCCAAAGGCCGCCGTATCGAACCACACGTTCTGGAGCGCCTCTCGCACCTCTGGCATATGTAAGAAAAACGAAAGAGCGGCGCCCATGTGCGCCGCAATCATGCGCAGCGCCGGAAACTCGACCGCAACGCGCCATAGCTCCTCTGCGCTGATCCCACCACGTTTCCCCGGATATTGGTGGCCTATCTCCTCGCTCACATGCCAGAGCAGCACAGCCGACGCCTCGGTGGCCAGCGCATAGAGACGGCGAGCGTCAGCGCCGAGGGGGTCCCAGCCCTGGTTATGGGGGCGCAGTTCACCGAACCCGCGCGCGCCGGCGGTCAACGCTCGGTGTCCCTCGGCTTCCCACCCCGGCAGCGCGGGGTTGATCGTGGCCAGCGGCAGAATGCGGTCGTCTCCCTGGGTTGCGCTGAGGAGGTATTCGTTCTGGGTGGACGCCTCGCGGGCGCTGGAAAAGGCGAAGCCTGCGGCGACAGCCCTATCCAGCCCAGCGCGATCCAGCGCCGCTCGCAGGGCGGGGGCGTCGGCCATCTTCGCCGCCAGGTCTGCGTACATCTCGGCAAAGGTCTCGTCGCGGGAGGCGAGCTCTTCGCGGGCAGCGATCTGCGAGGGCGCGAAGAGGTGGGTGTGGGCATCGATCAGGGTCACGATGGCGAATGCTAGCACGGGGGTTGTGGCCGATGTCTCCGTGGGGGTAGCTTGGGGGCGCGCTCCGATACGGAGGTGGAACGGTGTCCAACGATGCTCTTGAACGGCTCTCGCGCCGCGAGACGGAAGTTCTGGCGCTTATTGCGGTGGGGTTGTCCAACAAAGAGGTAGCCAAAACCCTCATCCCGCCGGTATCAATAAATACCGCCAAGGGATACGTGCGCGCGCTCCTGGCCAAGCTTGGCGTCCCGAATCGAGCGGCGGCGGCCTCGTTGTGGTCCGCTAACCACTCAGCCCCCTCGAAAGGATGGATCCCAAGGGATGGGTCCTAAAGAGGGCTTGTAGCGTGACCGATCGAGGCCCAGGCTGGTCATGAACGAAAGCCACTTCGGAGGTCTTGACGCTATGAGCCATGTTCCGTTCCGATTGATCGCTCTCCTTGGCGTTGGTCGTTGCCATAGCCGGTTTGACCGGCGGCCAGCCTTTCACGGCTAACGTCCAGACGGCCCGCGCAAGCCACACGGCCGGGGCACTTCGCGTTTACGCGCCGTTCGGCGGATTCTGGACCGTTACCAGTCCCTCCCGCTATCACAACGGGACCAACGACTGATAATGACACCCTTAAAGGCCCGGACTGCGTCCGATCGGGCGGCAGTCCTGCGCAGTGCAACGCAAAGGTTTTTGGGTCCGACGTGATCGGATACGTCGGCGGCAACAGGCCGTCATTCTTCCAGGTAGATAACCCGTACTTCGTAGA
>JBDSJC010000011.1:0-18978 GCA_039917655.1 Tepidiformaceae bacterium
ACACGGCAGGGTAGCTCAGCTGGTTAGAGCGCACGACTCATAATCGTGAGGTCGAGGGTTCGAGTCCCTCCTCTGCTACCAACATCGTTTAGATTCGCTGCGTGACAATAAGAAGGCCTCCAAACGGAGGCCTTCTTTGGTGTCCTGAATACAGTTGCCTTATTCGGACCGAATGCCCGAGGCGCTCGCCACCGTCGGACCCCAGTCCTGGATCTTCTCCCTCACGAACTCGATGCCCTTGGTGATACCCCGGAGCGCCAGCGTCACCGCGGTGATCGATGCCACCAGTACACGCCAGTCGAGAGCCCGCTTCCGGCACGGTCGCAACGTATCGGCGGCACGAGCCGGTACGAGCAGCTCACATCGCCTTCGCACAGGTCCAGCGGAAGAGTTCGGAGGCAGTCGGGTACGGGTGGATCGTTTCGGCAACCTGGCGTGCCGTCAGACCGTTCTGAATCGCGAGGCAGGCTTCGCCGACCAGCGTGCTTCCACGTGCACAGAGGAAATGGGCGCCGATGAGGACGCCGGTGTTCGCATCGACGATGACCTTCGCGAACCCGTCAGGCTGTGAGGTGGTACGGAACCAGTCGAAATCGGCAGCGTTGAGGCGGCCGATGCGGACCTCAAGGCCGGCCTCCCGGGCTTCCTGCTCCGTCACGCCGGCGTGACCAACCTCCGGGACGGTGAAGATGGCCCAGGGGACGACGTTATCGGGAATTGGTTCGCAGGCTCCGCGTTCGATGTGCTTGGCGATGTGGTGCGCCTGGTAGCTGGCGTAGTGAGTGAACTGGAACTTGCCGGTGATGTCGCCGGCGGCCCAGATGCCCTCGACGTTCGTCTTGCCGCAGGGGGAAATGGAGATGAACCCGCGTTCGTCACGTTCCACACCCAACTCGGCGAGACCCTCTGGGACCTGCGGGGTACGGCCAGCAGCGACAAGCAGATCGTCAAACTCGAAGCTTCCCTTGCCCGTCTCGATGGTCACGCTGCCATCCTTGGCGCGGTCAATTCGCGCGATCTTGGCCTCGGTCTCAACTCGCATGCCGTCGCGTTCGAGAAGCTTCGCCAGTTCGCGCGAGACCTCCGCCTCCTCAGTGGCTGCTATCCGATCGGCCACTTCGAAAAGCGTTACCTCAGCTCCGAGGCGCAGAAAACTCTGACCCAGCTCGAGGCCGATCGGTCCTCCGCCGATGACTGCGAGCTTCGCGGGGAAGCGCGGGAGCGTGAAGATCGTCCGGTTGGTCTGTGGTTTCGCTTGAGAGAGGCCGGCGATCGGCGGAAGGCTGGGCGCGGTGCCTGTGGCGATGACGATGTCCCTGGCACTGAGGACCAGCCCTTCGACCTCGACGCGCCCGTGCTCACGAAAGCGTGCTTCGCCCCAAAACAACTCGACCCCGTCTTTCCCGAAGCCGCCGCTCGGATCGCTGCCGCGAACCAGGAGTTGGATGGCATCAACGCGAGCCACGACCGCTTTCCAAGACAAACCCTGTTCGGCCGCGTGCTTCGAGATGTCGATGAGCGCTTTGCTGGGGACGCATCCGTCATTCAGACATTCGCCGCCGAGGTGGCTCTTCTCGACCAGCGCGACACGAAGGCCCTTTCGGCCAAGCGTGCGGGCGATGTTATCGCCGGCTGAGCCGTTGCCGATGACGATCAGGTCGAAGTCGCGCGTTTCTGATGCCAAGTCGAGAGCTCCAAAGAATAGAGGTTGCCGGAGGACGCCACGATAGTGCATTCAGCCACACACGGTAGCGTTGCCACCGCCGCCGGGAAGGCTGCGTAACAAAAAAAGCGGCATGGAGCGGCGGCGGCGCTCAAGGCGGACTGTTTCATGAGATGTCCCGAGGCCTGCTGGAGAAGGAGCCAGAGGCAGAATGGTATCCCGGATGCATCCCCGCCACCCCGTTGGTGCCGCTACGTTTCGGGGAGTGGGGGGCGCAACGAGGGCGCCTCACTCAGGGCCTCGGCCACGACGGGCACCAGCCGAGTGCGCACGGCCTCCTCGAACGCATCCCAACTGTAGGTGTTGGCAAGCTCGCGCGCAGCACGACCCATTCGGAAGCGTAACTCGCCGTCGGTGGCAAGGATCGCGAGCTTCTCAGCGATCGCGTCACCGTTTACGGCGGGCACGAAGAACCCCTGGACCCCGTCTTGCACGACTCCTTCGTATCCAGACTCGCGTGTGATGATGACCGGCAGGCCACTCGCCATCGCTTCCATCACGGTTCGGGGCATCGCGTCTGCAAGGGTGGCCAGCACAAACACATCCGCCTCCACGTAAAGCCGCGCCAGGTCCGACCATGACCTGTGACCGAGGAACTGAAGCCCTGCCGCCCGGCGCCGAAGGATAGGGAACGACTCCAAGCCGCCACCAGCCACGACGGCCGCTTGAACGTGCTCGCCCGCGGCGCGTATAGCGTCCCCGACGTAGTGGATTCCTTTGGCGTAGCCGACGCGTGCGACCGTCAGCACCCGCAGCGGTCGCTGCTCCTGGTCGCGGTATGGAAGGCGCGCTGGGAGATCGACGCCGCGGCCGAGGACGATCGTTGGCCGGTGGACGCCTGACAGCTCGCGGACGCGCTGGGCCATACGCTCCGACTGGACGACGAAGTGGCTGGCACGTGCCACTGCCAGGGTGGCGTTCTCTTCGAAGACGAGATCTCTTTCCAGCAAGGGTTCCCCGCGGCTTGTTCGGGCGGACGACTCGCATGCCTCACGGACGAGGCTTCGGTTCACCCCCCAAATGTCCATCTGGACGTAGAGGAATCCCGAAAGGGACATCTCGGCACAAACTTCAAGCGATCTCGAGGGCCAGCCGAGCACCGTCAGGGCGCCGGCGGCGCGTCCACTCACCAGGTTTCTCGCTGTCGCCGCGTCGGTCCTACTGTTTCGCCAACTAACCACGGCTCGGCGGGGATAGCGGGTCAGTTCGGGCAGGCGAAGGACCGATGCCGATACCACTTCCGCGAGAGGTGCACTCGTTTGAGCCGGTATGCGGTAGGCCCACTTGGCCAGCCACGGGGCTGGCTGGCGTTTAGCACCAGCCATGGCCCTGGCGAACTGCCAGGGCCGGGTCAGGTTCAGGGGGACGTGCATCGCCGAAAGAAGGCCATTCCGCTGCAACACTGCGGCGATTCGCTCTGCCGCCTCCTCTCGTCCAGGGATGACGACCGCCAGTCCGGGACGTTTCTGCGCAGCCGACTGAATCTCCATCGCCTGTGTCGCCTCGGGGTGCGTATTCGTGCCGAATCATAGATAGTGCTGAAGGAGCGTGCACAGGCCCGAGGGCTATCACAACCGCCATCAACCGGCGCCGCACCAGAAGCGGCCACAGTCCTACGCAGGTGATACTCTTCGCGGGGCTATCAAGCTGATCGACGGAGGAAGGTCCATGCCGGAAGATCGGCGCGTTCTTATGCTGGCGCTGGATGCCCTGGAAGTCAGTCTCTTCGAGCGGCTTTGCGACGAAGGACGACTGCCCAACCTCGCTGCTTTTCGGGCGGACGCGAAGCGGTTCGGCGTGCGTTCCGACGGCGATCTCCTGCACGGCAGCGTATGGCCCACGTTCGCCAGTGGCACAGGCCCGGGGACGCATGGCGTTTTCTGGTGGACGCAATGGCTGGCCGAGGAACAGCGCCATGTGCGCAACAACCATCCCGCGCTCGCGTTCGACCCTTTCTGGGCCGGGTTTCCAGCCGCGGGCCGCCGTGCCACGGTCATCGACGTCCCTTACGTGCGGCTTGTGCCCGGTCCCGGGATGCGTGGAGCAGTTGGCTGGGGCCTGCACGACGAGGTCGTTGCCACAAGCGAGCCGGCGAACTTCCGGAGCCAGGTTGAACAGCGATTCGGACGGAACCCGTTGAGCTTTGACACGCTTGAGCCCCAGGGGCCAAGAGAGAAGCTGGCGATGGCGAAGCGGCTTCGCCTCGGCGTCAAGCGAAGGTCCGAGATGCTCACCGCGCTGGCCGGCAGTCATGATTGGGACCTCATGATCGCCACTTTCGGCGAGCTTCATGCCGCTGGCCATTACCTCGCCGCGCCCCAGCAGCTGAGTCCCAAAACGTCCAACGTTTCGGCGATGGCGGCCATCCTGAGACCACTCGACGATGCGCTACCCGCGATTGCCGCCGCCGCAGGGCCGAACTGCGACATCTTTCTCTTCGGACTGCACGGGATGCGTGAGCAGGTGGACTACTCACATTTCGCCCCGCAGCTACTTGACGCGCTCGTCGGCCGGACGCCCCTCGACCCTGAAGCGCACCCTGACCTTCTGCGGCGGGTTCGCAACGCGATCCCAGATTCCCTGCACCGGGCCATCTGGAAGCGGCTGCCTGCCCGGCTGCGCGCCGCCCGCCAGGGCCAACTCTCAACGGCCGGGGTTGATACCACCACGGCGCCGATCTTTCCTACTGTTCACGACAACGCCGCTGCCTTTCGGCTCAATATCGCCGGGCGGGAGCGCGATGGCGTAATCACTGCTGAACAGGGTGAGGCGCTGCTGGCGGAACTCGAGGTGCTCGTCGCATCGCTGAAAGCCGAAGACGGTCAGCCGGCGTTTGGTGCGGAACTGCTGCGGCCCGCCTCCCGCTGGCAAGGCCCACGCCTCTCGCGGCTCCCGGACGCGTTCGCCACGCTGAACAGCCAGGTGCGGGGCACGACCCTCCTGCGAAACGACGTGCAAGTGCTTCACGGCACGCGCCCTGAAGCAAGGAACGGCGCCCATACCGGCGAGGGCTTCTGCTACGTCCGCCCCGGCGGCCCGCTCGAGCCGGCGCGTGAGACGATCGACGCCCGCGACTTCGCGCCTACAGTTCTGAGGCTGCTGCAGGTCCCGGAGCCCGCAGGTCTTGAGGGGGAGTCGTTCGTCCGATGACTTTGCGGATCGTGGCGGTTGGCGCTGGCCGCGTCTACGAGCGCCTTTATGCGCCGGCGCTGGTGCTGGTCCCCGGACTCTCGCTCGTTGCTGTCGCCGACCCGGATCCATTGGCGCGCGCCCGCGTGCCCATTGGCGTCCCGGTCTGTGAATCTCTTGAAGAACTGCTGGCAACCGAGCGGTACGACGGCGCACTGGTGCTTTCGCCCCCATCGTTCCACGCTCGCCACGCGGCAACAGCGCTTGCCCGGATGTGCCCGGTGCTCCTCGAAAAGCCCAGCGCCCTCTCGATCGATGAGATTGCATCGTGGCCGGAGCCCTGGCGCGCCCTGGTCACCCCGGCGCGGCCCCGCCGCTACTGGCGCGAATACCTCCAGCTTCGCCGCGAACTGCCGTGCGGCGGTGAATTCGACCTGGTCCTCCGCACTTCCCCGGACGCCTGGGGCGCGCGGGCAGCCTCATCACCGGCCGACGACCTGTTCCCTCATGTGCTGGACCTGGCGAGCTGGATCTCGCGTTCGCCAGTGGTCGCAACCTCCGGCCACGAAACCGAGACTGAGGCTTCGGGCCATTTCGAATTGGCGGACGGAAGGAGGTTGCGGTGGCAGGTCGCACACGGCGACGATCACCGTGAGCGTGTTCGGGCCGGCGATACCGTCTACGACATCGCCCGGCCGCCTCTAACAGCGCTAATCGCCCGCCGGTTTCATGGCCGGCCAACGCGCGAAATCGAAGGTGTCGCACGAATGTTGCGGCTCTGGGAGCGGAGGTTGAGGGGAGAGCCAGTTCCGGGGCTCCCCGGTTTCCCGGCCGCCCTCGAAGAGTTGTCCATGAGGGACAGCCTACGCGGCGGTGGCACGCCCGGCGGAGACCTCGCGGCCCCTGACGCGGGGGCCTGACGATGCGCGTCTCGGTCGTGATCCCGGTGAAGGATGATGACCGCATCTTCGCTTGCGTCGCCTCCGTCCGGGCCTGCGCGGTTGAGGCGGAGACGCTCCAGATCACGGTCGCCGAAAATGGCTCGTCCGAAGGCTTCCGGCAGAGCCTGGCCGGGCTACCGGAAGGGGTCGAACTCCTCACCCTGCCACAGCCCGGCGTGTACGCCGCGCGAAACCGCGGGATCGAAAAATCACGGGGCGACGTGATCCTCTTCACCGACGCCGATTGCGTGGTGCGCCCCGGCTGGGTGCAAGCGGCGGTGAATTGCCTTGAGCGAGGATCCGACATCGCACAGGGCTTTTCGGGCACGGCCCGTTCGTCTCTCGTCGATCGAATGATCCAGGCACGCTACGAAGCTCACCTCCGCGAGAGGCGCGCTGGCGAAGCCACGGAGTGCGACACACGCAACCTGGCCGTGCGCCGGGAAGTGTTCGATTCGTTGACGTTCAACGAACGATTCCGCCGCGTCGGTGATACGGAGTTTGGGCTACTCTCCGAAAGCCTCGGCTTCCGGGTGGCCTATTGCGCCGAGATGACCGTGGATCACTCTCATGAGCCGGACATCCCGCTGTTCGCCGCCAAGCAAGTGTGCCACGGGTGGGGCGCCCAACGCCTCATGCATGAACACCCAGAGGTCCGGTGGCACGGCGGGCATCTGCAACTCGTCGCCAGTTGGTCCGTGCGCGTGCGGCGCTTACCCGGTGGGAAGAGGCTTGGGGGGGCCCTCGCGCAAGCCTCCGTCGGTGCCGGAAGGCTTCTTCAACGGTTCGCACCTCGGCTCCCATTCGCCGCCGCCGTGCTCCTCCTCGGAGCAATCGACAAAGCCTCCGGGCTGGCCGGACATCTCATGTTTGCGCCAGGAGAGCCTGAACCCTCGCCATCGGGGATCATCAAGCGTGCAGCGCGCGACTAGCTTGCGTTGTCACCGCGGTGGGGGTTGTCTGTGTCAGATCAGACTCGATGCCCTCGCCTGGGCGATCACTCGCGTGCGGCCCGTCACGCCAAGTTTGCTTGAGATCGCCTGGAGATGAGCGCGAATCGTATTCGTCGAGACGACCAGCTGTTCGGCCATCTCGAGATTGGAGAGGCCCATGGCGAGCAGCCGGACGACTTCTGACTCACGTGGCGTCAGGAGGCCATCTCGCGTGGTCGAGCCGGCAGCCAACGATGAGAGTGCGAGCAGCCGGACCAACGACGAGCTCAGGAATGCAGGACCGCCTTCAAGAAGCCGGTGTACGGCCGTCCGAAGTTCGTCTGAACTGGAATCCAGGGTCACGAAGCTGTGATCGCCGCAGGAAACCATGCGCGCGAGCGTTTGGGGATCTGGCAGAGTCCCGAAAACAGCCATCCGAAAGTCGCTTCCGTCGCGCGCCACTCTGACCATTGCGACATCTACGGCGGCAATCATACGGACCAGCAGGCAGGGGAACTCGGTGCGGATGAAGGCCGCGACCAGTTCGCCGAGCAGTCCACCGGGCCAAGCCTCCACGAGCAGGCAAGCATGATCCTGGGTCAACGGTTCTGAAAAATTCCCATCGGGCGCAGGCATCGTCCCAACCCCTCCGCTGAGTGACCAATGACGGCGGCTCAGCCCAGACCGGCATGGCGTCCACCGGAGGAGGGAATGTAGTCTCGATGGCCCTGTGTCGTCTGTGGTCGAAGTCACACACCCTTGTTATGGAGTGCGGACGCGACACTCAACCAGGTCACGCCGGGAGGCGGGAAGCGCCCAACACCAGTGAAGACATTGGCCAACGTGTAGGCTGGCCGCTGGGGGTTTCACCCGTGAGTGATTCGTTCGGAACGTCTGCGTCGCCCTTCTCGGTGCTCGCCCACTCGCAATACCGCCTCCTGTTCATCGGCTCGACGCTCGCGATGATGGCCTTCGGGATGATGAACGTCGTCCAGGGAGTTGTGGCTTTCGACCTGACTGGCAAGAACAGTGCCGTCGGTTTCGTTTCTCTCGGTCAGGGCCTCGCGATGCTGTTCCTGAGTCCCGTTGGCGGGGCGATGAGTGACCGGATCTCAAAGCGCCGGCTGTTGTTGTTCGCCCAGGGTTCGATCGGGGTGATGTTCGGCGTGATCGCCGTGCTGATCTTCAGCGGAGCTTTGACGATCTGGCTTCTCGCCTTGTGCACACTGGTGCTGGGCTGCCTGTTCGCAATCATGGGCCCCACGCGGCAAGCATGGATCGGTGACCTGCTGACGGGCCCCGAACTCACCCACGGGGTAGCGCTCCAACAGCTCATGATGAACGCCACCCGGATTGTCGGGCCGCTACTCGCGGGGGCCTTGCTGGCGGCGAGCTTCATCGGCGCGGGAGGCGTCTACGTCGCGATGGCGGTCACCTTCGCGCTCGTGGTCTCGGTGTTGGCGCTGATGCAGCCAACGCCGCCGGTTCCCAAAGCCGTGCCAACGTCGATATTCGGGGATCTCCGCGAAGGACTGGGTTACATCCGATCGAACCGGGAGGTTCGGCTCCTGACGCTCGTGTTTGGCGGAGTGGTCTTGAGCGGATTTTCGTATCAAACGCTGATGCCCGGGTTCCTCGTGGATGACCTCGGCCACCCTGCCAGCCAGCTTGGCCTCCTCTACGGCACGACGGCGGTTGGCGGGATAGTCACTACGCTGTTCATCTCGATTCACCAGCCCAAGCAGCCGGCGACGCTGATGTTGGGCTTTGGAGCGGCCCTTTCGGGATCTTTGCTGTTGCTTTCGATCGCGCCGACATTCGCGGTTGCGCTGGTGATAGCGTCCCTGGTCGGCGCTTCGTCGAGCGGCTTCCAGATGCTGAACAACGTGTCGCTCATGCAGCGGACATCCCCACGGTTTTTCGGGCGGGTAATGGCCGTCACGATGATGGCGTTTGGCTTGAACGCAATTTTCGCTTACCCCGTCGGGCTAATCGCCGATCAAATTGGCGAACGAGAGACAATGGCGGGCATCGCCTGTGTCAGTCTCTTCGTGGTGGTAGGTGGTGCGTTTGCGAACGCCCGGTTCGCAGTTCGCGAAAGAACAGTTGGCGCGTCCGAACCATAGGTCTCGACGTCCGTCGCGTGAAAGCCACTTCCAGGGCGCCTCAACGACATCGCGAGGATGAGGTCAAAACGAGGCAGTCAGCGGAAGCGCGAGGGGCAGCGTGGCGCGGGTGGCCAAGCCCCCGAAAAGCGCGCGCGTAGCGGTCTTCGCTGTTTCTGGCAGTCAGGTCTAGTGCGCCGAGCCAAAACACCAGGAGCCGAGGTCGAAATCACCCCCACCTGAGACGCCCGAACGAGCGCCGAGACGCAGCCCACCCTTCCCTTTACGTCAGAGTGCGGGTTTGGTACCGTTCGCCCATCGTCTGGACGACCTACACCACCTATCGGAGAGCTTGATGGATTTTAACGACACCGCTACCCAGGACAGTTGGCGCCACGAAGTGCGCACCTTCCTCAAGAACGAACGTCCCAGGGCCATGCCCGAAGACGCCTCGCCGCAAGAGGCGATGCGGGCCGGCGGCTCGTATATGAAGGAGTGGCGCCAGAAGCTCGCGGGCAAGGGCTGGGTCGCCCCTGCGTGGCCCAGGGAGTACGGCGGCGCCGGGCTCGGTGTGATGGAGCAGTTCATTCTCAACGAAGAGTTCGCCGAAGCGCGTGCGATGAACGTCGGCGGGATGGGCACGGCGATGATCGGCCCCACGCTCATCATTCACGGCTCTGAAGAACAGAAGAAAGAACATCTTTCGCGCATCCTCGCGGGCGAAGTGCAGTGGTGCCAGGGCTACAGCGAACCGGGCTCCGGCTCGGACCTCGCGTCTCTGCAAACCCGCGCAATCCGTGATGGCGACGATTTTGTCCTCAACGGCCAGAAGATCTGGACCTCCGGCGCGCACACCGCCGACTGGATGTTCATGCTCGCCCGCACCGACCCCGACGCACCCAAGCACCGCGGCATCACCTACTTCCTGCTGGACATGAAGAGCCCCGGGGTGACAGTTCGCCCGTTGATCAACATGGGCAACATGCACGCCTTCAACGAAGTTTTCTTCGAAGACGTGCGTGTGCCCGCCCGGAACGTCCTCGGCGAGGTGAACCGCGGATGGTACATCGGCACCACTACGCTGGACTTCGAACGCAGCTCCATCGGCAACGCCGTCGGCCAGCGCCAGGCGCTGGAGTACTACATGCGCTACTGGAAGAAGCACCAGGACGACGGCACCGTGGTGACAAAGGGCGAGGCCGTGAAATCCGAGTTCACGGACCGCTGGATCGAGGCGTCCGTGGCGAAGATGCTCAGCTATCGCGTGATCACGATCCAGGCGGAAGGCCGAGTGCCGAACCACGAGGCATCGATCGCCAAGCTGTTCAACACTGAGTTGGGTCAGAAGATCGCCCGCACCGCGATGAAGATCTGCGGCACGCACGGGCAGTTGGTGGACCCCGCCACCGCGCCGATGCGCGGTCGCGCCTCCGCCAGCTACCTCTCGACCGTGGCCAGCACGATTGCGGGCGGCACAAGCGAAGTGCAGCGCAACATCGTGGCCACGCGCGGGCTGGGCCTGCCGAGGGCGTAGGGGCGCCGGGGGCCAAGGACTACGGACTTACGATGGCAATCGAAACGTTCGACACCGCAGAAGATGAAGGCCGCTACCTCGCTTGGGTAGCGGCGCATCCTGACGGGTTCGTGGTGAACACCACTCGTCCGAAGCCCAACCCGAACGAGTTGGTGCTTCATCTGGGGCGTTGCCACACGATCAGCGAACTACAGGTCGATAAGGAACGCTTCACCGGTGGGAGCTACCAGAAAGTCTGTTCGCTCCGTTGGGGCGAACTGCAAGTCTGGGCCGAGCGCGTGGGCGGCAAGCTCCAGCCCTGCTCCTTCTGCGAACCTTAGCCGTGAGAAAAGGAAACGAACGGCCACACGGCGAGGTGCTGGGCGCGGGGGGTTGGGCCGCCGCTGAGAGGCGAAAATGGCCGGCCCGTGAGGGTCCGTGCTGTCAGCCACTCGGAGCTGGGCCGAGGCACACACCAATTTCCCAATGTGGGCGCTTACCTCCTCGGCTTCGGCATTTGTCCCTCGCAGAAACCACTCCGCAGAACGGGAGACGGGTTAGAACGCGCTAAACGCGCTAAGAACGTGAAAGCACCTTCCCAGAAAACATCGCGATCCACGCCAGAGCCAGCCCGCTTTAGCCAACGCCCAAGGCTCGTTGCCGTTGCCGCTATGCACAGGCCAAACGTTGAGCACCAGGCCCTCGGCGCTCCGCGCTAGCCGCCCGGCTGACGACCCTTGCCAAGGGCCGAACCGAACGCCTGCGGGAAGCGGTGGAAGAGGGTCTCCGTCGTCCACGGTTCGGTACCCTGGAGGACGACTTGAGGCTCGATCTGGGTGTAGAGCGTAACCCGGTAGCCGCTCACCCCGAAGCATCGCCCGGTAATCCAATCGCCTTCGTCCGAGGCGAGGTAGAGCAGGGTTGGGGCAATGTTTGCCGGGTCGCGTTCGGTGCCAGCAGCTTCGTCCGACGTCGTGCGGGTGGCGCCACCCGCAGCGCGCTCTGTGGGCACGCTGTCGGTCATGCGCGTGGCCGCGCCCGGCCCGATGGAGTTGGCGGTCACGCCATATTTGCCGAGCGCCCGGGCGCAGCTCAGCGTGAATCCCCAGATGCCCATCTTGGCTGCGGCGTAGTTTGGCTGACCCGGGGCGCCGAAGAGGCCGGAACCGGAGGTGAAGTTAATCAGCCGCCCGCCCTGGCGAGCCTGCCGCCAGTGGATGCTGGCAAAGCGGGTTGTCGCGAACGTGCCCTTCATGTGGACGCGGACCACGGCGTCCCAGTCCGATTCGGTCATATTGAAGACCATGCGGTCGCGGAGGATGCCGGCGACGTTCACCAGGACGTCAAGCTGGCCCCATTCGTTCAGCGCCTGCCGCACGAGGTCTTCGGCCTGGTCCATGTCTGCGACGTCGGCGTAATTCGCCAGCGCCTCGCCGCCGGCCGCTTTGATTTCGTTGACGACTTGCTGTGCGGGGCTGTTGTCGTTCCCCTCGCCGTCCACCGAGACGCCGAGGTCGTTGACGATGACGCGCGCGCCTTCCCTCGCGTAGAGCAGCGCGACCTCGCGACCGATGCCCCGGCCGGCGCCCGTTATGACGGCCGTCTTCCCTTCAAGCTTTCCTGCCATATGTCCCTCCAGATGAGATGCGATGGCCGGAAGCTTACGCGTTCGAAGCGCATCCGTCAGGTTGGGGTCGGCGAGAGAGACGGGAGCACACCGTCTAAGCGGCATTATCCGTGCTTTATTGCAGGGTCCCCTGCAATAAAGGGGCGCCAAAGGGGCGCCTGCCGCCGGGAGCGCATTCAGGCGAAGGACGAGCAACGGCTTCGAAAGTGCGTTGAAATCTGAACGATCCGGTCCCAGTCCAGGGATGACACATCTCAATTGTTGACAAAAGTGCGTTCGCCGAGTCTAGCGGGCCCCAAAGATGGGCACGATCCCGGCGGGCACGAGGGCCGCTGGAGACACCAATGCATACGACGATCGGTTGTTCGAAGCCGGTTCGGAGACCAAAAAGGTTGCCACCGGGCGTTGTCCTGTGGCAACCTCCTAACACTCTTGGCGGGGTAAGGCTCTACCCCGGACGCCTCATGGGGCGCGCGGGACGGGCCGGTATCTATGCAGTTTTCTTCACGCTATGACGGGCGTCGTCTCCAAACGCGCCCGTCCTCCTCTCTCGCACGCTCCTTCAAATCGCTGGTCGACTGGTTCGACTACGCGTATGCGGTGGTGCCAGCGGCTGCGGCGTGGGTACGTCATCCTTCGTTCCGGATGAGAGGAACGCACTCTCCCGCTGTCATTCACCTGCGCGGCCCATTTTCGCAAGACGGGCTGGCGAACACTCCCGAGGTCAGCAACAGGACGCCGCGGCAGGCCCTCCACCGGCAGTTGGTCAAAGGCGCGCTTTTTTCTGCGGCCCTGGCCGGCGTGTACTTCGCCTTCGTTGTGGCGACTGGCGGGGCGAGCCAGGCGTCTGCTCCCTCGCCGGCGAACGTAGCGACGACGGCGGCTTTCGGTATCCGCTCCGCCATCGACAGTCCTACCCAGAAGGTGGTCGAAGTCCTTGCGGCCGGTGAGCCTGCACAGACAGCTACGATCGCCACACCCGTGAAGACGCTGCAGAGTGCAATCGTGGCAGCGGCAGCGGCGCCCATCGTGACAGCTGCCGAAACGTCCGCCGAAGCGGTGAAGCCAGTGCCAGCGCCAGTGCCGGTTGTCGTCGCGGCTGTGACTCCCGCCGCAACGGCGCCCCGCGTACCCACCGTCACCGCTCCCATCGCGACACCGGCCGCAGATCGGCCGCCCGTGCTCGCGTCACGCTCCGCATCCACCGTTTACACCGTCGCCGAAATCCGGGTGTTCGCCGCCGCCGCTGGCTGGGACAGTGCGCACCTGGACGATGTTGTTCAAGTGGCCCAGTGCGAAAGCAGCAACAACGCGGCAGCGACCAGTTGGGCCGGGGCGTACGGGCTGATGCAGATCATGCCGTTTTGGTTCCGCGAAGCCGGAGTCGACTTCGCTACCTGGGCGGACCCGGTGAGCAACCTTAAGGTCGCGTTGGTGGCCTATCACGCAGGGATCGCCGAATCGAAGGGTCCGTGGTCAGCGTGGGCCTGCCAGCCGAGCCATTCGAGCTAACGACCGAACACTCGCCGCGCGAGATTTTTACGTGCGGGTAACAATTTTCGCGCCTTCCGTTAGGAAAACAGCCGTCCTGCCGAGCTACGGTGGCTGGTATGACTACGCGGCCCCAGCATTCGTTCCACAGGCACAATCGCCCGCGCAACGGCCCAGACGTCTTGCTAAGCATGCTCGTGGTCGCCGCAATGACTGCTCTGCTGGCACTCGTGCTCGTCGGGGCTCAAGCTATGCCCGATGGTGCCTCGAGCGGTCCACGTGGCGGGCCGTCGTTGCAATCGAATGTCACCCCGGCGAGCGCACCGGGCGCGGCCTCGCCTACAGCCACCCAACAACCAGGCCTGCCTCCAGCCCGCTAGGAGCCCGGTGATCGAGCCGGCGCCGTGCCTTGTGGTGCGGCGCAGCACCGTGCCCACCTTGCGACAACGCCCCGCGTCACTGAAATTGGAGCCTGCAGGCATTCCGCGCCCCCGTAGCTCAGTGGATAGAGCATTGGTTTCCTAAACCATGTGCGCAGGTTCGACTCCTGCCGGGGGTACCAACTATTTTGAACTGGGGCTCGACGCCTTACGCGCATGTCGGCTAACCTCTCGCGGCGGAGGAGCAATGGAACTGTACGAGGTCATGCGCACGACGTTTTCGGCGCGCGAGTTCACAGACGCGCCCGTCACCGACGAGATGCTACAGAAGCTGCTCGCAAACGCACGGTTCGCATCGAGTGGCGGCAACCGCCAGGGCTGGCACGTGATCGTCATTCGCGAGCAGGCTACGAAGGCTCGCCTTGGCGACCTCGCCGAGCCCGCAGCCAAACGTTACGCCGCCCAGGGCAAGGCCGGAGAGGGCCCCTGGAACCCCTACGCTCCAACTGCAGTCAATGCTGAGACCATTGAGGCCACGCGTGCACCGCGCGTGCTCACGGAAACGTTGGCCAACGCTCCCGTCATCCTCCTGATCTGCATCGACTTGCGTGTGGTGGCAGCGGTCGATCAGGATCTCGCGCGGATCGGCGTCGTGCCCGGCGCGTCGATCTATCCCTTCGTCTGGAACATGCTCCTCGCGGCCCGAAATGAAGGACTGGGCGGAACTCTGACAACTCTGCCGATCGCCCAGGAGCCGCTGCTCAAGGAGCTCTTCGGCCTCCCAGACTACTTCGCCGTGGCTGCGATCGTGCCGCTGGGCGTGCCGGTCCGTCAGCTCACGAAGCTGAAGCGGAAGCGCGTGCGCGAGTTCACGACCCGCGAGCGCTGGGACGGCGACCCGTTCGTTATCGAGTAGCAGCGGTGGCCTGTCGCGCTTTTAGCGAGGACCGCCCGGAGCTTCATCGGTCACTCGTCCCGGCTACGGGCGCGAGTAGCGCCAGGCTGGCTCTGAACGAACGGGGGGCGGAGCAGGCAGATCGCTGGGCCATCTGGCCCGCGGTCTCTGAGGGCGGCTGGAATTCGGTTGACGCCCTCCCGTCTGGCGTCTTTCCTTTACCCGCTACTCCAGGACAGGGACCCCTTCGTTCAGGCTGAGCGGGGCGTTCGCCTCGAACGGGTCCTTGAGGCCGAGTTCGTTGGCGTAGTCGCGAATCGCCGGGAGCACTTCCTTGCCCATGAGGTTGATGCAACTGACTGAGTCTTTGTGATCGATCTTGCCGTCGTTGGCCCACAGTCCAAGGATGCCGACGCGGTTGTTGTCGAGGACGTTCTTCAGTTGCTTTACCACCGAATCCGGAGTGCCCCAGATGAAGGTCCGCTCCAGGCGGCGCTGCTCCAGCTTCGGCGGCGCGACCATCGCGCGACGACCGCCGGCGATCTCTATGAGCGACTTGCGGTTAGAGACGGAGCCGTAACCGCTCGGCGAGCCCCAGACAGGATGCGCGAGTCCAGTGAACTCGCCCGCCATCCACATGAACTCACGCGCGTTGCGCTCTGCCTTCTCCTCCGTCTCGGCGACGTGACACTGGAGTAGTTGCCCGAAGTTCTCCGGTCCCGGCTCGTATCCGGAAGCGCGCGCGGTGTCCGTGTAGAGGTCTTTGATCTTCTGGCTCACATCAAAATTCGTGTTGAGGCCGATGTAGGGGTAGCGGTGTTGGGCTGCCCAGACCACCGTTTCGCGGCTCGCGACGCCGGGGATCCAGATTCGCGGGTGCGGCTGTTGCAAGGGAGTCGCCCACGGATTGACCACCCGGAACTGGAAATGCTTGCCCTCCCAGCGGAAAGGGCCTGGCCGCGTCCACGCCGCGATAACCAGGTCGTGCGCCTCTTCGAACCGTTCGCGGTTGTACACGGGATTCACGTTTGCCTGGATGTTTTCGACTCCGCCGCCACGCACGAAGCCCGATACGAGCCGCCCGCCGGAAACCATGTCGATGATGGAGAGTTCTTCGGCCAGGTGCACCGGGTTGTCCCAGATCGGCAAGGGGTTGCCGAGAAGCACGATCTTCACGTTCTTTGTGATCCGCGCGAGGATTGAAGCGAACATGTTCACGCGTGGCGACATGCAGAATGGGGCCGTGTGGTGTTCGTTAAGCATGATCCCGTCGAAGCCGAGACTATCGACCAGTTCGTACTCTTCCAGCCGTTCGTTGTAGAGACGGCTTGCCTCTTTGGCACTGAAGTAGCGGTTCGAATGCATGAGCGCAGTCACGCGCTGCGTACGCCCGTTGCCAATCGGCACCTGGTCCAGGTCAGCGCTCTCGGGGTTCCAGGCGGACATTGGCTGTTCGGTGAAGTACATCAGATGCATGGCGGAGTTCCTTTCTAGACCTGCGGCTTTTGCAAGAAGGCGGTGATCGTCGATGCGAGCGTGTCCGGCTGCTCGAGATCGACTGCGTGGCCCGCGCCGGGCAGCCGCTCCAGGGTGGCGTTCGGCAAGGCGGCGAGGTAGAGGTCACCGCACTCAACCGGCACCACGCGATCGGCCTCGCCCCACACAATGAGCGCTCGCGAGGTCACGCCGCCTAGCAGCCTCGGGAGCGTCGGGTTGTACATGTACGGCTTCCACGCCAGGCGAGAGGCCATTTCCCGGTCAGACTCCCAGCTTTCGAGCTGCTCGAAGCCAGGCTCTTCGGTGTAGATCGCCTCGAATGCCGCCTGGTTGGCGAAGGCCGTGCGCGCATACGCTTCGCTGCCGATCACGAACTGGTCGCAAATAAAGTCGCTTGCCGGTTGAACGCCCATCGGTCCGACCAGGGCTAGCCGATCAACCAATCCGGGGTTCATGGTTGCCAGTTCGGCCGACAGCCATCCTCCGAACCCAAGTCCAAGCATGTGTGTGCGCTGAAGGCCGAGGGCTACACAAAACTGTCCCATCACGACGGCCAGATCGCGGACGTTGAACAGCCACGCCCATTGATCTGGACGACCGCCGTGGAATCCCGGGAGCCAAGGGTAGTAAACCGTGAACTGCTCGGCCAACCGGTCGATGAACGTCGTGTCTGGGGCATGGCCGTTGTCGCGGGGGAGCACCAGAAGCTGGTCGCCCGACCCCTGGCGAAGGTAGCTGATCTCGCCTCCGCACACGGATATGGTCTCTGTCGTCATCCAACCATCCTAAGACCGTGATGAAGATGCGACGCTCGCGCACCAGTGGTCTACGGGCCAACGATAGGGACGACGCCCCGGCCCGGCAACCGCTGAGGAACACCGCTCAGTTGGCAAGTCGAAACGTTATGACGAGTACAGACCGCGCCACATTGTCTCACTCGGAATGGCCCCCGGTTCACCGGCGCCATTAGCAAGGACTCGCAGTTATTGGCAGCCCCGAGCCCTAAGTGGCGGCCGCCGGGGATCGTAGCCGTCTAGGCCACACCACCCGGGTCGGCCAGCGGCGTCGCGGGGGTTCCACGCTTTAGCAGCTCCTTCGCATGCGCAACTCCGGCCATCCGCCGTTCGCCGCAAGGGCCCACGAGGGGGTCATCGCGGATGACCGGCTCCGGCGTCCACAAGACGCTTTGCGCAATACCCGGCCTTCACGCCCGTGCCGACCCTGTAGGGCCGCCAAACCCTGCAACAGACTGATACTCATCGTATTCGTTCCTTCGCCGGGTTGCCGGTGTGAGTCATGCTTGCCGCTACCATCCCCAGTGCGCATTATGCCCAGCCACGCCGGACTGCACCAAAAACCGGAAAGAGCTTCGTGGCACCCAGGCGGGAGGCGCTGCAAGTGGTCACGGGGATCGACACGGGCAGCCCGGCGGCGCCGCGAGCCTCGGCTACCGCGACCTTGCCTACTACATGGAGAACATCTCGGTCCAATCCGCCGATGCGTTCTGCGATGTGCTCGTTTCGCGCAAGACGGGCGACAAGATCCGGCTCGACTTCACGCGCACGTACTCTGCCGGGAGTTCGACGGACTTTTTCGCCGATGTGACGTTGCAGTAGGGCGGAGCGAATCTGCTCGGGGTCGCCACAAACCGCCACTTAACGATAACCCGCCAGAGACTAGCGGGTTATCGTAGCGCTCCCACGCGCATCAACAGCGCGAACGGACTCCGGCGGAAGACAGGGGCTCGCGGAGGTGTGAGAATCTCCGGACTATGACGAACCCAGAGGTCGTGCCGCCTCCTCAGCCTGAAGATGTATTTACTCCTCGTGCGCCGGTAGAGTCCCTCATGTTCATCGGGCGCCGCCGGGACCGGTTGGGCGAGCGAATCGTAGACGGGCTCAACGAAGTTGGAGCACAACTGGTGCTTCACGGCGATACGGGCGCCGGCAAAACTAGTCTGGTGCTCCACGTCGGAGGGTCAGCGGTCGCGAGGGTGGAATGCCATCGGAGCAAGACATTCCAGGACCTCCTCCGCGACGCATTCGGTGCCATGGGTTCGGTCCAGGAACTCAGGGTCACACAACACGACCGAACGGAAGTGGGCGCGTCCGGCGGCGGAGAACTCGGGCTCGGATTCGTGGCGAAGTTCAAGGGAACGGTCTCAGCAAGCGACTCCAAAGAAACTGTTCGCGAGCTCGACATTGTCGAGCAACCACTCATCGACGCACTCATCGCGACGATGCAGGCCGCAGGTAAACGCATCCTCCTCCTGGACAATTTCGACCACGTGGTGGACGCGAATGTCGGTCACGCTGTCGCCGAGCTGATGGTCGCCATGTCCGACAAGGCTCGCTCATCAGGCAATCTGAAAATCGTCGTTGCCGGGATCGCGGAGTCTGCCGGCGAACTTCTGAATCTCTCCGAGGCCGCGTCCCGAAGGACAGTTTCGGTCGGTGTGTCGCCGATGCTAGACGAGGAAATTCGGGAATTGGTCGTACGCGGCATGGGCTTACTCCAACTGGTAATTGGCCCCACTCAAGTCGAGCGGATAGTTTCCATTAGTTCCGGATACCCATATGTTGCGCACCTCATCTGTCTCCACGCCGCGCGCGTGGCGAACTCGATACCCCGAACCGTCGTGGACAGAGATGCAGTCGACCGGGCGCTCAGTCACGCACTCGACGACTTCCAGTTGGACTTCGACGTTCGATACCAGCGAGCAGTTGAGTCCAGCGGCGTGAGCCG
>JBDSJC010000012.1:0-8348 GCA_039917655.1 Tepidiformaceae bacterium
CGGCTTCCAGGATGTCGCACGCGCGGTCGATCTCGTCGTCACTCGTGTTCAGCGGCGGCATCAGCCGAATCGCGTTGGGGCGTACGTTGTTCACCAACAGGCCGCGCTCGCGGCAGGCATCAACCACTTCGGCCGAACAGTCCTTCGAAAGCCCGACCGCCAACAGCATGCCTCGCCCGCGTACCTCGGTGACCACCGGCAGCCGGTCTTCCATGGACTGCAGCCTCGCGAACAGCCGCTCCGAACCGCGCGAGGCCTGTCCGCACAGGTCGTTGTCGATGACGTGCCGAACCGTAGCCAGGCCAGTTGCTGTCGCCAGCGGGTTCGCGCCGAACGTCGATCCGTGGTCTCCCTTCACGAAATGCGCCGCGATCGATTCGCGCGCCAGCATCGCCCCAATCGGCATTCCGCCGCCAAGACCCTTGGCAAGGCACATGATGTCTGGCTCAATGCCTTCCTGCTCGTAGGCGAAGAGCGTACCGGTCCGCCCTATGCCGGTCTGAATCTCATCGAAGATCAGCAGCAAGTTCTTCTCGTCGCACCAATCGCGGATCGCCTTCAGGAAACCTTGCGCCGGCATATTCACGCCGCCCTCGCCTTGGATCGGCTCCATCAGGATCGCCACGGTCCGATCGTTCGTCGCAGCTTTGACCGCTTCCAGGTCGTTCCACGGCACATGGCTGAATCCCGTCGCCAGCGGCTCGAATGGTTCGCGATAGCGCAGCGTTCCGGTCGCCGCCAGGGCACCCGCGGTTCGTCCATGGAACCCATCAACGAAAGCGATGATCTCGTACGCGCCATCTCCCCGGTCATAGCCCCAGCGCCGAGCCAATTTAATCGCCGCTTCGATCGCTTCGGCGCCGGAATTGCAGAAGAACACGCGGTCGAGGCACGAGTTCTCCACCAGCAGCTTGCCGAGTTCGATCATCGGGATCGTGTAAAACACGTTCGAGGTGTGGATCAGCTTCTTCGCCTGCTCCGCGAGGGCGTTGGCAACCACCGGGTGGGCATGACCCAGGATGTTGACCGCAATCCCTCCCACGAAGTCGAGGTACTCCTTGCCCTCCACGTCCCAGCAGCGGGTGCCTTCGCCACGCTCGATCACCACAGGCTGTCGCCCGTAGTTCTGAAAGAGATAGTGGTGTTCTTCGGCGACCCAATCGGTCATGGCAGTCCTCCAAACGGCAATAGTAGGGCAGACCGGAAGCAACGGGAAGTAAACCGACCGCTAACTGAACGGCGCCGTTGCCAGCAATGTCGCATGCGTTCCCGGGCCCTCAGCTGAACTGTCTCGCGTCCACGACGAATCGATCAGCCGCCATCCCTGTCGCGCATCGCCAAGCAACATCTCGAGCAGTTGCTCCAGCTGGTTCTTCAATTCAGTGCGGCGGATCGGAGCGAGCACTTCGATCCTGCCGTCCAGGTTGCGCTTCATCACGTCCGCGCTGCCGATGAAATACTCCGGGTCGCCGCCGTTTTCGAACCGGTACACGCGTGAATGCTCAAGGAACCGCCCAATAACGCTCACCACCCGGACGTTTTCGCTTAGCCCGGCCAGCCCTGGCCGCAGGCGGCAGATCCCTCGGATGATCAGGTCCACCTTCACCCCAGCCTGCGAGGCCTCGTACAGAAGCCGCGTGAAGTCCCGGTCCTCAAGGGCGTTCATCTTGAACACCACTCGCGCCGGCAACCCCGCTCGCGCGTTCGCGATCTCCTTCTGGACGCGGGCCTCAAGGGCAATCCGCAAGTTGTTCGGCGCCACCAGCAAATCGCGAGTCTCCACCAGGTCCGCGAAGCCCGTCAGGTAGTTGAAAATCTGGACGAGGTCCGCGCAGATCACCGGGTCCGATGTGAACAGCCCAAGGTCCGTGTAGAGCCGCGCCGTCCGCGAGTTGTAGTTCCCCGTCCCGATGTGCGCGTACATCGTCACTCCGGTCACCTCCTCGCGTACGACCAGGCAGATCTTGCTGTGGATCTTCAGGTTCGGGTTCCCGTACGCCACGTGAACACCCGCGCTTTCAAGCCTCCGCGCCCAATCGATGTTGTTGGCCTCGTCGAAACGCGCAGTCAGCTCAACCAGGACCGCCACCTGCTTGCCTCGGCCCGCCGCGTCGATCAGCGCCTCGAGGATCGGCGAGTCCGGCGAGGTGCGATACATCGTCTGCTTGATCGCCAGCACCGAGGGGTCGTCCGCCGCCTCATCAATGAACCTCACGACTGTGGCGTCGAACGATTCGTATGGGTGGTGCACAAGCACGTCCCGTTCCCGGATCGTGGAGAAGAACGACACCGGGTCGACGGTTGAGATGAACGCGGATGGCACCGCCGGGACAAACGGCGGCGTTGTCAGATCCGCCAGTGGCAGCGCCGCCAGGAGATCGAAGTCCGCCAGCCCTAGAGGCCCATCCGACTGATAGATGTCGCGTTCGCTCAGTTCAAGCTCTTCGAGCAGCAACTCCAACCGGCTCGGGGCCAGTACCCCGGTGACCTCCAAGCTTACTGCCTCGGCCAGCCTGCGCCGCCGCAGTTCGCTTTCGATGAGCTCCAGCAGGTCATCCGATTCTTCGCCGGGACTCCCGATCTCCGCACTGCGGATCACTCTCAGGGCGTGCCAGCTAGTCACCAGCATGCCCGGGAAAAGCATCCCCACGTGCGCCGCGATCACTTCCTCGAGCAGGACGAAGCGCATCTCCCCGGCATCAACCAACCGTGGGCGGTTCTGCGGCACCTTGATCCGCGCAAACCGGTCCTGGCCCGTCGCCGGGTTCCGCACGTTCAGTGCCAGCGAAAGGCTTCCGCTGCTGATGAACGGGAACGGGTGCGAAGGGTCCACCACCAACGGCGTCAACACCGGGAAAATCGCCTGTTCAAAGTAGTGACGCAGCCGCTCTTGAGCATCCGCGTCCAACTCGTTGAAACGCATAATCCGGATCCCGCTGGCTGCCAGCGCCGGTCCCAGGTCGCTCCGCCAACACTCGTCCATC
Organism: Tepidiformaceae bacterium; assembly: GCA_039917655.1. GTDB lineage: Bacteria > Chloroflexota > Dehalococcoidia > Tepidiformales > Tepidiformaceae > PNKC01. The sequence goes on from JBDSJC010000012.1 coordinate 2,985, forward strand.
TCGCGCCGTTGACTCGAGCACCGCTCAATCACCATCTCCAACTGCTCCGAGATGGTGCGGCCGTCTACAGTGATCGTCCGCGGTTCCAATGCCAGCACTCGTTTCAGCCAGCCCACGCGCTTTGCGAAAAACTCATCCAGGTTGCTGGCCGTGATGGCCAGAAATCGCACGCGGTCGAGCAGCAGGTTCCGCCCGTCGAATGCTTCTGCCAGCACACGCTCGTTGAACTCCAACCAGCTCAGCTCCCGGTTGAGGTAAAGCGCCGGGTCATCCAGGTTCACTTCACCGGCGAGTCCGCTAGCATCGCCCGAGACGGCTAGGGCATTTGGTTCCAAGCAACTGCTCCAGGCGCTGTCCCACAAAGACAGCCGCCCGCTGAGTCTACGGCGTTACGTTAACAAATGGGCTGGGACTAGCGCGTAAACGTCGTCCCGGCGCCCTTCAGATTCCGCAAGCTGTGCGCCCGGCGGCCATCAACGATCTGCACGGGCACCCCGAGCGCCAGTGCATGCAGACACGCTTCGACCTTCGGGATCATCCCCCCGCCAACCGTCCCGTTGACAATCCATTGTCGCGCCAACGGTTCCGTAAGCGAGTGCGCGACCGTGTTCTCCGGCCCACGCACCCCGTCGATATCGGTCAGAAATACGAGGTGCCGCGCGCCCACCGCCGCCGCGACGTTCCCCGCCACCGTGTCGGCGTTGACGTTCACCAGTTGGTCCGCGCCGTCCCCCGGCACACAGCCGATGGGGCCGATGACCGGCACAATGCCAGCCGCCCGCAGGGCAACGATCGCCGCGGTATTCACTCGCACCGGCTCGCCGACAAACCCAAGCTCCGGTGCCATCAGGACGCATTCGAGCGTCCGCCCATCAACGCCGCACAGCCCTACCGCGCTCGCCCCCGCACCATTGATCGCGGCCACGATTCGCTTGTTCACAAGCCCCGCGAACACAGCCACCACAACCGGCAGCACGAGATCGTCAGTCACACGCAGGCCGCGTTCGAATCGGCTCGGGATAGACATCGCGTCGAGCCAACGGCTGGCTTCGGCGCCGCCTCCGTGCACCACGATGGGCACGTCTCCAGCACGCGCCATCTCCGCCACATCCGCGAACGTCGTGTCCGCGTCGCCCAGCGTGCTCCCACCGATTTTGATGACCACCGGGCCGGTCACGTGTGGTAGTCGGCGTTGATCGAGACGTATTCGGCAGAGAGGTCGCAGCCCCACCCGGTCGCTTCCGCGTCGCCTACGCCCAGGTCGACTCTGATCGTCACCGTGTCGGCCCTCATCGCCTCGGCCACTTGCAACGGGTCGAACTCCGTCGGCTCCGCCCGTTCGAACACCCGCGTCCCGCAAATCTCAACGAAGAACCGCTCCTCCGAGAGGTCTACCCCTGACCTCCCTGCCACCGCTACGATCCTGCCCCAGTTGGGGTCGGCGCCGTGCACTGCGCTCTTCACCAGGTAGCTGGTCGTCATCAGGCGGATCAACGCGCTCGCGTCCGCGAAGCTCGCGGCTCCCGTCACGCTCACCTCCATGAGCTTCGTCGCGCCTTCTCCGTCCCGCGCCATCTCCTTCGCAAGGTACGTGCAGAGCGCCTCCAGGGCGTCCTCGAAGCCCGCCCGCATCTCAGACTCAGCCCGCTCGCCGATCTCCTCACCGCCCGCAGCCCCGTTCGCAAACAGCAGCACGGTGTCGCTCGGGCTCGTATCGCCGTCGATCGAAAGCAGGTTGAACGACCGCTCCACTACTGCGCTCAGCGCCCGCTGGAGAAAGCCCTGTTCGATCGGCGCATCGGTCGTGAGGAAGGCGAGCATCGTTGCCATATTCGGGTGGATCATCCCACTGCCCTTGCAGCAGCCCCCCAGCGTGTACGGTCCGAATCTCACTGAGCCCTGCTTCGGCCGCGTATCGGTGGTCATGAACGCCCGCGCCAGATCCGGCCCCCCGTCCGGCCGCAAGGCGATCTCCGAAATGCCCCGCTCGATCTTCTCCATCGGCAGAAATTGCCCGATGACACCCGTGCTGCAAACCAGCACGTCGTTCGCGGCGTAGCCCAGCTTCTCTCCGGCCCACGCCGCCATCTGCTCTCCGTCCGCCAACCCGCGCACGCCGGTGCTGGAATTCGCGATCCCCGCGTTCACCACCACCGCCCGCGGCGCCCCCGCCAACAGGTGCGCGCGATTCACGTCCACCGACGCCGAGTGCAACGTGTTCTTCGTGAACGTGGCCGCCACCGTGCACGGCAAGTCCGAAGCCAGGATCGCCAGGTCCAGCTTCCCTTCCCCGTACGACTTCATCCCGGCGAACACCGCGCCCGCCTGGAACCCCCGCGGCGAAGTGCTGCTGCCAGCCGGATCCACGACCCCGGTCAAGTCGGCCACTACGGGTACACCGCCGCGAGACTCAGCCCGGCCGTCTGTTCGATCCCGAGCATCAGGTTCATGTTCTCGATCGCCTGCCCGGCGGCGCCCTTCACAAGGTTGTCCAGCACGCCGATCGCTACCAGCATTCCGTTCCGTTCGTCCACCACCGGGTGGACCAGGCACATGTTGCTCCCCAGCGTGTGCTTCGTGTGCGGCGGAGCATCGCTGACGCGCGTGAACGCCGCGCCCTCGTAAAAGCTTCGATACACGTCGAGCACCTCCGCCTGGCTCACGCTGCGCAGCAACGGTGCGTAGCACGTGGCGTGGATGCCGCGCGTCATCGGCACCAGGTGCGGCACGAAGGTCACCCTCGGCTGCGGCGCTTCCCGCAGCGCGCCCAGCTCCTGCGCAATCTCCGGCTGGTGGTTGTGGTTCGCCACCTTGTACGCCGACACGTCCTCGTTCACTTCGCTGTAGCCGAAGCTCCCGCCGCTGCCACGCCCAGCGCCCGAAATCCCCGACTTCGCATCGACAACGATCTGGTCTCCCACCAGCCCCGCCGCGACCGCCGGCGCTAGCGCCAGGATCGAGGCTGCGGGGTAGCAGCCGGGGTTCGCGACCAGCCGCGCCTTCGCGATCGCCGCCCGGTTCAGCTCGGGCAGCCCGTAGACCGCTTCGGCCAACAGCTCCGGCGCCGGATGCGGCTTCCCGAACCACGTCTCAAACGCAGCCGGCGTCTTCAGCCGGAAGTCCGCGGCGATGTCGATCACCTTGACTCCTGCCCGCACGTACGGCGCGCAGGCCACCGCGCTCTCCGCTGTTGGCAGCGCCGACATCACCACATCCACTTCGCCCTCGATCTCCGCCGAGATCATCAGGTCGCCGTAGACCGCGAGATGCGGGAACGCATCGCCAAGCCGCTGCCCGGCGAGCGAGCGCCCCGTGATCGAGGTAATCTTCGCCTCCGGGTGGTTCCACAGCAGCCGCGCCGCCTCCATCCCCGCGAAGCCCGTAACGTTGACAATCCCTACCCGGTAACTCACTCCTGAATTGTGGGGCCAAGAGTGCCGACAATCCAACCTGGGCTTGAACTCGAACTCCACACCGCCAAAGCCGGTAGAATCGCTGTGATGCACCATCTGGACCTTCGATTCGTGGGCACCGGAAACGCTTTTGCCCCGGAAGGCCTTTGCTGGAACGGGTTTCTCGCCAACAACCGCTATCTCTTCGAAGCTCCGCCTCAAGCGCTTATGTCGCTCAATCGGCTGGGAGTCGACCCCAATCAGCTCGAAGCAGTCATCGTCAGCCACCATCACGGCGACCACTTCCTCGGCCTTCCCTTCCTCATCCTTCACTGGAAATACCAGGGCCGGGTCGCCCCAATCCGCATCGTCGGCCCCCCCGGCACCGAGCAGCTCACCCACGACATCGGAGAACGGGTCTACCCCGGCCTCTTCGAAATCAACTACGACATCGAGTGGGTGGTGGCCGAGCCAGGCAACAAGCTCACTGTCGGCGCCCTCGAACTCGAACCGGTCGCCGTCAAGCACGACACCCGCCTTGACCTGAGCCTTGGCTACGCTGCCCGGCTGGATGGCCGGCGGTTCGCCTACACCGGCGACACCGCCCTCTGCGACGCCGTCCTGGACCTCGCCCGAGGGGCCGAGGTGCTGGTCAGCGAATGCGCCTCCCGCGACGGCCAGATCGAAATCCACATGAACCTGGTGGACGACATGCCACAAGTCCAGGCCGCGTTAGGCCCCGACGCCCACCTCCTCCTCACCCACCTCGGCCCCGGCGTCGATAGCAACGGCCTCGCCCGTACGGTGGTCGCGCGGGACTTCGAAAGCTACCGCTTCTAGCCTGCGGCGGCGGGCGATTCCGATTCCCTCGTCGCTCGGTCCCGCGCTGGCCAGCACATGGACCGTCGCCGGTGCGCCGTTCGTCCTGAGCGGAGTCGAAGGATGAACCCACGTGCACGGTCGCCCGCCACTGGTGCTGGGTCGAACCACACCCCGCCAACCGCCGGCCGCGCCTCAGCCGAAGCAGCGTGTCCCGCCACACCCGTACCAAGCGCACCCCGAAACGTGTAGCCGTGGCCCTCCGTGGCCACAGGTGTGCCCTAGTAACCCGGAGCGCCGCAACCTCCCCTCTCGCGAGGCACGAGTCGGGAGAAGGGCCGGGGATGAGGCCCACCGCCCGGCTCACACACCGGCGGCCAAACACGGCCATCCGTCCGTCCTGAGCCTGTCGAAGCAAGCCTGTCGAAGGATGACGGCCGCCGTTGCCGTTAAAGCCGCCCCTCCACGCCGCGGGCGCCGGGCCGCCGTTTGGTCGCTTTACCCGCGCACCCTCACCCTGCCCTCTCCCACTGCCGAGGGAGAGGGTCACGCCACACGGCCACATGGCCGACGTTCAGAGCTCGTAAACTAGTCACCAGTGGACCAACAACAGAAATTCCACCGCGACAACGTCCCCGCCGCCCGCCGCCTTCGCCGCCCCATGACGGGCACCGAGGCCCTCCTCTGGGAACACCTCCGCGACCGAAAGTTCCACGGCCTCAAATTCCGCCGCCAGCACCCAATCGCCCCCTACGTCGCCGACTTCTTCTGCTCAGAGCTTCAACTCATCCTCGAAATAGACGGCGCAGTGCACAGCGACCCCGAGCAACAAATCCACGACCGCGAACGAACGCTGTTCCTACAAGGACTCGGCTGCGAGGTCGTCCGCATCTTAAACTCCCAGGTCGAATCCAACCCGGAACAAGCACTCGCCCAGGCACTGCCCAACGCACAAATCTCCCTTCCCCCTCCACAGTGGGAGAAGGGCCGGGGATGAGGGCCCACCGCCCGGCCCACGCACCGCCCGCTGGCTCAGCACTCAGCACTCAGCACTCAGCACTCAGCACTCAGCACTCGTAAGATGCCCTCACAAGGAGCACACATGCCACATCCGCTGCGGGGCGCCGCCGCTATCACCGGCCTGGGGATGACG
>JBDSJC010000013.1:0-4201 GCA_039917655.1 Tepidiformaceae bacterium
GCGGGCTCGAAACTCGCCGCGACCCGGCAGAGCGGATCATCATCGGTGGGCAGATCGTCCGCGTGGATGGCAAGTCGGCCACGCTCAACGGCCCCGCGGGCGAGATCACCCTGACCATTACGAAGGATGCACAACTCTTCCGCGTCGAAAAGGGTGACCCTAACTCTATCCGCGCCGGCGACCGCCTCGCATCAACACACGCAGCCGTTGCTGACGCCGTGGTCGCCGCCGCCATCGTCTCACTTCAGGTCCGGTGACTCGCACGGAGCCGACCAGCCGACCATAGTTCAGTGTCGGCGGCTTCGACCTCGTCGGGCGCCACAGGCTCTGCGGCTGCCGTAAGCACCAGCCGTGCAGAGCCCGGCCCTCACTCGACTCGCAAGGCCTGCGCGTCGGAGGTGCGGTTCACCTGCCGCGTCGCCAGCGTCAACGCTGCCACGAAGATACTCAGCACGAGCATCACGCCCAGGCCGACGAGCAGCCACTGCGTCACCAGGACGAATGGCGGCTCTACCTTCGCCCCGGTTTCCGTCACATCGAGGAAAGTGAGCATCTGGCGTCCAAGGAAGAGGCCGAGGATCGCTCCCGCTCCGGTCCCCGCCACAAAAACGACCGTGTACTCCAGCGCCAGCATCCGGAAGAGTTGGAGCCGCGAGAAGCCCATGGCGTGGACCAGCGCGAACTCGGCCCGGCGACGAGTGACGGCGGCCCGCAACGAGGCCAGCAGCCCGGCGGCGACGAGCGCCATCACGGCTACGAACGAGAGCGCCAGGATGCCGCTGCCGCCGGCAGCGATCAGCGGGTTTTTCTCGTTGCGTTGCAGCGTCTCCTGCAGGCTAACCGTCCGGTCGAGCGCCCAGTCTGAACTCTTCAGCCCCGCTTTCACCGCTTCGAGGCCCGCATCAGGCTTCAACGAAAGCCACACCTCGTTTGATCCGAGCGCCCCCTTGCCAAGAAAGTTCGAGGTGTCCGCCCAGAGCATCATCAGGTCGCGATTGATCACCACCACCGGCCCCACTGCCGATTGGGTGGTCGGGAACAGGTCGAATTCGCCCTTCACTGCGATCGGGATGAGCGCGTTGGTGTCGGTGACGGCAAGGCCCGTCGTGCCGGTGTGGAGCCCGGTGCTATTCGCGAAACTCTTGCTCACGATGGCCGGGATGGGCGTCAGTTGGCCGGTAACGAAAATGCCCCGCGGGTCCCTCGATGACCCCGTGTGGAAGGTCAGCCGGCCTGCGGCTTTCCCCGCGTGCACCTGCTCGGCGGCGACAGCGAAGACATCGGGCGTCTTGTCTCGCGTCTCTAGCGAGGACCAGCGCGAAGGACCTTCGAAGTCCTCAGCTACGCTCACCGTTCCAGCCGCGTCGGTCACCATGATGTCGTCGAGGTAGAGCGGAGGGTAAGCGACGCCGAACCGCCCGTTGGGCTCACTGACGAGGATCGAAGCGAGGGTGAGAGGATAGGCGGGCTCTCCGGCGAACTTCGTTTCGAAGGCGCCCGTCAGCTGCTTCCACTCTCTCGCGGTGTCGAGGTCACCCAACTGCACCAGGATGAACTGACCCTTCGCTTCCCGGATACGTACCCAGAGGGTCACGCCCGCCATCTCCGGGCCGCCGTTCACCCAAAGAGAGAGCGAGGTCGGTTTGCCCGGAAGCGTCCGTCCGGGGGCCGGGATGTCGCTCTCGATCGTGCGTAGGACGGTGGGCAGGGAATCGTCTGCAAGGTCGCCTCGCGTCCAGAGCATGTTCGCCGCTGCCGCCGGGTCCACCGCCAACAGTTGAAACCGCTGGCCGCCAATGCCGGCGGTCGCCAACTGTGCTGTTGAGCGGTAAGCCGAACTGGCCAACCTCACGCCGGGGATCGTCCCGAGCGTCTTGTCGCGGGCTGGGGTGTCGCCGGTGAGCGCGCCTGTGCTGCTGGCGCTAGCCCGCAGGTCGGTGCCCGATTCGAACCCGGCGCGATCGCGGTACGACCTGTCTACCGTGGCGGTGTAGCTGGCCGCGAACGTCCCCACAGCGATAGCCATCATCAGCAGCAGCGTGAGCTGCGTGTACTGGGCCGGCGCTCGCACCACCTGCCACAGTCCAAGCGAAACCACCGGCCCGCTGGTCCGCTGGGTGAGCCGCGAAACGGCCCGCAGCAGGAGTGGATAGAACCGCAAAATAAGCGCCGCTGCAGCACCAATCAGCAGCGCCGGTGAGGCCAGCAGGAGCGGATCGCTGCTCAGTCCTCCCGTCGCCGAGGGGGTGAAGACGGAGCCCTTCTGCCGTAGCTCGAAGAGCAGAAGCAGCGCTGCCGCCGCCAGGCCGATATCGATGAAATACCGCTGGATGAACGATGCCGCTGGCCGCGCCTGCGCCCTTCGCAAACTCGTGGCGCTGTTTTTCGCGACGATCGCGCCCGGCACGATGAATGCGACGAGTGACAGCACGACGCCGCCCGCGGCCATCCCAAACGCAAGCGGAGGCACTCCGACCGGCAGCAGCGCATCATTTGAAACCGAGCTGAACAGCGGCGTCAGCCCAAGCAACGCCGTTGCCCCCGCCGCCAGGAAGGGCGCCGCAAGCACCGCCGGGATGCCGATCAGCAGCCCCTGGATGGCGAACAGCAGCAGCACCTGTCCCATGCTCGCCCCGCGGCTGCGCAGCAGCGCGATCTCCGCCGCCTGCCGTTCGATCAGCAGCGCGGCCACGATGGCCACATAGAAAAGTGCTATCGCGGTGATCTGCAGCAACAGGATGGCAAGCGGCTTCTGCTGGAAGCTCGAGGTCGTCGCGTAGTTGTCCAGCGTCTGGCGCAGCGGGTGGGAGACCAGCGCTTGCAGCGGCTCCAGTTCGAGCCGTAGAGCGTCCAGGTCCGCCCGCGCCCGGAGGTAGTTGCCGTGGTCGAGAGCACTGCCATCGGTGTAGACGAACCACGACGCCGACGCCCGGTATGAAGGGAAGCTCGTCCGGGCGAGTTCAACCAGCGCAGATTCGTTTGCGAACATCGGCGCGATCGGCGGTTCCGGGTTGGGCTGCGCGATCGTGTCGAAGGATCGTTGCGCTCCGAGCACCCACCAGCGGTCGGTCTCGCTCGTTGGCTCAATGATCGCTGTGAGCACCGCCGGGAACCCGAACGCTAAGGTGGCAGTGGGGTCGCACGGCGGCGGGGGCGGTGCGTTCATATCCGCCTGGAAGTGGCGCACGCAGGTATCGACGAAGTCCTGGAGGTTGAAGCGGTCACCGACGCTGAGCCCGCTTGCTCGCGCCGCCAGCGTCCCCATCGCCACCTCCAGCACGCCGTCAGCTTTCGCCGGCAACCGCCCTGAGACGACCCGCACGTGGTTCTCGTAACCCGTCAGCGATTGAGGTTGCCCGAGCAGCCGCTGCTCCAGCGGGCTGGTCGCCGAGTTCTCCAGTTTGAACTTGCCCAGCGTGATGTTCCGCGCCGTAGAGTCCGCGTACCAGCTCGTGCGCGCGTCGATCTGCTTCTCGACCGCCCGCTGCAGCGCCTTGCCGTCTGGTGAGGCGACGGGCACTTCAGCGAGGTTGACCCACACCGCGTGCCGCCCGTCCAGTTCGTCCGCGATCAGGAACCGAAGCCCGAGGTCAGACATCGCCCGCGCGTAGATTGGCGCGCTCGCCAGCAGCACGGCGGCGACAACGATGCCGAGCGCCATCACAGCCATCATCCCCCGGCCGGCAAGGCTCCTTCGGATGGCCAGTGGCAAGAGTGGTCCCATGCGCGGAATCATACGGGGGCATGGCATGAACCGGCTCGCGGGCCAGAGTTTACACAAAAATTTACACGAATAGGGGTTGTGAAGCATACAGTGGGGCGACGGGGAGCGGACCGGGAGGAGCGGCTTGCCAAACGAAGCGCGAATCGCGGAGGGCAGTGGGCCCAGGTCTCAAGCCTGAACTCCCGTAACTACGGCCGTCTCGTCTTTCTTTCGAAGTCAACGGTCGTCCTTCCCACCCTAGGAGAGCGTCGATGGATCGACTTTTAGCCGCCGCGCGTTCTGTTTTGTTTGTTGGGGCGAACGTCGTTCGTCGCCTGGGATGGGCATTCGCATTTGCTTTGTTAGCGTTGGGCGGCTGCACCAACGAGTCAACGAGTGTTGATCAACCGGCAATGCCCACGGAGGCGCCTTTGGCCACGCCGAAGCTCATTCAGCCCACGATCGCTTTCGCCACCTCCAGCCCGACAGCCATTCCCG
>JBDSJC010000014.1:0-7842 GCA_039917655.1 Tepidiformaceae bacterium
TCACCCACAGTTCGATCGCCAGCGCACCGCCGAGGCCGGGGGGCGGCGGCGCGTGCGGCGGCGCTCCGGGCGGCAGGACCGCGGGCCAGCCTGAGCCAGCGTTCTCCGGCCACCAGCGCTGAAACGCAGCCCCCGCCACGTCCAGCCGCCGCGCCGGCGAGGCCATCGGGCGCAACCCCGCGCGGCGCAGGGAGAGCGCCGCCGCCGCGCCGCGCAGTTCCGCGGCGATCAGCAGCTGGCGCGGGATCGAGGCCCCTTCCACCCGTTCCAACAGGGCGGCCAGCGGCAGCCGCCGCGCAAGCGAGGCGAACGCCGCGCGGTTCGGCGGCCCACCGAGAATCTCGAGGGCGAGCGCGTAGAGCGCCTGGCTGGGACCCGAAGCGGCGACCAGCGGCGCCGCCCGCGCGGCTTTGATCCGCAGCCGCCGCAGTCCGAGCCGCTCCAGCGCTTGCCCCGATTCCCGGCCCAGCGCCGCGGCCAGCGTGCAGGGCGGCGTGAACGGCGGGGGAAAGGCCGCCTGACTCTCCTCCACGGGAAGGACGAGGATGGCGATCGCCCGGCCGGTTGAGTGCAGCGTCGCCAGCGCACCGCTGTCGTTCGCCGCCACGGCGTGCAGCACCACCCCGCCGTAAGCCGGGTCCAGGTGGTGGCCGTGGGCCCGCCAGCCGCTGGCCAGCAGGTGGATCTCGACATCCCCGCGCAGCAGGTCCCCACCGGCGTCAAGGATCGCGCCCCTGAAGTCAGGCCCGCTGCCGCCCCCGGGCACGCCCGGGAAGACGACCTTCAGCGCCCGCCCATCCTCCAGCCGGAGGGCGGCCCGAAAGCCCGCCGCCCAGCGCGCGGCGACCACCGACTCGCGTTCGGCTGCGGCGGCAAAAGCGCTCACGCCTCGTCCTTCGCGCCGGGATCGTAGGGCGCGCGCTCCTCGGCGAGGATCCCGAGCATCCTGGCGCTCGCCCCGCGCGGCGCGTAGCGGCCCGTCTCCCACTCGCTTACCGTCTGCTGGCGCACGCCCAGGGCGCGCGCAAACTCGGCCTGCGAGAGCCCCAGGGTTGCCCGCAGTGCGGCGATCTCCCGCGCGTCCCAACCCTTCGCCATCCCTTCATCTTACACGCTACCGTGTAGCTGGCGAGCTACGGGCCAACGGCCAACGGCAGACGGCCAACGGGGCCTTACTCCGGCGGCGAGACCAGGGCCGTGGGCAGATTTGTCAGGTCGATCGTCTTGCGTGGCGGCAGCGTCTCGAGCGAGGCGGCGGCCGTCCCGTTTCCAGGCGCGGCGTTGCGGCCCGCCCGCCCGAGGTGGGCGTTCGCGCGCGGTTGCTGCGCTTCCGTGACGCCTACCGCCCGGTTCGTGCTGGTGGCAAAGTGCGCTTCGTCTGTCCCGCGGGGGTTGGCCCGCAGCCGCGAAACACCACAGCCGCTGAGCGTTGGCGCACCGGCTGCCTGGAGCTCGGCGTCCGCGCAGGAGGAGGCGCTCACAGGCTGCCCCGAACCGGCCCCGACCGCGCTGGCAGCGAACAGCGCCAAGCCGGCGGCGCCAACCGCCAGCGCTCGCTGGGACCTCGCCATGCCCATAAGGGAAACGCCCACCAGATGCCTCCAGAAACCTCTATGAAACGGTCTGGCTACCGTACCGCAACCGAAACGCCTTGCCCATGCCCAAAATGGCCAGAATCGCCTCTCGCCGGCAGTTCTAACGAAGTTCTTGAGGGTCCAGGCAGGTCGAGGAAGGTGGAGAGGTGGTGGCTGACTGACAACGGCCAACAGTCCTGACCGCCACGTCACGCCACGTCACGTCACGTGATGTGACAATCCTCGCCGAAAAAGCGCGGTCCCAGCCCGCCCGCGATCGCCTGCGAGGCCGCGTTCTCCCAGCTCGTGCTGTAGAAGGCCACCCGCCCGCCCGCGATGACCTCCGCCGCCCACGACCGCACCACACTGCGGGCGAAACCCCGCCGCCGATAGTCTGGGGCAGTGCTGACGCCCGCCTCCGCCGCGGTAGGCGAAGACCGCGAACTGTGACAGAGCGCGACGATTGCGCCATCCGCCTCAACCACGTAGCACGGCTGCTGCGCGGCGTTCAGCGGCTCGCTCCAGCCCATCTCACGCAGCTGCCGGTGGAAGCGAACAGTCTCTCCCTCGCCAATCGCTCTCGGAGAGGCGGTCCGGGGGAGAGGGTCCATCGCCTCGCGCCCTATCGCCTCCGAGACTGCCAATTGGCTGCCGGGCGCCGCATCGAAGACAAACGCCGGCCCACGGTAGATCGCTGTCACGGGCTGGTCACGCGCCAGGATGACGATCGCCTGGGCCAGGCAGCCGGGCTCCGCTCCCGGGACGCCGAGAGGCGGCTCGCGCTCCAGCAGCGCTGCCAGGTTTTCCGCCTGTTCGTGGGGCAAGTCGTGGCGCAGATGCCAGACGTTCCCTCCAGCGGTCCGGCCGAGAAACATCCGCGGAGCTGAGAACGGCGGCTCCTCGCTGGTGCTCGCCATCCGTCCCTCGTCGTCGAGGCGGAACAGCGTCCTCGCCTGGAGGCGCATCAGTCCGAGAGGATCTCGCGGCGTGGGCATTCTTCGATTTGTACCATACGCCGCCGCCAGGTGGCGTGGCCACTGGGGAAGGCGCGCGGTTTCGGGGCGTCGGGGGTGTCGGAGTGGCGGTGTGGCGGTGTGTTGCGGGGGGGCGGGGAAAAGTGAACTTCGCCACACCCCGCGTTGCCGGTGTGGTATACCCTGAACCGCCGTTCACTGAATACATTCAGCGAACCACAGGAGGCTTTTTCATGTACGACGCGATCATCGTCGGGGCGCGCTGCGCCGGCTCACCGACGGGCATGCTGCTCGCCCGGCAGGGCCACAGCGTACTGCTGGTGGACAAGGCGACATTCCCCAGCGACACGCTTTCGACGCACTTCCTCACCTCGGAGGGCGTGCGATCGCTCTCCGAATGGGGCCTCCTCGAGCGGGTCATGGCCACCGGCTGCCCGCCGATCACGGACATGACGATGTCCTGGAGCGGAATCGTCATGCCGAGCATCGCCGACCCTGAGTTCTCGCCAATCTGCCCGCGCCGCACGGTGCTCGATACGATCCTCGTCGAAGCCGCGCGAGGGGCCGGCGCCGAGGTGCGCGAAGGCTTCGGTTTCGATGAGCTGCTGGTTGAAGCCGGCGCCGTGGTTGGCATCCGCGGCCACAACCGCGACGGGCAGCCGGTCGAAGAGCGGGCGCGAATCGTGGTTGGCGCGGATGGCAAGCATTCGCGCGTTGCCGAAAAGACCGGCGCCGCGCAGTACAACGTCTTCCCCAGCGCGACCTGCGGCTACTACTCCTATTGGTCGAACTTCGCAGGTCCCGGCACCGAGATCTACATCCAGGACGGCTTCGGCCTCTTCACCTTCAAAACCAACGACGGCCTCACCTGCGCGGGCTTCGAGTGGCCGAAGGCCGAATTCGAGACGGCCCGCAAGGATATCGACGCGGCCGCCATGGCCACCTTTGCAAAGATACCCGGCATGGCTGAGCGCGTGGCTAAGGCGACGCGCGTGGACAAGTACTACGGCAGCGCTGGCGAAGACAGCTACTACCGCAAGCCGTACGGGCCCGGCTGGGCGCTGGCTGGCGATTCGGGCTACCTCAAAGACCCGCTCATGGGCCAGGGGATCACCGACGCCTTCCGCGATGCGTCCATGCTCTCGGCAGCGATCGACGCCGGCCTGACCAACCGCCAGCCCATGGACGAGGCTCTCGCGGGCTACGAAAAAGCCCGGAATGAGGCGACGGCGATGATCTACCAGGTCACCAACCTCGTCACCGGCGAACTCAACCCGGCGCCGGAGATCGTCCAGATGATCGCCGCGCAGATGGGCGCTCAGGCAGCCCCGGCCCCCGCCTGAGGTTCGACACAGCCAACGGGCAGCGCGGACAATGGCCTCATGCCCCGTCCGCGCTGCCTCTGGTGCACTGAACCTCCGTTCGAAGACACCGCCGTGCTCAAGTGGCGCGGCGAAGAGCGCGAGCGCCTCACCGTGCCGCTCTGCCGCAAGCACCTCGGTCGCCTGCAAGAAGCCGGCCCCAAAGGCAAAGAGACCAAGGGCTGGTTTTACAAAGTCGGATGGTGGTAGGCGAGGCACTGAGTCCGGAGTGCTTTGTGCTCAGTGCTTGGCCCTATCCGCCGCTCCCCTACGCTTAGCGCGATGCCCCGCATGCGCCCCAAGCCCAACTCCACGCCCGATGACATCGCCTTCGGCATCAACCCCTGCGCCATGGCCATCGAGACCGGCAACGTCCGCTCACTCCTCTACCTGCGCGAAACGAAAAACGAACGCGTCCTGGACCTCGTTCTTAAGGCGCGCGCCCTCAACATCCCAACCGCCGACACGGACATCTTTCGCCTCGACGAACTGACCGCCGAAGGCGTCCACCAGGGTGTTTTAGTGCGCTTGCGGGATATGCAGCCCGTGGACCTCGCGGCCGTCGCCAAGGGTGCAACCGGCGCGTCGCTCGTCGTCCTGCTGGACCGCGTCACGGACCCCCAGAATCTGGGCGCGGTGCTGCGTGCCGCTGTCGCCGTGGGCGTGGACGCCGTCGTGCTCCCCAGGCGGCGTGGCGCGCTGCTCTCGCCGGGCGTCCACCGCGCCAGCGCGGGGATCAGCTTCATCGCCCCGGTGGCCGCGCCCCAGAACCTCGCGCTCGCGATCAAGACCCTCAAGGAGTCCGGCTACTGGGTGGTAGCCGCGGACGCAGGTGAAGGTTCGCAACCGGCAACCTCGTTTGATTGGCCCCAGAAGACCGCGCTGATCATGGGCAGCGAAGGTGAAGGCGTGGCCCACCTCCTGCGCCGCGAAAGCGATTTCGTCGTCGCCCTTCCCATGGACCCGCGAGTCGAATCCCTGAACGTCGGCGTGGCTTGCGGCGCTCTCTCCTATCTCTGGCGCCGCCAGTGGCCCGCGGTACTGCGAACCGAGGGTTAAGGACGCGGGCCGAAGGAGGACCGATCTGCATGCACTCCGCCGCCCCGCCCCCAGGAAACGGCTGTACTGTTGCCTCCTAAAGGAGGACCCGGTTATGAAGTTTGTGACCCGTGCCCACGTCAAGGTCGACCGCGTCGCCTGCCCGTGGTTGATCACCCGGTTCGTCGATCCTGAGGCGGAATTTCTCTTCGTTGATCCCGCCGAGGTGATGGCCGTCGCCGAACGCGAAGGAGCCGTCCCCTTCGATGTGGAAGGTGCGGAACTCGGGCACCGGGGCGAGTTCTGCTCCTTCGATGCGGTCATTGCCAAGTACTGCATTGCCGCACCGGGCATCGAACTTCTCGCACGCATCGTCCGTGGGGCGGACACCGGTGCGAAGGGCTTGGAACCGGAATCCTACGGCCTCGAGGCGATTGCCGAGGGCTTTCGGGCCGCCGGTAGAGGCGACCACGATCTCCTGAGGCTCCAATTCCCCGTCTACGATGCCCTCTACGCCTATTGCCGGGCACGCAGCGACCGCAAGGCCTAGCGTAAGAAAGAGAGTCCGATGCTTTCCTGGACGCAGATCTTCTACGGGGCAGGGCTCTCCGCTCTTGCCGCCGTTGCGGTCACGATTCTCGCCGTCCGCGAGCGCCGAGCTTCCGCGATCCTCCTGGCTGCTGTCGCGGCGATTACTGGCCCGGTGGCCTGGAACGCGGTACTCCACTCCGCCGGGTCAGATGACTTCTTTCACGATGCTCCCATCGCGCTCTTTCCTGTGAGCTGGCAGGACGTCGGCTCCGGAGTCTGGACGCTGGCCTTCGCTTCGGTCGTGTTCGGCTTCACCCAATCCTCTTCACGCCGTGCAACCGTTCTCGCTCTTGCCGCCGCCGTAGCGGCGTTCCTGGTTGATATTTACCTCTACTAAGGGCCTTGCGGTGCCCGAGAAATGTGTGCTGGTTGCGGTTTGGAAAGGACTTGACGATAGGTTGGTTCCGCGAAATCGAACGAAGCCAGTTCGGTCGAGTGGACAACCGCCAGATGGCCGCCTCCCGCCAAGCACTCAGCACCCAGCACTCCTAAACTGGGTTGGTGCCCATCGATATCCCAGACCACGTTGCGATCCGCCGCCGCGATGGCCGTCGCGAGGTGCTCTTGCACCGTTCCATGGCCGTCATCGGCGACGACAAGATCGAAATCAAGAGCGCGCGGGGAACGGTCATCCTGCCGATCATCGGCCTCCTGCTGGCCTCCACCGCCGTCACCTGGATGGCGCGCTCGGGCAGCTCGCTGCCGTTCTGGGCACTGGTCACCATGCTCCTGGTGTCGCTCATCCTCGTCCCGTTTTCCACGATCGCGTTGATCAGCGCGGTCATCGGTGCGGACGTTGTCGTCGATGCGAAGAAGGGCTCGGCCACCTGGCAGCAAGGCTTTCTCGGCATGGGTATTGGCACGAAGGAACTGGTGCCGTTCGCCAAGATCGATCACCTGGAGGTGGGGATCGAGGGCGATCAGCCCGATCGCTGGCGCGGCGAAGCTGACGCGATCCGCCAGTTTTCGCTTACGCTGGTAAAGAAGAGTGGTAAACGGCTTTCGCTTGCGAACGTGCCAGTGCCTGCCTACGGCCAGGCCGATGGCATGGACCGCACACTCGCTGTTGGCAACGCCGTCGCTCAATTGACCGGCTCCACCGTTACCCTGCCCGAAGGCTGGGAGCTGGTAGAGATCGATACCCGCACCGGGTCCCCGGTGCCGCCAAAAGCCGCGGCCGCCGCCAAGCCCGCGGCCGCCAGGAGGAAACGTGGACGCCGCACTCGAAACGCTTAGAGACGCCAAGACCATCGCCATCGTAGGGCTCGATTCGCGCACCGGGCGCCCGGCCTACCGCATCGCCAGTTACCTGCAGCGCGCCGGCTATCGCATCGTCCCCGTCCACCGCGGCGTACACCCTGCGGACGAAGTGCTGGGCGAGAAGGCCTACGCCAGCCTTCGGGACATTCCTGAGCCAGTAGACCTCGTCGATGTCTTCGTCCGCTCCGCCGACACCGGCCCGGTGATCGATGAGGCCATCGCTATCAAAGCGAAGGGCGTCTGGCTGCAAGCCGCGATCACCAACGATGAAGGCATCGAACGCGCCCGCCAGGCCGGCCTCGCCGCCATCCAGGACCGCTGCACCATGGTCGAACACCGCATGCTCTAACGGCGATTTGGGGCGCCGGAAGCCCGCTGGCTAGACGGTGTTCGCGGCGTCCTCATCGCGCCAGGGCGGCTTGGGCCCCGGGTCTGCGCGGTCCAGAGAGCGGCGATTCGAGTGAAAGCGCGCCAGCCAGGTGCCCGGCGCCACAGGCGCGATGTCTTGGACTTGAGGCCGCGCCTCAGCAGGGCAGTCCTCTGAGTTATGCTCAAATCGAGAAGTCTCCGCGTTCCAGATCAGGCAACCGGAATGAGATTGAGAATCGATCACGCCCCCAGTCTAGGGCGGCGGACGGTTCGGGCTATCCGCTTTACCGTCGCTTCGAATTAAAGCTGGGATGAGCTTGCGCCAGCCCAGGCTGAGCCTATCGAAGGGCAGCCCGAACATGACCTTCTCGGGCGGCGCAGGCCGTCCATCCTTCGAAAGGGCTCCCGACGAACGGGGCGCTTGGACCGCTACCGCCACCGGCCCATCGCCGAACGCAGGCTGCGGTCCGTCACCGCCGTCGCATCAATGCGCGGGACGCCGAGAAACACCATCATCCGCCGCAGGCCCGCCGCCAGCGCCTCGCGGAACTCGGCGCTCTTCCCGGTCGCGGCGGCTTCGAGCCAGACTCCATTGACTACGAGGGCGTTCGCCTTGCGGTCTAACTTCGCATCCAGACGTCCAACCAGTTCGTCACCCCAGAGGATCGGCATGGT
>JBDSJC010000015.1:0-3840 GCA_039917655.1 Tepidiformaceae bacterium
CTCCGCGGCGGCGTCATGAACGGCTTCCCACCCGCAACCCCGAAGAATGGACCCTCGCCGAAGAAGTCTTCGACGCCGAAGCCATCGCGGAGTTTCACCGCTGGGAAGCCACAGGCCACGGATGGTAATCCGCTCTCACCCTCTCGCTCGGCACTGGGAGACAGAATCCATACCCAGGGTGAGGGTCAACCGCCTGGCCCGCACATGAAACAACTCATTGCCCTTCGTGGATCTTCGTGTCTTCGTGTTCTACGCCCCCGCAGCCCATCGCTGGTCATGGCTGCTGGCCCGCGCTCACTCCGCAACCCCGACTCCCGCTCGCGCCTGTTTCGGCCCAATGTTAGAGTCATCCCACCGTGTGAATCCCTCCCCGGCCGTGTGCCGGAGTTCTTTTCGCCACGCGAATCCGCTTCCGCCAACAGGCGGCCTGGGGCTTTCCAAACTATGTCTGAAGCACTGACTGCCGAGCAGAAGCTCGCTCAACTGAACGAACTGAAGGCCGGCTTCGCCCTTGGCGGCGGCCAGAAGCGCATTGATGCCCAGCACGCCCGCGGCAAGCTCACCGCCCGCGAGCGCATCGACCTCTTGCTCGACCCCGGCTCGTTCGATGAACTGGACATGCTCATGCGCGCCCGCGGTGATGGCGCAAGCGCCACCACTGGCGAAGCCGTGGTCACCGGCTGGGGCAAGGTCGATGGCCGTCCAGTCTTCGTCTTCTCCTACGATTTCACCCTCGTCGGCGGCTCACTCAGCGAGGCCGTCGCCGAGAAGATCCTGAAGGTCATGGACCTCTCCCTCACCACCGGCGCGCCGATCGTGGGGATCATCGATTCCGGCGGCGCGCGCATCCAGGACGGCCCCGAAAGCCTCCGCGGCTTCGGCGAGATCTTCGCCATGAACACCCTCGCCAGCGGTGTCGTCCCCCAGATCAGCGTGATCATGGGGCCGTCCGCCGGCGGCGGCGCATACAGCCCGGCCCTCACCGACTTCATCTTCATGACCGAAGGCAGCGGTCAGATGTACATCACTGGCCCGGATGTCATTCGCGCGGTCACTGGCGAAGAAGTTACTCACGACGAGCTCGGCGGAGCCCACGCCCACGCCTCGCGTTCCGGAGTCGCCCACTTCGCCGTCGCGGGCGAAGAGGCGACTATGTCCGAAGTCCGCCGCCTCCTGTCATTTTTGCCGTCGAACAACGCCGAGGATCCCGGCATCGCGCCCAACGGCGACGACCCGGAGCGCGCCGACGAAGACCTTCTCTCGATCGTCCCCTCCGAGCCCAACCGCCCGTACGACGTGCGCGAAGTGATCCAGCGGCTAGTCGATGACGGGGACTTTATGGAAGTGCACGAACTGTTCGCGATGAACATCGTCGTTGGCTACGGGCGCATGGGCGGACGCAGCGTGGGATTCGTGGCAAACCAGCCAGCGCAACTCGCGGGCTCGTTGGATATCAACGCCAGCCGCAAAGCCGCCCGTTTCGTGCGCTTCTGCGATGCCTTCAACATCCCGCTCGTCACGCTCGTAGACACCCCCGGCTTCCTCCCGGGGACCAGCCAGGAGTACGGCGGCATCATCACCCACGGCGCGAAGCTGCTCTACGCCTACAGCGAAGCGACCGTCCCGAAGATCGCCGTCATCCTGCGCAAGAGCTATGGCGGCGCCTATCTCGTTATGTCCAGCAAGCACCTCCGCGGCGACATCAACTACGCCTGGCCCACGGCCGAGATCGCGGTCGCCGGCCCGGACGCTGCCGCGAACGTGGTCTTCCGCGAGGAGATCGCCAACGCGCCGGACCCGGAGGCGCGCCGCAAAGAGATGATCGACGAGTACCGCACGAAGTTCGCCAACCCCTACATCCCGGCGGGCCGCGGCTTTATCGACGACGTGATTGACCCCCGCCAGACGCGTCAGAAGATCATTCGCGCCCTCGAAATGCTCCAGAACAAAGCCAACCGCAACCCCCCGAAGAAGCACGGCAACATCCCGCTGTAGAGGAGACCCTCACGCCCCGCGGCCGCCGCGCTTCGCCACCTTCGCGAACAGTTTGTTCGCTCCGAACACCGGATAGACACGCTCGAACAGGCCGGGGAAGAGCTCGGCGAACCCGCTGATCAGCCTGATCGGGCCGGGGTTGACGATCACCTCGGGCGTGTCCCTCTTGATCGCCCTGAGTGTGGCCGCGGCCACTTTCTGCGGGCTCGAGGTTCCAGCGAGCTTCGATGCGCGCACACCCGCTTTCCGCTCCATCTCTTCGTACATCCCGGCGTCAGAAACGAAGCCGGGGCAGATCGCGGTTGCGCTCACCCCGCGCTTGCGGAACTCGGAACGGAAAGACTCGGTGAACATCACCAGCCCACCCTTGGATGCCGAGTAGGGCGAGCTAAACGGCGTCCCCACTTTGGCCGCGAGTGAGGCGATGTTCACGATGAACCCACTGCCGCGTTCGAGCATCCCCGGCAGCACAGCTTTGGTGAGCAACATCGGCGCCGTCAGGTTCACGTTCAGGATCTGCTCGATCTCCTCTATCGGCTGCGATTCGTACGGCGTGGTGATGCCGATGCCCGCGTTGTTAACGAGGATATCGATCCGCCCGAATTTCGCGATCGCTTGGGCCACCAGGGCCGCCCGGTCCTCCGCAACAGCGACATCGCAGACCACCGTGAGCACTGTTGCGCCCTTCGCCCGCAGCTTATCAGCCACTGCTTCCAGGTCGGCTCCCGTGCGCGCGGCCAGCACAAGTGTTGCGTTTTCGCGGGCCAACGCCAGCGCAAGATAGGGGCCAATGCCGCGTGAGGCGCCGGTCACGACAGCCACACTGCCTTCAATAGTCTGCATTCCGAACCCCTTGATTAGATTCGTCCAGTGTATGGGCGCGCGTTGCTTAGGGGCTGTCAGCAGCGAACGGTTAGCGTTCGGCGGCCATCGCCCGCAGGACGCGCACGATCAGCGGCATCCAGTTCGCCCCCACGCCGATGCGGTCGATGCGCACCTGGTTCGGCCCAACCAGCAGGCCCTTATGCTTGAGCGCCTCGATTCCCACTCGCATCCCTTCCGTCACGCCGCCGCGTACGCGCAGGTGGAACATCTGCTCGTCCGTCTTGATGCTCTCCACGCGTACGCGCCGGGCCATCGACTTCACAAGCGCTACGTAGAGCAGGTTCTCGACGGAGCGCGGCACTTCGCCAAAGCGATCGGCCAGTTCGGCCTGCATCTCGCTCACGCCCTCGGCAGATTCGATGTCCGCCACACGCTGGTACGTTGCCAGGCGGGCGTGGATCTCGGGAATGTAGTTCTCAGGGATGTGCGCGCTGAGCGGCAAGTCTATAGAGGGTGGGGGCGGCAACGGAGGCGGGCCCTGCGGGACATTGGGTGCGACGGCCGCCTTAATCGCCGAGACCGCTTCGGCCACCAGCTTGGAGTACATGTCAAAGCCGACGGCGGCGATGTGGCCGCTCTGTTCGTTCCCAAGCACATTGCCCGCGCCGCGAATCTCGAGGTCCCGAAGGGCGATCTGGAAACCGGCTCCAAGCTCGGTCGCTTCGAAGACCGCCTCCAGCCGCTTCTGGGCCGCTTCGCTCATCGCGCGGTCCTTGTCGTAAAGCAGGTAAGCGTACGCGCGGTTCGCTCCGCGGCCAACGCGCCCTCGCAGCTGGTAGAGCTG
This sequence comes from Tepidiformaceae bacterium, assembly GCA_039917655.1. Taxonomy (GTDB): domain Bacteria; phylum Chloroflexota; class Dehalococcoidia; order Tepidiformales; family Tepidiformaceae; genus PNKC01. The sequence continues at coordinate 3,665 of JBDSJC010000015.1, forward strand.
CGCCAACCCCAGCTGATTCGCGTCGTTAATAATGATCGTGTTCGCGTTCGGGATATCGAGGCCGCTCTCGATGATCGTCGTACAGACGAGCACATCCTGCTCGCCCGCGCCGAATTCCATCATCACCCGCTCGAGTTGGTCCTCTGGCATCTGCCCGTGGCCAACCGTGATGCGCG
>JBDSJC010000016.1:0-13609 GCA_039917655.1 Tepidiformaceae bacterium
ATTCGTGTGCGGCAAGCTCTGACCTACTCCCTGAACCGCAAGGCGATCCTCGAGGGGATTTACTTCGGCATCGGTGAGCTAGCGAACGGGCCGATCACCGCCGCTAGCTGGGCCTACAACGAATCCCGATATGGTGCTCGGGGGAGTGTTCGCTAAGCGACGATCCAGCGCGCCCCGCTAGCACGACGCTAAGAATGAGGGCGTTAGTTGAGGGCCATCGTCGAACCGCCATTCTCCCCTCTCCCTCCGCTGTGGGAGAGGGGACGGGGGTGAGGGTCCGCGCGTTGCCGAGCAACCGCTCTATTTCTCAACTTTGTACTAGGAGGCGATTTGGGAGCGGGAGATCATGCCGCCATCCACAACGAGGTCGTGGCAATTGATGAAGCTCCCCTCGTCAGACGCCAGGAACACGGCGGCGTTGGCAATATCGACAGGGTAGCCGCTGCGCGGTAGGACCGTGGCGCGGCTGAGGCTGCTGACGAGCTTCTTCATCTTCGCCTCGTCGTGGGCCTGCTCCAGGTGGCGCGAAGCTTCAGAACCGCCGTAGAAAATCGGTGTGGCTATGGCGCCTGGAGAGATGGCGTTCACGGTAACGCCGAATGCGCCGAGTTCGGCGCCCGCCACCATCGAGAGTTGAGTGACGGCCGCTTTAGCACCGCTGTAAAGGTAGCCTCCCATATCCGACCGCAGAGCGGCGACGCTGGAGTTGTTGATGATCGCTCCACTGCCCTGTGCCTTCATGATCGGGGCGGCGTGCTTCATACCGAAAACCACGCTGCCAACCAGGAGGTCCATGGCGCCGCGGAAGTCTTCGATGGTCACCGTTTCGAGGCTCCCTCGCGAGGATGCCCCAGCGTTGTTGAACAGGCAGTCCAGCCGTCCGAACGCGGAGACCGCCGCCCGGATGGTTTCCGCGACCTCGTCCTCGTGCGTGACGTCGGCGCGCAGGAAGCGGCAGCTGTCGCCGAGTTCGGCCGCCAACGCCTCTCCTGCTTCTACCGAGCGTCCACAGAACATCACGCGCGCGCCCTCTTCGACGAATCGTTTGACGGTGGCCTCGCCGATTCCGCTCGTACCGCCCGTGATGACGGCCACTTTGCCCTGGAGGCGGTTGCCCATTTGTTCTTTCCTCAATCGAGTTTGGATCGGGATGCTCGCTTCGAACCTGTTCTCGCCCCTATGGGCGGTAGGGGACAGCGGTTTGCCCAAGTTGAGAACGGAGGATCGGCTGCGCATCCTCCACAAACGCGCACAGGAGGCGCCGCGTATCACGGGGGTCGATGACGTCCTGGCCTGTAGCTTCGGCCGTCCGGAATGGCGAGGCGATCGCTTTCAGGCGACCCTCGATCTCCGCCAGCTTAGCCGCCGGGTCAGCAGACGTTTCGATTTCTCGCCGGTAGGCCGCGGCGACACCGCCTTCGATGTGCATCGAGCCCCAGTTCGCCGACGGCCAGGCGTACCGCTGGAACATGCCCGAGGGCCGATGATGGCACTGCCCCGCGACTCCGTAGAGCTGATTGACCACAACGGTTGCCCACGGCATCTGGCTATCGCAGGTGACCATGACAAGCCTCGCCCCGGCGCGCTCTATCCCCGCCCGTTCAGATTCGACACCAACCATGAAGCCTGGCTCATCGGCGAAGGAGATGAGCGGGATGTGGAACGTGTCGCAGAGCTGGATGAGGCGCATCACCTTCTCGCCGGCCGCAACATCCGTGGCCGCGCCGAAAAGGGGATTGTTCGCCATCACGCCGACCGGATAGCCATGGAGCCTGGCGAGGCCGGTGATGCGGGCGCGGCCGTATCCCGGCGCGATCTCGAAGAACGACTCGCGATCAACCACGTCTTCGACGATGTGCCGGGCGTTGTATGCGCGACGCCGATTGCGGGGGATGATGCTGAGGAGGCGTTCCTCGCGCCGCGCGGGCTCGTCGCCGCAGCCCAGCCGCGGCGCCATCTCCCAGACATTGCTCGGGAGGTAGCTGAGGAACGACCGGATCATACCGAGCGCTTCCGCCTCGGACTCGGCGAGGTTGTCGATCACCCCGCTTTGAGCGGTGTGCATCTCATAGCCGCCCAGTTCTTCCTTGGTCACGTCGTAGCCCAGCGCCGCTTTCACTACCGGCGGGCCACCTGGGAAAAGCTGGCTCGTGCCCTTCACCATCACATTGAAGTGGGAGAGGCAGGCGTTCACCGCCGGCAGACCGGCAACGGAGCCGAGAACCGCCGAGACGACCGGCACGGCGCGGAGCAACTGGACGTCGGGGGCGGTAAACGAATTTCCGTCCGGCAGGTAGGTGCGGCCCAGCTCTTCGAAGGAGCGGACGCTGCCTCCGGCGGCGTCGAGGAGCCGCACGTATGGCACCCGCCATTCCAGTGCACGCTGGCTCGCGGGAAGCTCCATCCCGAGACCGCCGTGAGAGCCACCCCCGCTCCCGCCACGAACGGTGAAGTCCCCGCCGTTGAGGATCGCCTTACGGCCGTTCAACTGGCAGAAGCCCGTGACTGCCGCCTTCGGCGTGATCCTTTCGAGCTTGCCATCAACGTACTCGGCGCTGCCCATGAGGCCCATGAACTCGGCGAAGCTGCCGGGATCGGCCAGCTGGTCGATTCGCTCGCGGACGGTGAGCTTGCCCTGGGCGTGTTGCCGGGCGATGCCTTCCTCTCCGCCCATCTTTGCCGCGAACTGTCGCCGTTGCTTTAGCTCCTGCAGTTCGGGCTCCCAGCCACGCGACTGCGCGGCCTCGCGGCCCTCGTTTTCGATGGCCGTCACTCGAGCACCATCAGGACGGTGCCATCCAGGACCTGGTCTCCCACGGAGACGAACACTTGCCGCACCGCGCCCGCGATCGGCGCTTGGACCGGGAGCTCCATTTTCATCGACTCGATAACCATTAGCTCGTCTCCCGCGCCAACGGACTCGCCCGCGGCGACTAAGACTTCAATGATGCGGCCCTGCATTGCCGAACGCACTTCTAACAAGAACTACCGCCTTGATTGCAACGAGACTGATTTCCTTCGAGGAAACATAGTCCCCGGGGAAGCCGTATTGCAAGTTGCTTTGTCCCCGCCTACCGTATGCCTCACCTGGTTCTTCCGGGGACGATTTCCGTATGGGAAACTGCGAGGGTACGAACATGGCCGTGGGACGAAGCGACAATTACTGGACCCGAAACTTGAAGCGGCGGGCCGTACTCAGAGCGGGCCTTATTGGGTCCGTTGGAGCCTCAGCGTATGCGTTGGTCGGTTGCGGCGATGATGGCGGTTCGAAGAGCGGCGCGTCTGGGTCGCCGACGGCTGCTTCCAACGCGACAGCGGCAGCCTTACCCAAGGGCGGCTCGCTGACGGCATTGCTGGCGAGCGATCCGACCAGCTTGGACCCTCACTTCGGTCAAGGCGGCGGCGACCATCAGTTCTTCTGGATGATCCATGACAACCTGGTCAACTACAATCAGAAGGGCGAGTTGGACGCGAGCATTTCGCTCGCTGAGAAATGGGAGCAGCCAGAGCCGACCACGATCACGATGAAGCTCCGAAGCGGGATCAACTTCCACGACGGCACGCCGTTCAACGCCGCCGCCGTGAAGTTCAACATCGAACGAGCCCAGTCAGACAAGTCCGCTGCGAAGTCCCAGATGCTAGCGATATCGAAGGTCGAGGCGATCAGCGACACCGACCTCCGTCTCACCCTGAACAAGCCAAATGCTGCGATCCTGACCCTCCTGGGAGATCGCGGCGGGGCGATCGTCTCGCCGGCAGCCGTTCAGAAGTACGGAGACCAGCTTGCCCGAAACCCTGTGGGCACAGGCAAGTTCGTATTCAAAGAGTGGGCGCAGAGTGACCACATCTTGGTCACCAGGAATCCGTCGTACTGGGGCAAGGACGCCTCGGGCACCGTCTTGCCGTACCTCGATCAGGTCCGCGTCAACATCGTCCCTGATGCGACCGTGCAACTAGCAAACCTCGAAGCCGGTACCGTCGATTTGGTTCTCCTTCCCGCTGGAGACATCGATCGATTCGAAAAGAATGAGAAGTTCCAGGTTACGCAATCAGTCACAGGCTCGGGATGGTCGGGGACCTACGCTAACCAGTCGTTGAAGCCAATCGATGACCCGCGGCTTCGCCGCGCGATCGGCCGCGCCCTCGATAAGCCGGCCATCCTGAAGGCCGTCCAGTTCGGCCGTGGCGCTGTTGGGATCGGGCCAATCGCGGCCGGGACGTGGGCGTTTAACCCCAACCTCAAAGGCCTTGACTTAGACCTCGCTGAAGCCAAGAAAGAGCTCTCCGCGAGCGGCTATCCGGACGGGCTGAAAATCGAAATGATCACAATCAACACTCAGCCGTACTTGCAGCATTCCGAGCTCTGGAAGCAGATGCTGAGCAAGATCGGTGTGGACATCACCATCGTGCCACTGGCTGTGGCAGAGCTAACCAGCCGCACGTTCGTGAAGAAGGACGCGGCAATGCAGCTCGCTGGCTTCTCGCTGCGAGCTGACCCAGACGGCACGGTCTCCGAGACACTGAGGTCTGACGGGTTCTACAACAGCGGGCATCGGCCCAACGCCGAACTCGATGACCTCATCGACAAGGCCCGCGAGACCTACGTCCAGGCGGAGCGCAAGTCTTTCTACGATAAGATCCAACAAATTGCGATCGACCAGGTCTACGACTGGTACGTCTACTACGGCTTCTCGTACGCAGCCACGCCGAAGTCGATTTTGAATATGGGCCAGTTCTATGGCGGCGAGACGAAGCCACGGTTCGGTAACCTGGCCAAGAAAGCCTGAGAACAAACGGTGTGGCGTTACGTTCTCCAGCGGCTCTTGGCCCTCATTCCGGTGGTCTTCATCGTATCCATCGTAACGTTCGCTTTCATTCACCTCTTGCCGGGCGATCCGGTCGTGGCCCTGATGGGCCCGGAGGCTGGAAATGCCTCGCCGGAACGCATTGAAGCGCGCAGGCACGAACTGGGACTCGATCGCGCGCTGGTAGTGCAGTACGTGGATTGGGTTGGGAACGCCGTCCGGGGCGACCTTGGCGTATCGGCGGTCACCAATCAGAAAGTATCCGAGGCGCTTTCGGATCGGTTCCCGGTAACGTTGCACCTTGCGTTGGCCTCGCTCCTGGTTGCCGTCATTATCGCGGTGCCAGCCGGAATCACCTCGGCCTACAGGCGGAATACCCCGCTCGACCGGGTGCTGACCATCCTCGCCCTGACCGGGGTTGCCATGCCGAGTTTTTGGCTGGGCATCCTCCTCATCCTCTTGTTCGCGGTGCAGTTTCAGTGGTTGCCCCCGTCCGGCTTCGTTTCGATTACGACCGACCCGCTAGAGTGCCTGAGGCACCTCGTGCTGCCGGCGATCGCACTGGGGACAGTCCAGTCAGCGGTGATCATGCGGCAAGTCCGGTCTAGCCTCCTGGAAGTCCTCCGCGAAGACTACGTGCGGACCGCCCGTGCCAAAGGGCTAAATGAACGCAAGGTCATCGTTGGGCATGCCCTCCGAAACGCGATGCTCCCCGTCGTGACCGTTGTGGGTATCCAGGTGAGTGCTTTGCTTGGCGGGTCGGTGGTGGTCGAGACCGTGTTCGCGATGCCCGGATTGGGCCGCTACGCCGTCGATGCGATCTTCATCCGCGACTACCCAGTGGTGCAAGCGGTGGTGCTGGTCACTGCACTCATTGTGGTCTTATCCAGCCTCATGACCGACTTGAGCTACGCATTGCTCGACCCACGGATTCGGTACTAATGATCGGGCCAACGGCGCCGGTTTCCGATCTCAGCCTGCGACGCGAAACGCGTTCCCAATTCTGGACGCAGGGCGGCGGAGCGGTCCTCCGCAGGTTGGCGGGCGATCCGGTGACGGCCGTCGCCATGAGCGTGCTCATGCTGCTTGTGCTCGTCGCGATTTCCGCGCCCCTGATAGCGCCGTTCGACCCATCCGAGATCGACCCGCTCAACGCCCTCCAGCATCCATCATCAGGTCATCTGCTAGGCTCGGACGAAAACGGCCGCGACACCCTGAGCCGCCTTATCTACGGCTCTCGAGTCTCACTCATGGTCGGGTTGATTGCGGTTTCCGTTGCGGTCGTTGTCGGGGTCCCGTTGGGGCTCGTTGCCGGCTACAGTGGCAAGATTCTCGATTCGGTCATCATGCGCGCCATGGACGCTATCCTGGCTTTCCCGGCCATCATCCTTGCCCTCGCAATCGTCGCCGTGCTGGGGACCGGGCTGCCCCAGATAATGGTCGCTATCGGCATCACCAGTATTCCGCTCTACGCCCGCCTCGTGCGTGCGCAGGTGCTATCCCTAAAGGAACAGGACTTTGTCATGGCCGCTCGAGCGATGGGCGCTCCGGTTCCGCGCATTTTGTTTCGACACATCCTACCCAATGCCATCGCCCCAATCGTCATCGCTGCATCGCTTGGCCTGGCGTTCGCCATCCTCGCCGAGGCCGGATTAAGCTTCCTCGGGCTTGGCGTTCAACCCCCCACGCCGACCTGGGGCGGCATGCTCCAGAAGGGCCTCCCGCGCATCTACCAGGCGCGTGAACTCGCGATCTTTCCCGGAATTGCGATCTTCATAACTGTACTTGCGCTAAACATCGTGGGCGATGCCCTCCGCGATGCGCTTGACCCCAAGCTCCGTGGCAGGCTCTGAGGCAGCTATGAAAGCATTCAGTGAACTGGTTGTCGTCGATGTCGCAGGCTCCGTTGCGGGAGCATACGCGGGCAAGCTTTTCTCCGACCTGGGCGCGCGTGTTGTGAAGGTAGAACCACCCGCCGGCGACGCCACGAGGTGGACCGGGCCGCTCGGCGGGCGGGGAATGAGCACCGAGTTCGAGTACCTCAACTCTGGTAAATCAAGCCTGGCCCTCGATCTCCGCAGCCGGTCAGGTCAGGCGATCTTCCGGCGACTGTGCATGGCCGCCGACGTGATAGTTGAAAGCTTCTCTCCAGGTCCAGCTACGCCGCTCGCGGATGAGCTCACATGGCAGGACCAGGCCGTCAGAGTCCGCATCTCGCCATTTGGGTTGGACGGCCCCTTTGCCAGCTGGAAATCCACTCCTTTCACCGATTTCGCGGTTGCGGGGCACTTGTACCTCACTGGGGAACCCGACCGCGAACCATTGCAGGGCGCTCCGATGCAAAGCCTGTATGCCGCAGGCACCCACGGGTTTATCGGTGCGCTCGCCGCACTACATGCACGGCCAGGTCTTGGTCTCGGGCAAGACATCGATGTCTCCCACTTCGAAGTCATGGCCAGCCTCCACCAATGGACTACCGTCCGCTACACGCATGGAGGGATCATTCAGCGCCGCGTAGGCAACCGCTACGGCTCGCTCCACCCGAGCACCATCTACCAGTGCAGCGACGGCTTCGTCGCGTTTGCGCCGGTCGGCAACGAGCCGCTCGGCCGCTTCCTCGCGGTCATCGGGATGGACGAATTGCTGCTCGAACCCCGCTTCTCCACGGGCGCGGAACGCTTCGTCAATGCAGATGCGTTCGACGCCATCCTCGAACCGTGGATGCTCGACCACACCGTGAACGAGGTTGTCGAACTGGCACAGGCCGTGCGGGCGCCGGTCGCTCCCGTCAACACCATCCCAGGATTGCTGGCGGACGCCCATCTCAAGGAGCGCGCATTCTGGGTGCTTCCCGAAGGCGCGGACGAGAGTGTCCTCCAACCTGGACCGCCGTTCCGCATGTCCGGACACGAATGGCGCCTCCGGCCAGCCCCCGAAGTCGGCCAGGGCTCTGCTCCATGGGTCGAGGGCCTTGATCCCGGCGCACACCTCCGCCAAGCGGCGATCGTGAGGGCTGACCCAGTTGACTGAGCTGGCTGGCGGCGCTCTTGCTGGCGTCACAATCCTTGACCTCACCCGCGTTTGGGCCGGCCCGCTGGCTACGCGCATCCTCGGAGACTTAGGCGCGGACGTCATCAAAATTGAAGCGATCTGGTCTCGTGGCCCGCAATCGGTGCCGGAGGCAGACGTGCGCGTTTCGGGCCGTTACCCGGGGAATCTCGCCGGCACGCGGCCATGGAACCGCGAGGGCATGTTCAACAAGCTTAACCGCAACAAGCGGTCGCTCACCTTGCAGCTCGATACCCCGGAAGGAAAGGAGCTGTTCGAACGGCTCGTGGTCGAGGCTGACGTCGTCATCGAGAATTACACGCCGCGCGTGATGCCCCAACTCGGCCTGGGCTACGAACGCCTGCGCGAGCTCAACCCCGCCATCGTCTACCTCGCGATGCCCGGCTACGGCTGGACGGGGCCATCGCGCGATTTCGCCGCCCTCGGCACCACTCTGGAACCTGAAGCCGGCCTCTCGAGTCTGATGGGCTACCGCGACACCGGCCCGTATAAATCGGGCGTGGCTTGGGCCGATCCGGTAGCCGCCATGCACGGGGCTGCCGCCGTGCTCATTGGCATACTCGACAGAGATGCCCATCCCCAACGCCTCGGCCAGGCGATCGAACTCGCCCAACTGGAAGGCATGATCTGCTTCATCGGTCCGCAGGTGATGGACGTTCAGCACCACGCACCTGCTCGTGGGGGCCCTGGCAATCGTCACCTGTACCACGCTCCGCAGGGCTGCTATCCGTGCGCCGGGGACGATCGATGGCTCGCGATTACGGTCACCAGCGATGCCGAGTGGGTGGCACTCTGCCACCTTGCCGGTTTCGACCAGGCAACGTCCGACTTCACGCTCGATCAGCGGTTCGCCCTGCACGACGAAATCGACGCGAGGATCGCCGCATGGACGATGCCCCTACTCCGGAACGACCTCGAAATGCTGCTGCAGAACAGCGGAATTGCTGCCTGTGCGGTGAACGACGCGCGGGACATCGTCGAGAACGCTCACCTGGCGTCACGCCACTTCTTTGCCGAGATCGAGCATCCTGAAGCTGGACGCCATCGCTTTCCCGGCCTCCCGATCCAGATGGGTGCGACGCCTGCCGCTTATCGGAGGCCCGCGCCGGGCCTCGGCGAACACAATCGCGAAATCCTGGTTGGTCTGCTCGGGCTAACGGACGAGGACCTCGCTCGCCTCACAGAAACGAAAGTCATCGCTGAGGAGCCGCCTAACTAACCGATGACCGAGCCGAAACGTATCCGGGTAGTTGCCAAAGCGATGGCCATCCTGCGACTCTTCGCCGGTGCGGACGACCTCTCCTTGACCGAAATTGCCAGGAGCCTTTCGGCAAATGCATCGAGCGTCCACCATGTAGTGCAGACGCTTGTCGAGGAAGGTTTCCTCCGCCAGGACTCGAGCTCCCGGCGGTACAGCCTTGGCCCTGCGCTGCTCTCACTGGTACCGCCGAGCGCCACAAACGCCGCAATCTTGGCCTGCGCCGAAGGCCCTCTTTTTGAGTGTTCGCGAACGACAGGGCTCGATGTTTGGTTGGGGATGCTGGAGCTCGACCGTGTTTACTACGTCGCCCGCGTAGATGGAGACTCACCGCTCAAGGTCCACATGCCCCTGCTCAAGCTTCAGCCTGCGCATTGCGTCTCGGCGGGACGCGTGATCCTTTCGGCGCTGCCGCGCGCCCGGGCGCGGGCGATCCTGGAGCGCCACGTCCTGAGGAAGATGACCGCTAGCACCTGCGTGGACATTGAGACTTTGCTCGATGTAATCGAGCGGGTGCGAATGCTGGGTTATTCCGAAGTGGACGGAGAACACATCGAGGGAGCGAGCGACATCTCCGTGCCCGTCTACGGGATCAACGGAGTAATCATCGCGGCCATCACCATCGGCGCTCCGACGGACGCCCTTGGCCCGGAGCGCCGTCAAGCGGTATTGCCTCATCTCTTGAGCGCGGCCGCTCAGACTCAGCGGGCACTCATCGGCCAACCGGACTGACGGCTCCGGCGAACTTGCGGCGACGCCCTTCCGCAACGTGGTTCCTGTACATGTTGACCACTTGCACTATCCGCAGCAGTATAATCCCAAGCTCACCACCGTTACTCTCCTTAACAACTTCGATCGGTAGACTGCGACCCTTGCAAGACACGTCACCTGTGGTCCGCGACGAACCAGACGTCGGTCTGCGCGGCTACCGCGTAGTGGACGCGGCCCGGAGTGCCGGGCGCCGAGCGGCAATCATCCAGGCCGCCGCAAACGTGTTTTCGAAAAAAGGCTACCACGCAGCGACGATGGATGATATCGCTCAGGAGATGGGCGTCAGCAAGGGCGTCCTGTATTACCAGTTTCGGAGCAAAGAGGAGGTGTTTACCGAGATTTTGGTCACCGCGATTTCCGAGGCGCACCGGCGGTTGAAGGCGACCATCGGCCGGCTCGACGGCTCGACCGCCAGGCTCCAGGAAGGTATACGGGAGCTGATCTCGTTCAACCTGGACGAAGCCACGCCCAACCATGCGGCGATGAGGGTGGTCGGCAACGTTAGTGGGATCTCTGCCCCCAGCCGGGACATCATCCGCGAACTGCAGCGAGCCTTCCAGCGAGTCGTCATCGACCTTGTCCGCGAAGGCAGTGAGGTCGGCGAGTTCGACGTTGAACACCCGTCAGTGACTGCGATGAACATCCTCACAGCGGCTGACGGCGTTTCCAATTGGTTTGTGGCCGGTCGCTCTGCAAGTGCGGAGCAGGTTGCGGCCGAGGTCAGTGAACAGCTTGTCCGCGGGATCTTGGCGCGGGATTAGCTCGTCAACGGCGTCATTGTGACTCGTTGCGCAGCAACGAGGGCGTCATGTCCACAGACTCAACGATCAAATTCGTCCCTGATCGTTCGGTCCTGGGTTACGGTCCCGGCGAGACCATCCAGCTAACTGAAGCGGAATTCGAACGGATCGGCGAGGCGTTCTTCGCCCAAGTCGAGGCAAAGTTCGTTCTAGACCCAACCGATGGTCGCGCACGCCGGTAGCCTGCCCGTGTTTGCCCCTGGCGTCAGATGACGTCGGTCTGTCCGCGAATGAACAGCGGCAGCATCTGGTGCCGACCCACGTCTGCGCGCAACGCTTCGTCCGAAGCCTTCACCGCTTTCTCACCCATCGCCTGGAGCGTTAGGCCCAACAGCGTGGCGTCACTGGAAGTGTTCAGAAAGATTCCCGGCCGGTCCAACACGTAGCTCACCGCGCGGCGCAATGCCTCGGGGTCGCGCAGGGGCTCGTACCAGGAGTAGCGGGGGCCATCCTCGCCCTGCCACCGGCGACGGGCGATAGATTTGATCGTCTGCATCGCCACACCACGTTCCGAGCACACCCGGTAGAGCTCCTCGAAGTCCGCGGCGTACTCCGGCTGGCTCATCATCGTGAAGTTGTACGGAAGCAGCACCGAATCGAAAGGGAAGCGCTCCAGGCTCTTGAGGTGCATCTCCGCCACCCGCGTACCGTGGCCGGTCACCCCGATGAACCGCACGAGCCCCTGCTCTCGCGCCTCGGTCGCTGCTTCGAGCGCGCCGCCGGGGGCCATCGCCGTCGCCCACTCCTCGGGATCGACCAGATTGTGCAACTGGATCAAGTCGAGCCGCTCCACGCCCAACCGTTCGAGAGACATTCGGATGCTTTCGCGCGCTTCCTCATACGTCCGGCCACCGGTTTTCGAAGCGAGGAAGACGCTCTCACGGTGCGTCCGGAGGAACGGCGCCAGGCGAAGCTCGGAATCGCCGTACGAGGCCGCCGTGTCGATATGGTTGACACCGAACGATACCGCCGTTTCCAAAACAGCGTCAGCTTTCTCCTGGCTCACGCGTCCCAGCGCTGCAGCTCCGAAAATAGCGCGGCTGGATTCGTGGCCCGTGCGGCCGAATAACATCTTTTCGATCATCTCTGTCCCCCGGGCGAGCGCGCCACGCCAAGGATACTCCCGCCTAAGCGCCACGGTGTGGCGGCGTTGGCAATCAAACGAACGCCCGGGTTCTCAACGCACTACCGGCGCCGTAACTCTCAAGCAGTCGAATTGATGATTCCGTTCACGCCGGTCCGAATTCAATTGCGCTAGGATATGCCCGCGATGTACCCCCTGATTCAGTACGCGACCACGAGCGACAGCGTGAGCATCGCCTTCTGGACCCTGGGAAACGGCCCACCAGCGATCTTTCTCCCAGCCCTTCCGTTCGCCAACCTCCAGGTCGAATGGGAGATGCCCGCCTACCGTCGCTGGTTCGAGCGCCTTGCCGAGCGGCGCACCGTGATTCACTACGATTCTCGCGGCACCGGCCTTTCGGACCGCGATGTGCCGGATCTTTCCCTGGATGCTCACCTCTCGGACATCGACGCCGTGCTCGCGCGGCTCGGGATCGCTCGGGCAGATCTCTTCGCCGCAAGCTACGCCGGCCCCGTCGGAATTCGCTACGCCGCCACCCGCCCAGACGCAGTCTCGCGGCTCGTCCTGTGGTGCACCCACGCTCGTCATAACGAAGTGACCTCGCGTCTGGAGCAAGGTCGAAATGACCAGCGCATCGCAGTCAACCGCCTCGCCGAAGTGGACTGGGACCTCTACATCCGAACCTATCTCCACCGCGCCATCGGCTGGGCGCAGGGTGACATCGCCAACCAACTCGCTGCCCTGGCAAAGAGTAGCATCGAACCATCGGACTTCGTCCGCGCCCTCGGTGAGTACGCCGACTTCGACGCCGCCGCCGATCTCCCATCCGTTTTCGCCCCCACCCTGGTACTTCATCGCCCCGACTTCATCGGTTCCAGCGTGGCGGTCGCCAAGGGCCTCGCCGCACGAATCCCGAACGGCCAACTGATGCTCCTGGACGGCGACTCGGTCGTGCCCTTTATCGGCGATGTCGAAGCTGTTTTCCGGTCGTTGAATGGCTTCCTCAACGAAGGCCACGGTGCTCCCACTGACTGGCGAGGACGGGCCGGGAACCGTCCGGAGCGTGGCCGCACCGGGTCTCTCCGCACGATCCTGTTCACCGAGTTCGATGGTCACGAGGAGAGCATCCGCCGACTGGGAGACATGCGCGGCCGGGAATTGCTGCGCGAACACGAACGCGTCATCCGCGCAGCGTTGCAAAGGTTCGGTGGCGCCGAGATCAAAGCGATGGGCGAAGGTTTTCTTGCGTCCTTCTCGTCCGCGCAGTCCGCCCTCGAATGCGCGGTCGAAATCCAGCAGCAATTCGCCTCGCACCCAGGTGTTGGAAACGAACGTATCCGCGTGCGCGTAGGGATCAACGCTGGCGAACCGATCAACGAGGACGACGACCTATTCGGCACGGCCGTGATCACCACCGCTCGAATCGCCGGCGAGGCGGCCGCTGGGGAAATCGTGGTGGCCATGGTCGTCCGTGAGCTTGTCGCCGGCAAAGGCTTCGTATTCACCGACCGCGGCGAATCTCTCCTGCGTGGCTTCCCTGAGCCGACGCGCCTCTTCGCCCTGCGGTGGTCCACCCCCGCATAGCCGCACGATCCCTCGTCCCGTCCGCACCGGCCAGCAGCCGGGAAGAAGATGTGTCACGGGCTGCCGTGTCGACTTGGCCCATGCGTCCCCGGCGCGCGATTTGGTTCGCCACGCCGCGCGACCTTTGAAGGCCTGCTGCGACGGCCATCCCCATCGGTCCGGTACCGCCAGGCAAGAATACGGACTGGCTCCGGCCGCTGTACCACGGCGAGATTTGAGGACATCATCGTTCGTGAGC
>JBDSJC010000017.1:0-20545 GCA_039917655.1 Tepidiformaceae bacterium
CGGCGAGGTTCATTGCTGAACCCCTTGGACTGATGAAATTCCTGCTCCCCGGCTGTGAAAGTAAATGCTGCTCCACAGTCGCTGCAGGTAAGGGTTTTGTCGGCGAAACTCACTCGACGACCTCCAAAAGATTTCCGGGATTCCTACGGTCATCGAGTACGAGTGAAAGCTGAGCCTGCAAGCGAAGGACGATGGAACGCGGTCTACCTGCGACCAGCATACGTCTGATTGGGAAGAAACGCGAGTAAATTTCTCGATCTGTGATATCCGGGCCCGGCAGCCTTACTTCCAGAACTGGCCCGCGACCCCTCGTTTGGCCAACTCGGCGCGCAACCCGAGCATCGCTGTATAGGTCGGGATGACGAACACATCCGCCCCCACCGGGGTCCCGCGGACGATCGCATCAAGCAACTGCGCTGGTCCGCGAGCGACGTTCTGGGGCGTTGGCCAGCCGGCGTATTTCAGGCGCAGCGCCATATCTTCGGCGCGGTCTCCCCCGGCGTAACAACTGGCAATCCGGCCGGCGAGCAGTTCGAAGTCCACGTCCCAGGTCCAACTCACGTCCCGGCCATCGGCGAACCGGTCGTTGAGCAAGGCGGCCACGTGGAGCCCCGCGCCACCATCGACCGCGCGCAACAGGCGAATCACCTGGTTGGCGCCGGCTGGGTTCTTGCAGAGCATGATGCGCAGCCGCCGCCCCTCGAGTTCGACCACCTCTTGCCGTCCGAAGGCGGGGCGCACGTTGGCCAGCCCCGCGACGATCGGCGCCTCGGGCACGTCCAGCACCTTCAGGATGGCGACCCCGGCGAGTGCGTTGTAGACGTTGTAAACGCCGGTCAGCGGCATGGTCACGGTCCCGAGGCCGGTCACATCGAAGGCCGCGGCGTCTAACCCGAGGCGGATGTTCGACCCCGAGGTTTGGGGCTCCGCGCGCACCCGCTCGCAGCCCGTGCAGCGCCAGTGGCCGATGTGGGCGAAATAGCGCCGGGTGTATGCGAACGAGCCGCCGCACGCGCCGCACCAGCGGGCGTCAGTCGCGCCCGCAGTCTCGGTGGCGAACGCCGGGTCATCCACGCCGAACCAGTGGACCGGGCCTTCCCAGCCGATCGCAAGGTCGGCCACACTCGGGTCGTCGGCGTTCAAGACCAGCGTCGCGTCCCGCGGCGAAGCCTGGAGCGCCGTCCGCCAGAATCCGGCAACCGTGTCTACTTCGCCGTAGCGGTCCAGCTGGTCGCGAAAGAGGTTGGTGAAGGCGAGGGCGGTCGGTTGGAGGGCGCGGGCGGCGGCGGGCAGCGTCGCTTCGTCTGTTTCGAAGAGTCCGAGCGTCTCTTCGCCGCCGGGGATCGTGCCGCTCAACCACGAGGCGTCGAGCAGCGCGCTGGCGATCCCGCGCATCAGGTTCGAGCCTTCGCGGTTGTGCAGATAATGGATGCCGCCCTCTTCGAGCGACCGCGCGACGATGCGGCTGGTTGTCGTTTTGCCGTTGGTCCCGGTGACGAGGACTCGCCCGCGTCCGAGCTGCTCGCCGAGGTTGGCCACGATCGCGGGGTCCAAGCGCTCGGCCACCAACCCCGGCAGGGCCGTCCCGCCGCCGCGGCCCAGCAGGCGGGAGGCGAGGGCCACGCCCTTCCCGGCGGTCACTGCGGCAGCGGTGCGGAGGGGCATGGGGGTAGCTTCTAGCTACGGGCCGCTAGCTGCTAGCGCTCCTCCCGTTCGCCCTGAGCTTGTCGAAGGGTCGCCCGGCGGCCGGGTGGCGCCCCGGTCGTACTTCCGACAGGCTCAGCACGAACGGAGATCTGACTGTTCGTTCGGCCCGCGATGGGTGGCGCCGCGGTAGCTATGATTGGGAGCGGCTGATCGGTGACTCCCGGACTCTCCGTTCGTCCTGCGCCTGTCGAAGGATGAACGGAGTGGGAGAGACAGTTCGCCCTGCGCCTATGCCTTCGCTGGCGAGATCAGGCCCGCCTGCTTCAGCACGCCGAGGATGCGGTCGCGGGCAATTACACCGATCACGCGACCGTTTTCGACGACTGGCATGTGAAGCAGGTCTTCCATTTCCATCTCGAGCAGCACTTCGGAGACAAGCTTTTCGCGGGCGATGGCGTGCAGCTTGCCGCTTGGGATCATCGCTTGCATCGCCGTCGTTGTATCCCAAAGGCCCTCGGGGATGGCGCTCATCTGGTAGCCGCTAAGGATGCCGGCGAGCTTTCCTTCGTTTTCCACGAAGTAGGTCACGCGGGGGTTGATCTCGAGCACGCCGCGGGCCAGCGAGGCGACGCTCCTCGCCCCTTCGACGACTGGCGGGTCGGCGAGCATCAGGTCGCCGGCCTTGTACTTTTCAAGCGCCCGCACGAGCTTGTTCTGCACGAGGCTCGAGCGCGCCGCGTTCTCGAGGAAGAGTCCGATGAGGATCAGCCATGCCCCGCCGAACGGGTTATCGGCGATAAACACGTTGACGCCGAGCGCGCCCAGGAACCCGAAGCCCATCAAGATCCAGGCGATGCCGCGCCCGCTCCAGGCGGCGATGCTCGTCGCGCGGTTGTAGTTCTTGGTAATCAGCCAGAGCAGTGAGCGGAAGACCCGGCCGCCGTCCATGGGGAAAGCTGGCAGCAGGTTGAAGAAGCCAAGGACGATGTTCATCAAGGCCAGCCACATGAGCACGGAGTCCACCGGCCGCGAGTCATCGGCGCCGAGCACGAACCAGAGGGCGAGGAGCACGCCGCCGAGGGCCAGGCTGGTGAGCGGCCCAGCGATCGCCATCAGCAGCTCGTTCAGCGGCTTGGCCGCTTCGCGCGTTATCTGCGCCACCCCGCCGAAGACGAAAAGGGTGATGCTTCGCACCGGGATCTTGTACGCCTTGGCAACCACGCTGTGCGCCAATTCGTGAAGGATAATCGAGCCGAAAAAGAGCAGCCCGCTGACCCCCGCCATCAGCAGATGAGTCTGCGCATCGCCCTTGGCGTAGAGGTCCGGGTAGACCTGCGTCGCGAGCAGAAACGTGGTGAGGCCGAAGAGAAGGAACCAGCTCGGGTTGACGAGGATTGGGATGCCGAGCAGTGAGCCGAGACGAATGTTCTTCATGGTGTGCGTTCAGTCTACATCCCGCGGGGAGGCGGCCACGGTTAAGAGCCGGGAGCGTAGGCTTCGTTTGTGACCAGCCTTCGAATCGTTGCCGCCTGCGCCGGCCTTGCGCTGCTCGGGGCAGGCGTTGTGGGTTACGTCTTCTTGCGCGATGACGGTGCGCCCGCGACAGGCCTTTCGGGCTTCCACCACCCGCGCACCGTCCACCTCGCGCCGGACGGGCGGGTGATCGTCACCGACCTGGGCACCGGGCAGGACGATGGGCGCGTGGTCGCCGTTGACCTCGATTCGGGCAAGCAGGAGACGCTGCTGGACCACTTGCCTTCGACAAAGAACAGCGGTCAGCGCTACGCGGACCTTGCCGGGCCATCTGGGGCGGCGATGGCTCGTGATGGGGCGCGTAATGGCGCCGTCTGTGTTGTCATCGGCGATGCGAACAAGCCCGGTCGCGGCTTCAACACCCTGCGCTGCAGCAACGGGCTGACGGCTGACTTCAAGGCGTTCGAAGAGGCGAACAACCCGGACGGCCGCGAGATCGCCAGCAACCCGTACGACATTGTCTCCGATGGTGGGACCGGCTGGTACGTGAGCGATGCGGCGGCGAACGTGGTGCTGCACGTGGACGAGCGCGGGATGATAGAGGTGGCAGCGTTGTTCGAGGGATTTTGCTGTCTCGTGGACCGGGCTGCCGAGGCCGTCCCGACCGGGCTTGCGATTTCGATCAGTGGGCGCGGCGACCAGTTTGTGGGGATGGCACTGTTCGGCGGCGCCGTCGCTTCTGTTGGCCGGGCCGGACCTGTTGGCCCTGCCGTCTCGCAGCCGGGTGTGATTTTCGGCCGCATTCCGCATCCGATAGCAGTGACCTTTGATGGGAAGGATGTCTACTCGTTGGTCTATGACGATGGCGCCGGAACTGCGAACTCGGGCGCCATCTACGGGCCGCTTGGCAAGCGGGACATCGCGAACGGCCTTAACCGTCCCACAGGGTTCGCAGCATTACCAGACCACCGCTTCGTCGTCGCCGAGGAGGAACGCGGTCGTGTCTACATCGTCGGTCCCAAGGAATAGGCCAACGTGAGCCGTCTCGGGAGACGTCCGCTTCGCCGGCCGGCCGCTCTTCGCTCTTCACTCCTTTGCTCTGTAGGCTTGGCTGATGAACGAAACGCTGCGCTCCCGCACCCGCGTGGTCGTCACCGGCATGGGTGCCATCACGCCGCTTGGCCAGACGGTGGGCGAATTCTGGGACAACTTGGTCGCCGGTAACTCGGGGATTCGCCCGATGACCCTCGCGAACACGGATGCCTTCGCCTGTAAGGTGGCCGGCGAAGTGCAGGACTGGGAGCCGACGAAGTTCATCGAGCGCAAGGCCTCGCGGCGCATGGCGCGTTTCGCCCAGTTCATGGTCGCCGCCGCCGGGCAGGCGATTGAGGATGCGGGCCTGGACTTCGCAAACGAAGACCTCGACCACTTCGGCGTCATGGTAGGCAACGGCGGCGGCGGCTACCCCGACATTCAAGAGGCCGCCGAGACGCTGTTCACCCGCGGCGGGATGAAAATCGACCCCCTCTACCTCGCACGCAGCCTGGCCAACATGGCCGGGGCGCAGGTCGCTTTGCAGTACGGCCTGCGCGGCTACAACGGGACGATCGTGACGGCCTGCGCGGCGGGCACGCAGGCGATCGGCGAAGCCTCGATGTTGATCCGCTCGGGCCGCGCTGAAATCGTCGTCACCGGGGGCTGCGAGGCGGGCATCACCGAACTCGGCCTGGCGGCCTTCAGCGTGATGCGAGCGCTTACCAGCCACAACGAGGACCCGGCCAGCGCAAGCCGCCCGTTCGACCTCACGCGTGACGGTTTCGTGCCCTGCGAAGGCGCCGGAGCGCTCGTGCTCGAAAGCGAAGCTCACGCCCTGGCCCGCGGCGCCCGCATCTACGCGGAGATCGCGGGCTTCGGCTGCACAAACGACGCCTACCACGTCGCCGCTCCGCCGGAGAGCGGTGAAGGCGCCGCCCGCGCGATGCTCGAAGCGATCCGCGACTCAGGCGTGGGCAAGGACGGGATCGGCTACGTCAACGCCCACGCCACCAGCACCCCCCTCGGCGACACGGCCGAGACGAACGCCGTGAAGAAGGTGTTTGGCGAAGCCGCCTACGGTGTGCCCTTGAGCGCCACTAAGAGCCTCATCGGCCACGGCCTCGGCGCGAGCGGAGGGATGGAGACGATCGCCACCGTGAAGACGATCGCAAGCGGCACGATCCACCCGACGATGAACCTCCACACTCCCGACCCAACGTGCGACCTCGACTACGTCCCCAACGTCGCTCGCAAGGCTGACGTGCGAGTCGCGCTGAAGAACAGCTTCGGTTTCGGCGGCCAGAATAGCTGCCTGGTGCTGGCGCGCTACGAGCGGTAGCGCAGCGGCTGGCTGCTGGGCAACGAGGCCGACATGTGGACGACGTTCCCGGCCGATTGTTCCTCACGCCCCGTCAGGGTGAGGAAGCGTGGCGAGAGCAGTGCGCCGCAGACCTGGACTGGCGGAGAGGGTGGGATTCGAACCCACGGTAGCTTTCACTACATACGCTTTCCAGGCGTACCTGATCGACCACTCCAGCACCTCTCCGCGGCGGGATCGACGGCTATGGTAGCAAGCCGAGGTTCTTCAGGCTCGCGCGTTAATCGCGTTTGCGACGGTTCTTGGTCTTGTCATCGAAGCGCTGCCAGCCGTCTTCCTGTGCCTCGCGGGCGCCTCGGCGACCTTCGTGCAGCATGTGCGTGGCGGTGTCCCGTACGCCAAAGACCACGGCGCGCGCCCAACCGAGTACGGGGTTTTCGTGCTCGACGTTGGAATCTTGCAGCGCTTCGGGCGGTTTGCTGTTCACTTCCGCCGCTTCTTCTGCTTCTTGATGAAGGCTGGGAGGTTCGTGATGGCGCCGAGGCCTGTGCGGACGCCCTTCACGACTGCGTACGTGCGGATAATCGGCGAGGCCACGGTTTCGCCCGCGAACTCCGCCGTGCCGCGCACGTTATCGAGCGAGGACTTCAACGAATCGAGGGCTGGCACGGCGTTCTCCTTCATGATCCGCCGCACGAGCATGACGAGGAAGAAGAGCGCAATAGCGACGGCGATCATCACGACGCCGGCGATCATCCAGAACATGAAGGTGAAGACGATGAGGATGTCGCGCCATTCGCTCCAGCTATTGGGGGCGGCCCAGGCGTCCGGGACAAAGCGGTTGGGCACGATGTTGCCGCCGAAATAGCCGTCAACCATCCAGCCAACGAAGAGGTAGATAAGGACGATGAGGATTGCCGCGGAGACAACCGTGCCAAGAAACCGCATCACGCACCCCTCCCGGAGGCTTTTCCCGATCCTAAGTGGAAACGGAGGGGCGAGCAAAGCCCTGACCGGTGTGGATGGCCACGGACGGCTGCCGATGGACCAGAAAAGGCTTTCCCGGGGCACTCCCTATAAGGGTTAATCCCGATGCCCCCGGCCCAGCCCGCCGCCGACAATGGGAGGACTGAAGCGTGCGCCCCGCTGGCTAACATCATGGAGACCGAACACATTGCCTGGAAATGGTGGATTGTCCCTGGTACCCGAATCGACTCGTGCACGGACCTCCGGCTCCGCGGCGATCCTCGTCGTCGATGACGATGACCCCGTGCGGGTGATGCTTGCGAGGCTGCTGCGAACGCAGGGCTACGCGGTCAGCCAGGCGAAAGACGCCGAGACGGCGCGCGAGGCGCTCGATGCCCAAAGGCCAGACCTCGTGATCAGCGATATTGTGATGCCCGGTGAATCCGGGATCGAACTGCGCCGGACGATCGCGGGCCTCTGGCCGGAGCTGCCGGTGATCCTGATCAGCGGCTACAGCGCCGAAGGCCCGGCGGAATTCGCCGCGCGCACCCCGAAGACCACCTTCGTGCAGAAGCCTTTCGCGGCGGACCACTTCCTCGCGTTGGTCAAACAGACGCTGACGGCCGCTGACGCGCTTTAGGCGTCAGCGCAAGCGCAAACTGAAGGCCTCGATCGCCTTGCCCAGCGTCTGGGTATCCAGTGCACGCCCCAAGAGTTCGTCCAGGTAGCGGATGTTGAACGGCTGCCCCGGCTGCATGCCAGCGAGCGGCGCAAGCTTGGCGACGTACGCCTCGGCGAGCGGCTCGGAGGCCGATTGCGGCTGATCGATGCCAGGGTAGGCGGCGGCTACCAACTCGCCGAACGAAGCGTACGGCACGGAAGTATCGGGCAGGACGCGCGGGACACCGGGGCTGGGCAGAATGCCGACTGACTCCGGCAGTCTTCGCCCACTGTTTATCAGGGCGATCGCATCGACGTTCAGTTCGCGCGAAAGTTGCGTCCCGGCATTCACGATCTCGGGATTGGAGGCTGCCAACTGGAGGTAGAGGAAGGCATCGAAGGAGGTGGCGGCCACCTCCTCGGCGCGGCTGTCCTCGTTGTCGCAATGGATCGCCTCGTGGGCGAGGATCGGCATCAGATGCTCGATGCGGTCGCCCTCGGTGAACGGATTGAGGGAGATGATGCGCTGGCCGTTTTTGGCGAAGGTTACGCGCGCGAGGAGCTTGGGGGCGTCTGGTGGAGGCTGAAAGAGCACCTGGGCGGCTGGCTTCCCGGTGCAGTTGTTCGTCGTCAGCAGACCATCGATCGCTGATTCGGCGAAGGTGCCGGTCAGTCCCGCGAGAGCGGCGCGCAGTTTCGGTGAGGGGATGATCGCCGCCGGCATGCTGTCGAAGCGGGCCAACGCGACCTTTTTCGTGCCTTCGTCCGCGCCGCGCTTGGCGAGCATTTCGGAAAGCGCCGCGCGCATGGCGTCCGGGTCGCGGTCCGCGTCCTTGACCTCGGCGGCAACCCCGGGGTTCAGCAGTTCGGGCCGCCCCAGGCGGAGAGCGGTGGTCGCGAGGATGGCCAGCACCGGGCTCAGATCGCCCTCCACGGAAACGGCCGTCTCGCTCGTGGCGTTGGCGTTAAACGCCTTGTCGGCGATCTTGAGCTTGGCCCCGTCAGGCACTATCTGATCGGCCTTGAGGAGGATCGCACGGCTGTTCGCGGCGTTCACTTCGGCTTTCGAAACGAGAACGCGGCGCGCGACGCCCCCGCTGAGGCCGGCCACTTCGAACTCGAAGTTCGAGGAGAGCGGAACCTTCAGGGGAGCGAGCACCACCGCGCGGTCGAAGCGCACCTCAACCGTCGATGAGAGTTTTGCTTCGCCGTCCACCACATCCCGCGTGGCCCGCGCGGAGGCGACCTGAGGAATCGGGGCCTGTTCGCCGCTCGAACAAGCGCTTAGGAGGAGCGCGAAAGCTGCGAGTGCGGGGACAACCCAGGGCTGGCGCACGGCAGTCTCCTCAGCGGCCCTTGTACTCCGGCTTCCGCTTCTCGGCGAAAGCCTTCGGACCTTCCTTGGCATCGTCCGTAGCCATCAGGCGGCCGAGCACCAGGTCTTCGTATGCAAGACCGTGCTCAAGCGGCATATCCATCCCCCGGATGATCGTCTCCTTCGCAGCGCGCACGGCCAGGGGGCCGCGTTCGCAGATCATGTTGGCGATCGCCATCGCGCGGTCAATCAGTTCCTCGCGCGGCACAACGTGTGAGACCAGGCCGATGCGGAAGGCGGTGTCGGCGTCCATCTGGTCGGCCGTGAGGATGAGGTAGTTGGCCCAGGCGAGGGGGATGGCGCGCGGCATTCGCTGGGTGCCTCCGGCGCCCGGCATGATCGCCCAGCGCACCTCCGGCAGCCCGAAGCGCGCCTCAGGCGTACAGATGCGGATGTCGCAGGTGAGCGCAAGCTCCATCCCGCCCGCGAGGCAGTAGCCGTTGATCGCGGCGATGATCGGCTTGAAGATCGGCATTCGCTTGGTGAACCCGCCGAAGGGCGCCGGCTTGCCCGCGAACTGGTTCTCGCCGCGCGCTGTTGCGACGAGGTCCATGCCGGTGGAGAACGACTTTTCACCGACGCCGGTGAGGATCGCCACGCGCAGGTCGTCGTCGTCGCGAAAGTCTTCCCAGGCGCGCTGCATTTCGCGCGAGGTCTGCCCGGCGATAGCGTTCAGGGCACCTTCGCGGTTGATCGTGAGGACCGCGACCGGCCCCTTCTTTTCGTAGATGATGTGTTCGAAATCGAGGTCTGCCATGCGGCCCTCCGGGGGAATCCAGGTTGATGGCTGAGCATACGCCCGAGCGCCTCGCGGGGGCGATCGGAGGCCCTTACCTTGAGCGCAAGCAGAAGGCGGATGGCAGCTGGCGCGAATACGGCTGCACCCTGCTTCACCGCGAGGCGGGCCTGGTGATTGCGCGCTTCGTGATGGAGCAGGGCGGAGCCATCCACGGCACACCGATCGAAGTGCCTCCCGGCAGCGTCTCGCACGGCTACTTCTGGAAGCGCCGGCCCTACAACCTCTACCGCATGCGGCGTGGCGACGGCTCGGTCATCGCGCACCGCTTCGACGCCGTGACCGGCGTGCAGATCGGGGATACCGGCGTCTCCTACCGAGACCTGGTGCTCGATTGGTGGACGCTGCCGGATGGCACAATCTTCGAGGAGGACCGCGAGGAGTTGGAGCAGCTCCAGGCGGCGAGCCAGTTGCCGGTTGGCGACCTGGCGATCGCCGAAGAGGCGGCACGGCAGGTCTGGTCGCGCTTTCGCCACATCATCGATGACGTGGTCAAACTCGAACGAAAGCTGGGCCTCGAACTGTGAGGCGGCGCTTTACATGCACCTCCCCAAGCCGTCACTATGCGTGGCAATGAGGAGATTCTTCCGCCGCCAGACCACCTACTTCATCTGGGGATTCGCCGTGGCGCTGCTGGTCATCACGGCGTTCGACATCGGCGTGGGGCAGTTGACGCTCTATGCCGGGATCTCAGCGGTTGCGGGCGTCGTCGTCTCGGCGATCGTCTTCATGCTCGAACGGCGCTTCCCGGACAACACGCCCACGATTGAAGACCGCGAAGGCCACTGACACCCGGAGCAGGGGAAGACAGCTCTACTGACTCCCCTGTCTCCAATCCGGTATACCCTTGGATGCCGTGAGTTCCGCCCGCCTGACAGCCAGCCGCGCCGCCTTTAATTCGCTGCCTGAGCATCGCCAGGGGCTGCTGGGGGTGACGGCGGCGGCGGTGCTGTGGAGCACGGGCGGGCTGTTCATCAAGTGGGTGTCGCTGGACGCCCTGGGCGTAACGATGTGGCGTTCGTTGCTGGCCGGCATCACGATCGCGGCCATCACCCGCCCTCCGTTCGTGAAGCCGTGGCGAGTCAACGCCCTGACCTGGGGTCTGGCGCTGAGCTACGCGGCGACCATGCTCCTGTTCGTCACAGCAACAAAGACAACCACCGCGGCGAACGCGATCTTCCTTCAGTACACCGCGCCTCTCTACCTGCTGGTGCTCGGCGCGCTGTTCCTGGGCGAACGCGCCACGCGGCTGGACGTTGCAACCGTTGCGGTGGCGTTCGGCGGGATGGCGCTGTTCTTCGTCGGGCGGCTGGAGACGGACGCACTGTGGGGCAACATCGCCGCGCTTTCGGCCGGGGTCACATTGGCGGTGATGATGACGCTGCTGCGCCACCGGAGTTGCGGCCCGCACACGCGGCCGCAGGCGATGATCCTGGGCAACGCGGTGCTCGTGGTGGGACTGTTCGTCGTCAACGTTGGCCGCGGCGAGGGCTCGGTGTTCACCCCCGGACTGGCGGATGTCGCCGGGTTGCTCTTCCTGGGGATCGTGCAGATCGGCGTGGCCTACATCTTCTTCGCCTTTGCGATGGCGCGTGTGCAGGCGCTCGAAGCGTCGCTCATTGGGATGCTCGAACCGGTGCTCAACCCGGTCTGGGTGTTCCTCTTTCTTGGCGAAACGCCAGGCTGGTGGGCGGTTCTCGGCGGGGCGATCCTAGTCTCGGCGGTGGGCACGCGTACCTGGGTGACGGAACGCAACCGCTCTCCGGGTGAGCCGCGCGAGCTGCCCATGCTTTCGGCGGAAGCGTGACGGCGCCCTCGACCGCCGCCGCGCTCATGGAGGTCTACACCCAGCTCGAAACGATGCACGCCTGGCGGGGTTGGCACTGGTGGCCAGACGCCGACCCGTTCGAGGTGATCGTGGGCTCGATCCTCGTCCAGAACACCAATTGGGTGAACGTCGAACGGGCGATCGCCAGGCTGACGGCAGCCGGCGCGCTCACCCCGGGGGCGATGGCCGCTGTAAGCGATGAGGCGCTCGAGGATCTGGTGCGGCCCAGCGGACAGTACCGCCAGAAGACAAAGAAGCTGCGCGCCTTCCTTGCGCTGGTCGATTCGCAAGGCGACCTCGGCGCGCTACTGGGGCTACCAGCTGCGGACCTGCGGGCAACCGTGCTCGCCACCTGGGGCATCGGCGAGGAGACGGCCGATTGCATCGTGGTCTACGCCTCCCGGCAGCCAGCGTTCACGATCGATGCCTACACCAGACGGATCTTCTCGCGTCTTGCCATGGGTCCTCCGCCAACCGCGAGCTACGGCGAGTGGCAGCGCTACTTCACGACCGCGCTTCCGGAGGACCGGGACCTGTGGGCGCGCTACCACGCACTGGTCGTGATGCACGCCAAGCATCTCTGCCGCAAGTTGCGTCCGCTCTGCGCGGAATGCACGCTTCTCCCTCGTTGTCCGGGTTCACCGCTTAGTGCGGCCACGTCGTGAACCTCTTCAAGGTTTGGCTGCTGCGCGCCGCCTACGCGTTGGTGACCCTGCGCCGGATCGCGTGGCAGCCAGTCACCCTGGGCGTGAACGTGCTGCTGGTGCGTGATGGCGAAGTGCTGTTGGTGCGGCACACCTATCGCGCTGGCTGGTTTCTGCCCGGCGGGGGTGTGAAACGCCACGAAACCCTCGAGGCAGCGGCTCGCCGCGAGGCCCGCGAGGAAGTCGGCGCGACGATCCGTGAACTGCGACTGATGGGCGCGTATTCGGACTTCGTCGAGGCCAAAAGTGACCACGTGGTTGTGTTCGTTTCCGAATCGTTCGAACAGACGCCGAACGAGAGCGCGGAGATTGCAGAGGCGCGGTTCTTCCGGTTCGATGCGCTGCCCGAGGGCGTCTCGGCGGGGTCGCAACGGCGTATCGATGAGTACCGCCAGCCCAACCCTTCAGAAGCGGGGCAATGGTGACCGGGCGGACGAGCAACTCGTGGGACCTGGCGCCCTGGTGTCGGATGCCGAATCAGGCCGCGAAGGACAACGCCCGCCTGACTGGCTAAGCTCAGAGACCATGAAACTTGGACTGCAGCTTCCCAACCTTACCTATCCGGGCGGTCCACCCGCCCTTGGCCAGACCCTGGCAGACATAGCGCGGGCGGCCGACGATGCCGGCTACAGGCCCATCTGGTTGATGGACCACCTCTTCCAGATCCCGCCCGTTGGCCCGAAGCCGTAGGTCGGGACGTGCTGCCGCAGCTGGCGGGGATGTAGCTCCGGCCTAACCCTTGGCCGCCTGGCGGCGCAAGTCGGCGCGTTGGTCCGCATGGGCAATCGAGATCAACTCGCCGGGTGAGCGAGCGGCGCGGGATCGCCACGCAGTCTCCGGAAGAGACGAGGCGCACGGCCGCGCATAGATCCGTCACCTTCGCTGCTCTTCGGGCCAGGCAGTAAACCGAGTGTTGGACACACGGCGAACCACACGGGAACGGACTCTCCCGGCCGGGACCCCTGCGCCAGCGAGCTCGCGCTGCCGAAGCTCAGGAAAGCGGGCCGCCCACAGGGAGCAGTCAGATGGACCAGCGCGTACTCGACCCAATCACCCGCATGAAGCCGCAGC
Source organism: Tepidiformaceae bacterium (assembly GCA_039917655.1). Lineage (GTDB taxonomy): Bacteria > Chloroflexota > Dehalococcoidia > Tepidiformales > Tepidiformaceae > PNKC01. The sequence goes on from JBDSJC010000017.1 coordinate 12,874, forward strand.
GCGGGCGCCGCCTCGATAGCCCGGCGCCGGTCGTTTTCGCTCCCGCCCCGGTGCGGTCGCAGGGCGTCCGCTGGCGATTGCTGGTGTTTACGGTGGCGGCCTCAGCGGTGGCCGCGGCGATCTGCGTGAGCGCGGCCTCGTTCCTGGCCTAACGCACACCGCCCGCGGCACTCGTCATTGGACGATGATCTTTCCGGCCATGGCCGCGCCGTGGACGCCGCATTGATAGGGGAACGTGGTGCCGGGCGTATCGAACACTCGTTCAAACTTGCCGGTGCCCGTCAGGGTGTCTGAGGCGCGGCCGCTGAGGAGGACCGAGTGGGGATTGGTCCCGCTCCACTCCCAGATTACTTTCGTGCCGGCCTTCACGGTCAGCTCGGCAGGGGTGAACGAGTTATCGGCGATCTGGATCTTCACTTCCGGGGGCGGCGTTGCCGTTGCCCTGGCGGGGCCGGCCGGGGTCGGCGAGTTTGCGCTGGCGTTGCTCGAACTACCGCCGCCGCAGGCCGACAGCATCGCGGCCACTACCATCACTCCGCCCGCCACCAGCAGGCACCTCACGGCTCGTCGAACCATATGATTCACGTCCCTCCAACTTCCAGCGACAGGATTTTCCTGTGCTGGCGGCGGAGTCTAGCAGCCGGTCGATAGAAAACAAGTGAATTTATGTCATCTGTTCAAATTGGCTGTTTGTTCGCGTCCCACACCTCGTAGTAAACGAAATCGTCGAGCGAAAGACGCGGGCGGCCGCCCGAATTTGGATCCTTCCCTGCCGGGTAGCCGAGGGCGATGAGGTTCGCCACGACGTGGCCTTCCGGGAGGCCCAGCACCGCTGCCGCAGCCTCCGCGTCGTGCATGGAAGCCGGGCAGCTTCCAAGCCCTTCGTTCCAGGCAGCGAGCATGATGTTCTGGGCCGCCCTTCCTGAATCGAAAGGTCCCTGGAAGATGGTGAACGGCGCGCCCACCACGCCCAGTTCGGGCACCAGCACAATCGCGATGACGACTGGCGAAGCGACGACGTGCGGGGTGAAGCGTCCGCACTTCGCCAGTTCTGCTTTGCGCGCCTGGTCGCGCAGCACGACGAGGCGCACGGGCTGGGCGTTCTTCGCGCTGCCGGCCATGCGTGCCGCCTGGAGTATCCGGGTCAGCACGTCATCCGCCACTGGAGTCTCGGCAAATGCCCGCGTGTCCCGCTTCGTCATGATCGCCTTGTTTGTGTCCAAATGGGGCGCCTCCCGCCGAATCGTAGCTTTTTCGCTGGCCCTCCGCGCTGGGCACGATTATGCAGGCTAACAATTCGCTAATCGTGCGTGTACTATTCGCAGCGGTGGCGTAGGCAAGGTGGAGCACCTAAATGGGCTCCGGGCAGCGGTCTTTCCATGAGCAGCACCGGGGCGCGTCTCCGGGCGAAACATCCACGGATGCGTGGGTGCCGTTTTTCGTCCTCGCACTCTCGTTCTTTCTCGCCAGTCTGATGATCCTGACCAGCGCATTGCTCGGCCGCCCCGGCAATGCGCGATTGGCCGCCCTCGCCGCCCTCACCGCGCCAATCTCGCCCGAGGCGGAGAGTGCGGCAGCGACCGAGCGGCCCGCTGGAGTCACCTCGCCGCCGAATCACGGGCCGGCCGCGGCGGGGGCCGCCAACGTTCCGGCCACCGTGCCCACGCACAGTGACCCGGCCCTGCGGAGCGCGATTGAAGACGCGATCGGCGGCGACGCGGGTCACCTCTCGGTGGTGGTGCGGCGCCTAACCGACGGCCGCAGCGCAAGCATTGACGGGGACCGCGAATTCTACGCGGCCAGCACCTTCAAGCTCGCAGTCCTCTACGAAGCGGAGCGTCAGGCCTCGCTGGGGCTGCTCAACCTGGACGGCGAGGTCTTCTTCTCCGAAGACGACGTGACCGAAGACCTCGGCACAATCGGCGAGGTGCCGGTCGAGGACGATGGCGGGGTGGTCATTCGCAACGCGCTGAGGGCGATGATCACCGTCTCAGACAACAGCAGCGCGGTGGCCCTTCTCCACCTCCTCGGCGGCGGGACGATCGATGGGACGTTGCGCGGGCTGGGCCTGACCACTACCTCCGTCAACACGACCGACCTCCCGACGACGGCCAACGACATGGCGATCCTGATGGAGGCGATCGTCAGTGGGCGCGGCGTGTCGGCGAAGGCGCGGGCGGAGATGCGGGCGTTGCTATTGGACCAGCAGTCGCGTTCCGGGATACCCGGGGGCTTGCCGCGCGGCGTCCAGGTGGGCAACAAGACCGGTACCTGGGAGGGCGCGACGCACGACATCGCATTCGTGGACGCGCCCAGCGGCGCCTACATCATCGCGATCCTCTCGGACCAGGGCTGGGACTGGGCGCCGCTGACGAGGGTGAGCGAGGCTGTGTACGAGGCGCTGCGCGCGGCCCCTTGAGTCCGAAGCCGCACTGCGGTAAAAGCGTGTCATGACTGTCGCACTCGTTTCGCCGCATTTCGCCCGCACCTATGATGCCGAGTTCAAAGCAGCAATCGCCGCCGCGGGCCTCAAATGCGAACTGCTGCTTCTGCCGGAAGACCCGGAGGCGCGGCTCTCGGCGGAAGACGTCGCGCGTGTTGACATCGCCTTCTTCTCGCTGGACATCTTCCCGCGGCTGTCGCGGGGCTTCTTCGCGGCCACTGCCGGGGCACCGAATCTGAAGTGGATGCATGTCTTCAATGCCGGCGTCGATAACCCCGTGTTCTCGGCGTTCATCGACCGTGGGGTGCGGCTCACTACGTCCTCCGGCTCGACGGCGAAACCAATCGCGCAGACGGCGATCGGCGGGCTGCTGATGCTCGCCCGGCGGTTTCCAACATGGGGCGAATCGCAGCGCCGCCACGCCTGGGAGCCGATCCGCGCCGATGTGCCGCCTGACCTCGAGACACAGACGCTAGCCGTGCTCGGCGTTGGCGCGATCGGCAACGAAATTGCGCGGCTGGCCAGGGCCATTGGACTGCATGTGGTCGGCGTCCGCCGCAGCCCCAGGCGCCACACCGACCACGTGGATGAGATGGTCTCAACGGCGGCGCTGACACAGGTCCTGCCGCGCGCCGATTGGCTGGCACTCGCCTGCCCGCTGACGGACGAAACGCGCGGCATTATCGGCGCGGCAGAACTGGCGATGATGCCGCCCGGCGCGCACATCATCAACATCGCTCGCGGTGAGGTGATCGACGAGACGGCACTGATCGCAGCGCTCCGCTCCGGCCACATCGGCGGGGCATACCTGGACGTCGTTTCGACTGAGCCGCTGCCGCCCGAATCTCTGCTCTGGGACCTGCCGAACGTGATCATTTCGCCCCACAACTCGGCGATTGCCGCAGGCAACGAACGCAGGACGGTCGAGTACTTCCTGGGGAATTTTGCGGCCTGGGCGAGAGGCGAGGCGCTGGTGAATGAGGTTGGCCGCTAGGGTTGGGGGGTGTCGTTCTCGATGGGCAAACCCTCCCCGAACCCCCGCTCCCACCACGTGTATAGAGCGGAGAGGGTGGGGGGAAACGCTGTAGACGCAGGTCGCATCGCAGGCCTCAGTTCGGCGAAGAATTACGAGCCGCGGGGGCAGGAGAGCGCTTCGCGGAAGACGTCGGAAGCCTGGGCAGGGACGGCGCCAGTTAGCCTGGGGGTCAAGCTTTTCACATCGACCGTTTTGGCGGTGACGACGTTCCCTTCGGGCTCGCGGAAGGCGACGGTGAGTGAGTGCTTGCCCGTGCCAAGCGGCACGGCTTCGGCAGCCTTGTTTAGCATCAGTTGGAAGCAGACCACGCCGCTGTAGACCGAAGTCGAACCAGCGCTCCAGCGGGCGACCACCCCCTGAGCGTTGGTCAGCCAGAGCTCCATGCCCGCGCCGGGACGGGAAGTGACCTGCATCACCACCTGGAGCGAAGGTTGCTCATTCTCCAGTTTGCTGAATCGCGCCAGCCCGAGCTCCCAGTCCCAGCCCGCGGGCGCGGCGCTGGGACTGGGCGGCGTCTCCGGGGGATTGAAGGCGACGTTACCCGTGGTTGTCCCGACCAGTGCCCGGAGAGAGGGCGAGGTCGTAAATGAGGCGTCAGGCTTTTCGCAGGCCGCCAGAAGGAGCGCGATGATCACGAGCGAGCCGGTCGCCGCGGCCATCCGCGCCGGAAGCCGAAGCGTCCGGCGCAGGGCCGCGCGTTGGCCATGGGTCGGCAACTGGGGTGCTACTTGCGTAGGGGCGCCTTCTGGGTCACCAGGAGCATGCGGTTGAGGGCGCTCATGTAGGCCTTCGCGCTGGCCACGATGATGTCGGTATCGGCGGCCCGGCCGGTGTAGATTCGGCCGTCCTGTTCGATACGAATGGTGACATCGCCCTGGGCGTCGATACCCTCGGTGACGCTATTGACGCTGAACTCCGAGAGCGTTGGCGTAAGGCCCGTGATCCGGTTCATCGCACGGTAGACGGCGTCCACGGGGCCGGTGCCCGTGGCCGCGTCTGTGCGGATGTTGCCATCAGGGTCGACCAGGCGGAGCGTCGCTGTCGGGGTCGAGTGGTCGCCGGCGGCCACCTGCACCATCTCCAGCCGCCAGGCGGCGTCCTCCATGCTGCGCATGTTTTCGTTGACGATCGCTTCGAGGTCGCGGTCGTCCACTTCCATCTTCTTATCGGCCAGTTCCTTGAAGGCGCCAAAGACCCGGCTGAGCTCTTCTTCAGTCAGTTCGTAGCCGAGCTCCTCCATGTGCACCTTGAAGGCGTGCCGCCCGGAGAGTTTGCCCATCACCAGCTGCGTGCCCTGGGGGATGCCGATCTCGGCGGGGTCCATGATCTCGAACGTCTCACGCAGCTTGAGGATGCCGTCCTGGTGGATCCCGGACCCGTGACGGAAGGCGTTCTTTCCCACAACGGCCTTGTTCCACTGGACCGGCATGCCCGAGTACGTCTCAACGAGCTTGCTCGAGCGGTAGATCTCGCGAGTGTTGATGCTGGTTTCGAAGCCGAAAAAGTCGTGGCGCGTCTTCAGAGCCATGACCACTTCTTCGAGCGAGGTGTTTCCGGCTCGTTCGCCGATCCCGTTGATGGTGAGTTCCACCTGGCGCGCGCCATTTTGGATGGCCGTCAGCGTGTTCGCGGTGCAGAGGCCAAGGTCGTTCTGGCCGTGAAAACTGACGCGGCACTTGTGGATGTTCGGCACGTTTTCGAAGAGTGCCCGGAACATCTGAGCCAGCTCTTCCGGGATCGCATAGCCCACCGTATCAGGGATGTTGATCGTGGTTGCGCCCGCATCGATGCATCGCTCGAGCAGCTGGTAGATGAAACGCGGGTCGGAGCGGGTGGCGTCCATCGGGCTGAACTCCACGTTGGAGGTGTACTTCGCGGCGTGCTTGACCATCGCCTCGGCTTGCGTCAGCACCTGTTCGCGGTCCTTGTTCAGCTGGTGGGCCATCTGGATATCCGAGCTGTTGATGAAGACGTGGATGCGAGGTTCGGCGGCATCCTTAATCGCCTCCCACGCAGTGTCGATGTCGGATGTCACCGCCCGCGCCAGCGCACAGATCTGCGGCCCGCGCACCTCGCGGGAGATCATCTTGACCGCTTCGAGGTCGCCCGGCGTAGAGCACGGGAAGCCGGCCTCGATGATATCGACCCCCAGCCTCTCAAGCTGCTTCGCGATCTCCAGCTTCTCCTGGGGGGTAAACGCGCACCCGGCGGACTGTTCGCCGTCACGCAGGGTTGTATCAAAGATGTAGATCTTTTCGCCCATCGGGATTCATCCTCTCGTAGCCATTCTGGAGCCACGGCCGCGAATCGTCGCGGGTGGCGCTAACGGTTCTCTTACTATTTACTTTCGGCCGCCGCTTGCCTCTGTCCACCGGCGGCGATAATCACCGCGTCGCTCGGGGTCGGCCAAAGTCATTAAGAGAAGGGTGAGGGCCGACTAGCGGCGCGAAAGGGCGCGCCCCGGTGAGTCCGGGGCGAAGCGCATTACCTTTCGAAGTCGAGCAACAAGCGTTTGCATCGTGGTGACAGTATCGGCGGCGAGAGTGGGATTCCGCAAGGGGAGTGCGGAGCTTAGGAGCGGTGACCAGAACCGCGCACACAGCCTTCCCGCGCGCCAGAATGGGTGCGTGTCGCCTGAACCTTCCGATGTGCCCGAGACCGTCTCCGTGCAGGAGCGACGAGGGATCGTCGAACTCCTCGAACGGTACGAGCTGACGCTGAACGGCGAGCCGAAGCCGGTAGCGCTTTCCGTGAGCAACCGGAACTTCGCTGTGGCAACACCGGATGGCCTGCTGTTCGTCCGCTTCCACGCAAAGTCGCGGACGAAGGAGCGGCAGGAGCTTGCGTTCGAGGTGGCCGACTTTGCGGCGGCGCAGGGAATACCGGTGGTGGCCGCGCTGCCCGATGCGAAGGGCCGCCGGCTGCATTCCCTGAGCAACCGGTTCTGGTCCGTCTATCCCTGGGTGGAGGGCGTGCACCTTCAGCGTGGCGCAATTGACGCGGCGGGCGCGACGATGCTCGGAGAACTGCACGGCCGTCTGCACGCAACGCTCAGGCCGTTCACCGATTCGCGGCTGCGCAGCGATACAAACGGCTCGGTGTGGGACGCGGCGCAGAGCCTGGACGATTTCGGGCGGGTGGACGACCTGATTCGCTACAGCCCCTCGCCGGGCGCGGCGCAACTCAAGTTGCAGGAACAGATTCGGCAGATCATGGCGATGATCGACTCGCCCGCCTCACGCCCGGCGAACGATTTCGCCGAAATGACCCGAACGGTCTGCCACGGTGACTTCCACGAACGTAACCTGATTCTGGACGCGGGCGGCGAACTGCTGGCCGTGGTCGACTGGGAGATGGCGGCGATGCTCCCCGCGGTGTTCGAAGTGCTGCGCGCGACATCGTTCGTGGGCCTGCTCGGGCCGGGGCTGCTCGAAGCCTACGCGGCTGGCTACGGGCGCCACGCGGAACTCACGCAGTGCGAAGCCGGTGTCGAGATGTGGTGGCAGAGCCAGCTTCACAACACATGGGTCTACCGCGCGCGATTCATTGAGGGGAACCGGGCCGCGGGCCAGTTCATTGAGGACCACTTCGAGATGGTCACGATGTTCAAGGACCCCGCGTTCAGGGAACGGGTAGCGGCGCGACTGCGGGGCTAAGGATCAGGCTCGGCGCGGGTTGAGGCTCATACGACCCGCCGGGGGGGGCTCCGGCACGGTCTGTGGTTCGTCCGCCAGGCAAAAGACGCGCAGATCGGCGAAGGCATGCTCAATGGCGAGCGCGCTATCCAGCGTACCGAGCGAAGGCACGCTCCTCACGCGGCCCAGGAGCGGTCGCTCGCGGCGCACGATTCGCCCAGTGGCGGTATCAACCACCCATTCGCCGCTTTCGTGCTGCGCGTTTCGACGAGCGTACGTGGTCATCTTGCCTTCCCCTGAATTGCTGTTTAAGCGCAATCTGGGCCCGCCCATACGCCAGCGGAACGGCCGGTGTGCCCATAGTTTCGGACCGTTCGGCCCTCTCTGAGGAAGGGCGATAGGCCAGGCGCCGCCGCTTTTTAAGAGATCTCCCGTTAGCGCTTAGCTTTTGCTCCTGTACCCTGCGATTTATGCAACTTGGCATCATCGGCCTTGCCCGTTCGGGCAAAACCACGGTCTTCAACGCGGTTACGCGCGGCACCGCGCAGGTGGGCGCCT
>JBDSJC010000018.1:0-18701 GCA_039917655.1 Tepidiformaceae bacterium
ACCCGAGTGGTGGTCCACGAACCTAAAGCAGCCTGAGAGCGTCCGCGCCACCGGAGTTTGTAAAATCTCTGTAATTGGGGCGATTAGTCACCCACGCGCAGCTTCTCCGTGGCAAACTCCCTGAGAGCGATGCTGCGGATACGGTGGCCCCACTACTCGCACTCCGCGCCAGTGCCCCAAGCGCCCCCGGAGGCGAGGCCGGGCCGCATGCCGTACCTCCCCGCGCTGGACGGCCTGCGGGCGATTGCCGTCCTCTCCGTGGTCTTTTACCACGCTGGCGTCGCGTGGTTTGGCGGCGGCTACCTCGGCGTCGAAACGTTCTTCGTGATCAGCGGCTACCTCATCACCTCTCTTCTGTTACTCGAACACGAGCGTAGTGGGGGCACGGGCTTCCGGGCGTTTTGGATGCGCCGCGCCCGCCGGCTCTTGCCAGCGCTCGCCCTGGTGGTCATCGCTAGCCTTGTCTACGCGGTCATCTTCTTGCCCGCGGAGGTCGCCGGCCTTCGGAGCGATGCCCTGGCGGCCGCGAGCTACGCCACCAACTGGTATCTGATCTTCGAACACCGGTCGTACTTCGAAAGCCTCGGACGCCCGTCGGCGCTCCAGCATCTCTGGTCGCTCGCCGTCGAGGAGCAGTACTACCTTGTGTGGCCGCTGCTCTTCGCCGGGATGATGCGCGTCTGGCGGCCACGGCTCGTGCTCGCGGTGACGCTTGGCGGCGCGCTCGCCTCCGCTCTGTTGATGGCGTTTCTCTTCGACCCTAACGTGGACCCATCCCGCATCTACTACGGCACCGACACGCGCGCCGTGGGCCTTCTGCTTGGCAGCGCGCTCGCGTTTTGTTGGCGGCCGTGGCTGCGCCCCGCACGGGAGGAGCGGCTTGGCGCCGGCTTTGTTCTGGATGTTGGCGGCCTGGCCGCGCTCGCGCTTCTTGCCGTCCTTTTCCTGCGGCTCTCCGAAACCAGCGCCTTCCTCTACCGCGGAGGCTTCGTGCTGGCGGGCGCGGCGGCGGCGGCTGTCATCGCCGTCGCCGTCCACCCGGACGCGCACGTGGTGCCGCGAATTCTCGCGCTCCGGCCCCTGCGTTGGCTGGGCACGCGCTCCTACGCGATCTATCTCTGGCATTGGCCGGTGATCACGGTCACCCGTCCCGGCCTCGATACGCCGCTCGACGGAATCACCCTCTTCGCACTGCGCCTGGGCGTGACCCTCGCGTTTGCCGAGCTCTCTTACCGTCTGGTGGAAACACCCGTCCGTACGGGCGCCCTCGGACGCGCCTGGCGCTCGCTGCGGTCGGCGCACGGCATGGAACGGCTCTATCACCAGTCCGGCTGGGCGGGCGCTGGGTTGCTGCTCGTGGCCCTTACGCTCTCGGTCGCCGGCGCGCAGGCCGCGGAAACACCGGACTACCTCCTTACCGAGTCCGTCCACATGACGTTCAACACGCCGAACCCGTCCCACGGCCAGCCCGTGAGTGAGATAGTTTCATCGCCCAGCCCGGCAGTCGAACCCACCCCGCCGCTGCTGCCCGACCCTGCGGCGGCCATCGATTCCACCCCAATCGCCTCCCCTACGCCCGAGGCGGTCGCGACCACCCCGCCGCCGCCAGTCCCCACGCTGCCTTTGAAGCCTGTCGAGCCGCCCGCACCGCCACCGCCCCCCGCGCCCGCGCTCCCCGCAGGCACTCGCGTGCTGGCGATCGGCGATTCGGTGATGCTGGGCGCCGCCTACCAGTTGGGCGCGACCCTCGGCTCGGTTGAAATCGATGCAGCCGTCGGCCGCCAGTCCTCGAGTGCGATCAGTGTGCTCAACGCCTACCGGGCGGGCGGTGGCCTGCCTTCGGTGGTGATCATTGATATCGGCAACAACGGCACGCTCACGCCACGCCAAATCGACACCGTGCTGGACGCGTTGGACGGCGTTGCCCGCGTGATCTTCGTGACCGTCCGCGTGGACCGGCCGTGGGAGGAAGGGAACAACGCCAACATCTGGGACGCCCGCGGCCGGCACCCCACCATCTACATCGCCGATTGGCATGCCGCCAGCACGGGCCACCCGGAGTATTTCCAGGGCGACGGCATCCACCTCCGACCCGACGGCGCCCAAGCCTTCGCTGACCTCCTCGGAGGCGCGGCGGGCGGATAGGAGCCAAGCGCCCCGAGCTGCCGGCGGTGGCGCTATTCGCCGAGTGGCGGGAGGCCGTTCGTGGACGCGCTCTGGGCTGTTGGCTGTTAACGCGTGATCCCGTCCACCTCGGCCATCTCTTCCGAGGTCAGCCGCCAGTCGCCGGAGGCCACGTTCTGCTCCACCTGCTCAGGCCGCGTGGCGCCCGCGATGACGCTGGCCACGAACGGCTGACTGGCGAGCCACCCGAAGGCCAGGTCGATCATCGGCTTCCCGCGCTGGGTTGCGAACGCTTCCAGCTTTTCGAGCGTCTCGTAGTTCTTCGGCGTGAGGATCGCGCTGGCCATCCCCGCCGCCGCGGGACCTGAGAGCCGGGCGCCCTCGGGCAGGGGCTGGTCCTGCTTATACTTGCCGGTCAGGAAACCGCTCGCCAGCGGGAAGTAGGGGAGGATGCTCAGGCCGTAGGCCTGGCACGCGGGCACCAGCTCGCGCTCGATGCGGCGGTTGAGCAGGTTGTACTCGTTCTGCGCCGAAACGAACGGGTTGGCGCCGAGCTTCTCCGCCGTGAAGTGCGCCGCAGCCGTCTGCCAGCCGGCGAAGTTCGAATGCCCGATGTAGCGCACCTTGCCCTGTGTCACCAGGTCGTCGAGCGCCCGCAACGTCTCGTCGATCGGCGTCTTTGGGTCCGGCGCGTGCATCTGGTAGAGGTCGATGTGGTCCGTCTGGAGCCGCCGCAGGCTGTCCTCCACGGCAGCCATGATGTAGCGGCGAGACCCGCCGCTCTTCATCGGACCTTCGCCCATCTTCATCGCGAACTTGGTCGCCAGCACCGCTTCGTTCCGGCGGCCCTGCAGCACCTTACCCATAAACTCTTCGGAGAGACCGTTGCCCCCGTAGACGTCCGCCGTGTCCAGCAGGTTGATGCCGAGGTCGAGCGCCGTGTTGACCACGCGGCCAGTCATTTCGAGGTCCGCCCGGCGCCCAAAATTGTTGCAGCCCAGGCCAACGACAGAGACCTGTAGCCCGGAGTGTCCGAGGTTTCGATATTCCATGGGGGGAGTCCTTGAGGGAGATGGGCGGAGTATAGCGGCCCTGTTCCGCCCTCGCGCCTGAGAGTTGGCTCACGCCCCCAGTAGTTCCAGCGGTTCCAAAAACTCCAGCCGGTTGCCGAACGGGTCGCGGGCGTAGAAGCGCCGATAGCCGGGGAGCTGCTCGTCCTCTTCGATCCCAACGCCCTCCGCAACGAGCGCCGCTCTGAGTGCGTCGAGTCCATCGGTGAGGAGCGCCGGGTGTCGACGAAATCGCCCGACCTCCGGTTCGACCCCCATGTGGACCTCCTGCGCGCCGGCCCGGAACCAGCATCCGCCGCGACCGGCCAGCGATTCCGGCTTAGCAATCTCGGGCATGCCCAGCAGCCCAACATAGAACGCCCTCGCCCGCGGCTCACCGCCAGCCGGCATCGCCAATTGGATGTGCGCGATCCCGGTGATCGTCATTCTCGCCTCGCGCTTCATTATCGCCCGGATGGAAACGCCCGCACCACGCACAAAGGCCGGGTGCTGTTGCACCCGGCCTTCTTCACGGCGGTGGAACCCAGGAGTGGGGTTAGCCGCCGATTGATGGCGAGGGCGAGTCGGCGGTCTCTGGGCCCCCGTGTCGCGGGCCACCCTTGCCACCGACCTGGTCGATGTGCGCGTCCAGCTTTGCGGTCGCCTCCGCCAGCCTGGCGTCGGCCTTAACCTGGGTTAGCTTGCCATCAGCGACGGCGTTGTTCAGCGAGGTCATCAGTTCGCTGGTGAGGAACGTCTTGAGCTGATCCCGTGATTTGCCATTGTCCGTGGCCACGGTGGCGAGCGACTTCCCGCTATGGAGGGCTGTCTCGAGGGTGGGTTCGTCGATGCCGAGGAACGTTGCGAGCGCGGCCTCATCCATTCCCTTTACTTCGCGGCCCTCGCGCTTGCCGCCATCGTGGCCTGGCCCGCCGAACCCGAACATGGGAGCGGTCCCGCTGTTGATGCGGGTCGTCATTGCATCGGCCTGGGCCTGCGTGAGCTTGCCGTCGGTCACTGCTTTAGCGATCTGATCCAGCTGGACGGATTTGAGGGCAGCCGTCAGCTGGGCCTCGCTGATGCCCAGTTTGGTCGCCAGGGCCGTAATGTAGGCTGCCTGGGCTGCCGCGCGGCCGGCGTTCCCGGCCTGGTCGGCGGCGGTCACGCTCAGGGTGTACGCCCCGTTGGTGTCGGCGCTGGCGGCGCTGGCGCTGCTGCCTTGCGACATGAAGACGCTGCCGCCAACGATGGCCGCCATTGACGCCATGCCGGCGCCGAGAGTGAGGAGCTTGCGCTGCTTTTCCATTTCGATTCTCCAGTTCTTGGCCCGCCGGTTGGTGTTGGTGCCGCCGGGACTCCCTGAAGATTGGTGCTTCAGCGTTGGCGCTTCGTGAGAGCAGCATGTGAGTCTTCTCAGGAAGTGTGGGGCCTTTACCGTGCGGGTGCTGCGTCCGGGGCGGCGCAGAATTGGTGCGCGAGAGTCGGGCGCCCGGTTCATCCTTCGACAGGCTCAGGGTCAGGACGAACGGGGGGCTCGCGCGGTACGAGAGCGGGCGTATCAGACTCAGCACTCAGCACTCAACACTCAGCACTCAGCACTCGCCCTCGCCCTCGTTGCTGGCCGTCCAACCATTGGCTAAGATTGCCTACCAACTAACTCGGAGTAAGCAGCATGGCTGATGTAAGTATTCAGGTCCGCAACAACGGCCCCTACCTCGTCAAAGGGGGAGTGATGGTGATGGACGCCGACGGTAATTCATTCGAAACCAAAGAGGTCATCGCGCTCTGCCGTTGTGGCCATTCGAACACCAAGCCATTCTGCGATGGCAGTCACACGGCCGCCGATTTCCAGTCCAGCGTCAAGGCCGGCGGCTAGCGAACCGTACCTTTCCCCTCACAGGCATACGCTTCCGCCACGTTCGTGAGGCCGCGACCTCGCCAGGAGGCTCACCATGCAACCAGTGAAAAAGGCCATGCTTATCCTTGGCGCCCCGCTCGCGTTGGCGGCCATGGCTGGCGGCGCGGTCGCCTTTGCCAGCCAGACGGGCGGCGCCGAAACGGCCCCAGCTCCCTCGCACTTCCGTTCCCACCAGGTCGGCAATCCAACGCCCGGAGCTGGCGGCGAGGGCCACGACGGCACAGGCTGCCCGGGCAAGGGCGCTGGCTCCGCCGCCGAGGGCTCGGTCTCGCCGGCCGTTTACTAGGCGCTCACTGGCGGCCGGGGCTGGTGTTCGTGCCCTCGTCCCTAACCCAGCTCCACTGCCGCCTCGGGCATCTGCTTCGCCAGCCGCAGCAGTACGGCGACCCGCGGCAGCGGCGGAAAGACGAAGGGCCCAACGTTCACCAGGTCGATCGCATCGAACCCCACCTCGGTGAACAGCGCGGCCAGCCGGCCCCAGCCGCGCAGATCGACCTGCGCGCAGCCCGGCCGCAGGAGCCGAAGGTGCAGCCGGTTCAGCCATTCGCTTTTCACCGGCGCGATATCCATCACCAGGGCTGACCCGCCCGGCGCCAGCACCCGGCAGACCTCCTGCGCGAAGGCGTGCGTCACGTCGTCATCGAAGCGGTGCAAGAAGTAGAAGCTGCTAATGGCGTCGAACGAATCGTCGCGAAACGGCAGCTTCTCGGGCCACCCGAGCAAGTCCACCGGCCCTGGTCCGGCGACCAGGTCAACGGTCACCGGCGGTTCATCGAGTCCCGCGCGGGCAGCTAGCAGGTGTGCATAGGCTGCCGTCCCGCAGCCGATGTCCAGGTAGCGGCGCCCCGGCGCGAGTTCGAGCAGCGAAATGACGCGCGGCACCTTCGGCGTGATTGCGGCCATCGCCGCCTGGGAGTTCAGCGCCCGCGCTAGCGGAGCGGTGGGGCCAAAGACCCACCGTTCGCGCGCCTCCCGCGCGGCACGCCGCCGCCGCATCACAGGGCGTACACCATGCGCACCCGCTGGCCTGCTGCCTGCGCCACCAGCACCTGTTGAATCAGTGCTCCCGCTTCGATGCCCAACTCCTCGGCGCCACCGCGGCGGGCCAACGTTCTCGCCTGCTCGTCACCCTCCAGCGCGGCAACGAGCGCACCGAGCGATTCTCCCAGTCCGGCCGCTTCCTGCCACGCCAACTCCAGCTTCTCGCGGTCTTCGGGGTCCTCCACCTCGCCGTCGTAGAAGGTCGTCAACGGCCCCATGCGCACGCGGTGCTGGTCGTGCAGCCGGTCCGCCAGGGCGATCAGCGGGTGCGTCGCCCCAAACCCACGCGACACCGCAAAGGAGACGAACGCGCACAGTCCGGCGCCATCGTTCGGCAACGAGCCCTGCGTCTCCCCGCCTTCAACGTCCAGCATCAATCGCACCGGCCTAGCTTGTAGCTGCTGGCCGCTAGCTTCTAGCGGGCGGCGCCTTCTCAGCACTCAGCACTCAGCACTCAGCACTCGTAAGCTACCCCCATGCGCTACCGCCGCATCGTCGCGAAGTTTGGCACCAGCCTGCTTACCGCCGGCTCCGACCGCCTGGACCTCGAAGCCATGTCCCGGCTGGTCGGCCAGGTGGTCCGTCTGCGCGCCCAGGGATGCCAGGTGGCGGTGGTCTCCAGCGGCGCGCAGGCCGCCGGCCGCCACCGCCTGCGCGGACGCCTCACCGGCGGCCACATCCTCTCTCGCCAGGCGATCGCCAGCGTCGGCCAGAGCCACCTGATGCAGAGCTGGGACGAACTGTTCGATTGGCACGACACGGTCGTGGCCCAGGTCCTCCTCACCCGCCGCGACCTTTCGGACCGCCTCGGCTATCTGAACGCACGGAATACGCTGCGAGACCTGCTCGAATCAGGGGCGGTGCCGATCGTCAACGAAAACGATGCTGTCGCCCTGGATGCGGTGCTGGCCACCCGCATTGGCGAAAACGACAGCCTTTCGGCCTACGTCGCCAACCTGATCGACGCCGACCTGCTCGTGATGCTGACTGACGTCGATGGCCTCTACGATTCCGACCCGCGCACGAACAGCGAGGCGAAGCTGATCGGGCGGGTCGAGCGCATCGACGCCGAGATCGAAGCGACCGCGGGCGGTACGCGCGGGGCGGGCACGGGCGGTATGGTGACCAAGCTGCGCGCCGCCCAGATCGCGACCCAGGCGGGCGTGGACGTCATCGTCACGAACGGCGACGCCCCCGATGCCCTGGTGGCCGCCGCCGCGGGTGACGAACGCGGCACCTTCTTTCCCTCCGGCGCCGACCGCCTCGAAAGCCGCAAACGCTGGATCCTTGGGAGCATCAACCGCGAAGGCCACATCGTGGTCGATGCCGGCGCAGCGGCGGCCCTCCGCGCCCAGGGCAGGAGCCTCCTCCCGGCGGGCATCGCCGCCGTCCACGGCTCGTTCGACCGCGGCGAAACCGTCGAGGTCCGTGACCCGCAGGGTGGCCGCGTGGCGGTCGGCTCGACCAACTACGGCAGCGACGAGTTGGGGCGCATCCGCGGCATGCGCAGCGACAAGATCGCCGAGACGCTGGGGTACGCCTACGGGGATGAAGTGATTCATCGCGACAATATGGTGCTGGTGTAGCGAAGTGCTGAGTGCTGAGTGCTCAGTCCCAAGTGCTTCGTCGTGCCCCCCAGCCCAGCCCTCCGCTGAAGGCGGTTCCGGTCGATTCTGAAGAAGACATGTTTCGTCCATCTCGTTTGCTACTTGCACTCTGCGCTGTCCTCCTCCTTGCGGGGACGGTGGCTACGACTGCGAGTTCTCAAGCGACTTCCGGGCCGGAGCCCGCTGCCATTGCCGGCCGTTCGTACCATGACCCCACACCGAATTTCGGGCGGCTTCCTCCCGTTGGGCAGCCGCGTCCTGTAACCGCCAGCGCCGCAAGCGTCATCGGCCAGGATGAGCGCATCCTGATTCCCGACCCGACGATCTACCCCTTCAGCGCGATCGCCTACCTCGAGCTCTTCAACGAGGCGAACGAACTGTTCGCGGTTTGCAGCGGCACGTTCATCGGCCCCAACGCGCTTCTGACCGCCGGCCACTGCCTCTGGGACAGCGCCCGCGGGACGTGGAACGCCAGGCGAATCCGCGTCGTCCCCGGCAAACACGAAGCGTCCGAGCCGTTCGGCTCCGAGTATGCAACCGACTGGTGGGTGCCGGACGGCTTCCTCGACACCGCCGGTTCGGTAGATTTCGACTGGGGACTGATCCGCCTGCCCGATGACGCGCTCACCCTGGACACCTCATGGCTGCCCGTGGCCGTGCTCACTACGCCCTCCCTCCAATCGCCGTCCTTCACCCCGGCGATCGTGGGCTACCCCGTGGACAAGCCGGCGCAAACCATGTGGGGACACTCACGGCGCGCCTTCGATTCCGTTGAGGCCTACCGCCTGTTTTACGACATTGACACTTCGGCTGGGCAGAGCGGCTCCGCCATCTGGTCGCTCAATCCCGGAAAAACGCTGGGTTATGTCGTCGGTATCCACACCCAGGGGTCGGGTGGAGCGGGCGATAACAGCGGATCGCGCATCGACCTTGATCTGCTGAGCGACTTGCGCGCCGGATGTGCGGTGATGGGCTGCACGATCGATTCGATCGTTGAGGGCGATCCCGCCAGCCCCCCACCGGCGTCCCAGCCAACAGCGACGCCGAAGCCCACGATCCCCTCCGCCCCGCGACCCTACCGCGCCGCTGTCCCAGCCCTCGCCCGCGACTGAACTGAATGCCGCAGTGTCCCAGCGGGCGAGCCATGTTTGGCCTGTCCGCGGCAAAGACACGCCAAGGCCAAGAGACCACACAGCGCGACGGTCTTCCCTTCCGAGCCAACTGGCCCCGTGAAGCGGCCCTTTCGACCATCGCTCAGTGTGTGCTTCGGTGCGTCAATAGCAGGAGACTCTGGAGGGACTGCATGCACATCGAATTCAAAGGGCTGATCCGCGCGAGCGCGTTAGCGTTCGCGGCGTTGAGCTTCGGCTCGGTTGCCCTGGCCTGCGCCGACCCGCTGCCGACGACGGTCAATGCCCAGCTGGTGGCGCCGCCAAACGTGCCGGACCCGCTGCCGCGAACGGCATCGCACGTCGTGGTCAACCTGACGGCGAAAGAGACGACGCGCGAAATTGCGCCTGGCGTCAAATACGCACTGTGGACATTCAACGACTCCGTCCCCGGCCCACTGATCCGCGTGCACGAGGGCGACACGGTAGAGATCGCACTTACGAACGACGGTTCGAGCACGGTCACCCACAACATCGACCTCCACGCCGTGAACGGCCCTGGGGGCGGGGCCGGAGCGACAACCGTCGCCCCCGGTGAGACGCGCTCGTTCAGCTTCGAAGCGAAGGCTACCGGGCTGTTCACGTATCACTGCGCGGCGGGCGTGGTCTCGGACCACATCGCCAACGGCATGTACGGGGGCATCCTTGTGGAACCCGCAAACGGGCTATCCAAAGTCGATCGGCAGTACTACATCGGCGAGAGCGATATGTATACCGACCTGAAAACTGGCGATCCGGGGTCGGCCAAGCTTGACCTGGACAAACTGATGGCGGAACAACCCACTTATGTCGTCTTCAACGGCAACACCAAGTCACTCGTGGGCGACAATGCGCTACAGGCCAAAACCGGCGAAACGGTGCGCATCTACTTTGTCCAGGGGGGCCCGAACCTGACGTCGAGCTTCCACATCATCGGGGAGATCTTTGATAAGGCGTGGGCCTGGGGGGCACTCGAATCCCCGCCATCAAAAGGCGTGCAAACGATTAGCGTCCCGCCTGGAGGCGCGGCTATCGTTGAATTCAAAGTCGATGTCCCGGGCACCTACACCATCGTCGATCATGCCCTGGGTCGCGTCCTGAAAGGCGGCGCTGGTCAGCTCAAGGTGACGGGCGACAACAACGACCGCGTCTTCAAGGTGACCTCGGGGATCCCGACGACGGCCGTGGATTCGCACACCATGACTAACACGACGCCTACGGCGGCCAGCGCACCTGGTGTCGCCGTAGCCGACGGCGCAACCACCAAATTGCCAATGACCGACAACGCGTTCGCGACCAAAGCGTTCAGCGTGAAGGCCGGCAACACGGTGACCTTCGACCTCGCGAACAGCGGAAAGGTGCCGCATAACATGCGTATTGCTCCGCTGAACGGCGACTTCGCGGCGGTGACGTCGGTGGTCTCCAACCCTGAGGTCATCCTGAACGGGAAGTCTGGGACGCTGCAATGGAAGGCGCCTGCCGAGCCGGGCACGTACAAGTTCCGGTGCGACATCCATCCCGCGGAGATGACGGGCACAATCAGCGTCAACTGAGCTAATGGAAGCGTGGAGAGAGGCCGGGTGACCATCCCGGCCTCTTCCTCTGTCCTGAACAGCCCGTTCGGCCTGGTTCTGGCCACCGAAAGGCCATTTCGCGGGTCGCCGTGCGCGGTTCCAATGGCCGCACGAGAGAGCGACGCCGGAGGCTTTTGAATGTCCTCGAAATTTTGGACCCGCGTGGCGGCTGTGGGGTTGGCGGCCAGCGCCATCTTCGTCTTTGGGGCCTGCGGATCTGGCGACGATAGCGAGCGTGGGGCTACGGCGACCATTCCACCCACGCCGAGCGTCGTGGTGTCTCAGACGATCACCGTGACGATGTTCGATGATTCATTCGAACCCAAGGAGATCACGGTCAAGGGCGGGGACACGGTCAGATTCACGCTTCCAAACGCCGGGCTGGTGCCGCACAACATGCACATCGCTTCGTCACGGGGCCTCTACCGTGAGAGCCCTTGGATTTCGACGCCGGAACCGATCATCGGCGGGCAGACAGGCGAGCTGGTTTGGATCGCGCCTTCCGCACCCGGCGCCTACAAGTTCCGCTGCGATTACCACGAGGTGGCGATGATCGGGCTGATCACGGTCGAATAGGCATTCATCCGGTACTACGCCGGCATCTCGGGCTGGCAGTTTCGGCAGAAGCTGATGATCCGCTGGTTGGCCGTGATCTCGCTGATCGTCGTGCCGCAGCGTGGGCACGGCTTGCCTCCCAGGCGGTGGACACGCATGAAGTCACGGCGCTCTTCGTAGTCCAGGTCGTCGCCTTTGATCATGCTCGCGCGCACCAGTGGAGCGGCCCAGGCCATCACTGCACGCGCGGCGCGGTAGAGTTCGCGGACCTGTTCCTCGCTCAGTTTCGTGCGCGGGATGTAGGGGTTGATCTTCGCTTCCCAGAGGATTTCGTCGCTGTAGGCATTGCCGATCCCCTGGACAAACTCGGCGTTGGTGAGCATGGACTTCACCTGGCCGCGGTACTTCTTCGTCCGCGCCAACCACTCATCTTCGGTGAGCGCGGGGTCCAGCAGGTCTGGGCCATTTGTGGACCAGTTGGGGATAGCCGAGAGCTGGTCGATGGCCACGAGGTAGATTTTGCCCATCACACGGTCATCGGAGTACCGGAACGATCGCCCGCCTTCGATCCCGAGCACCAGGCAGCACTTGGCGCGCAGCTTCGTTTTGGGGTCGACGTACTGGAATCGGCCGGTAAGCATCGGGTTGATGGCGAGCACGCGGTCCGACGCGAGCGGGAAGAGCAGAAACTTACCGTGTCGCAGCACCTCTCCGAAGCGATCGCCGGGGAGGGTGTCGCGCAGCACTTGCGCGGGCGTGCGAAAGACGAACGGGATACGCGCCTCGCAGCTGGCGATCGTTCGGCTCGCGATCTGCTCATTGAAGTAGCCGCGGATCGCTTCCAGTTCGGGGATCTCGGGCATGGGCACCGCCGGGGCAAGGTTGGCTGGAGTATATCGAACCGCGAAGAGCCGAGAGCCAAACCCCCGGTCACCCTGAGCCTGTCGAAGGGCCGCGCGCCGGTGGCTTTCGCAGCACGAGCGGCCCTTGGCTGCGGCGACGCCAGTGGGCCGCCGGTCCCGGCCTCCGTGGGCAGCGCCCGTTCATCCTTCGACAGGCTCAGGACAAACGGGAAGTGGGGGACCGTTGGCTTTCGGGCAGCGCGCCGAGAGCCACGAGCCAGCAGCCAGGTACCCGGTCACCCTGAGCCTGTCGAAGGGCCGCGCGCCGGTGGCTTTCGCAGCACGAGCGGCCCTTGGCTGCGGCGACGCCAGTGGGCCGCCGGTCCCGGCCTAAGTGGGCGGCGCCCGTTCATCCTTCGACAGGCTAAGGACAAACGGGAAAGTGGGGGGCGCAGCCCCCGGCCGATCGACGCAGAAAGTTAACGGGTGGACACACACGCCGGGGCTGGGATCGCCTACAATGTCGATAGCTCTTGGTGGATTACTGCCCCTGTTGCAGATTGTCTTTTCACTGACCTCTGGCATGCACCGCTCGCACGGTTTGCTGCCGTTGCGCGTTGCGCTCCCTCCACCCCACAAGCCGCTTTCATGACTACCAACACCATTCCTGTGCACTCGATGACGGTCGGTGTCCTCGCGCTCCAGGGCGACTTCCGCGAGCACCGCGAGATGCTCGAAGCGATGGGTCACCACGTGCGCGAAATCCGCAAGGTGGAGCAGCTGCGCGAACTCGACGCGCTGATCATCCCCGGTGGCGAAAGCACAACGATCGCCCGGCTGATCCTGAGCAACGGCTTCCAACAGCCGCTGCGCGATTTCTGCGCGAGCGGCCGGCCCGTCTGGGGCACCTGCGCGGGCGCTATCTTGCTGGCGAAGCAGGTCGATTGCCTGGACCGTCCGGGAATCGAGATGATGGACATCTCGGTGCGCCGCAACGCCTTTGGCCGCCAGCTCGACAGTTTCGAGGCCGACCTCTACGTCAACGGGATCGAAGGCCCGCCGTTCCACGCAGTCTTCATCCGGGCGCCGCTGTTCGATGAGGTGCGCTGGCCAGCTGAGGCCGTCTGCTCGCTGGAAGACGGCTCGATCGTCGCGGCCCGCCAGGGCAACCTCTTCGCCACGTCGTTTCACCCGGAGCTGACGGGCGACAACCGGCTGCACAAGCTCTTCCTGACGATGGGCCGGCCACGAACGGACTCACCCAAGTGAGCGAACTACGAGCAGACACGTTGAGCCCGATCGATGCCGCGACCCTCTGGCCGCAGCTCCACCGCCTGGGCACGGAGATCATCGCAACGCGCGGCGCGGAGAATCTGCTGGTGGCCTCCGGCCTCGCCGCCACCGGCATCACACGCCTGCCGAAGGTTCCCCGCACCGTGGTCGTCGGCGTAAAGCGCGGGCTGGCCTACCGCGGTGTGTTGATCGCCCGCGAACTCTCAGGGGGAGCAGGCTGGGAAGCGGTCAGCGTCCGCCTCGCGCGAGATATGGACGATGAAGCGGTTATCGCACTTTTGCAATCGGTCTCGCAGGAAGTGGCGCGGCGCGGTGGGCGCACGCTCTATCTGCGCTACGCCGAAGGTTCTCCGCACGCGCCCGCGCTCCGCAAAGGGGGCTTCTACGCTTACCGCCTCGAACGCCTCCATGTGGTGCCCTTGAGCGATAAGACGCACGAGACGCCGTTCCGGCCGGCCACGCGTGCGGACCGCCACGGCGTCTTCCGGCTCTATTGCCGGGCGGTGCCCGAGATCGTGCGGCGGGTGGAGGCGCCCACGCAGCAAGAGTGGCGCTCCGTGCACGATTCGTACGATTGCAACAAGGAATTCGTTCTTGACCGCGAGGCGGGCCTGGACGCCTGGGTAGGCATCGGCGAACGCGAAAGTCACGTACTTATTGATGACGGTGGCGACGGCGTGGTCGAAGCCGCTCTCGATCTCATCGAAACGCAGTCCGGCCGCCACGCCACGCTGGTGGTCGCCGAACACCAGGGAAATATCGAACGCATCGCCATTGAGCGCGGCTACACCCCGTTGGGAGTGCGCTTGATGTGTGCGAGAAGGCTCGCCGTCCTCAATACTCTAAAGGAGGTCGTAGCGGTACCCGCGGATAATTTCGCCCTGCCGCAATAGCCGTGTCGCAACCAACCTTAAATATGGCAATTCCAACCGAACAACAGATTGTCACCGATGACCTGGACCTGCTCCTGGAGGCGCTGCCAGAACACATCGCCCTCTCGCTGGTTGAACCGGACCGCCGGGTGGACCTGTTGGAAGTGGTGATGGACCTTGGCCGAATGCCGGAGGCGCGCTACCCGGGCCGCGAAGTCGTGCTCTCTCGCAGCGAAGTTACCGAGGACGACATCCAGCACGTGATCGACCGGATCGGCGATTTCGGCGCGGACAACCGCGCTGGCATCGAGCGCACGCTGCACCGCATCAGCTGCATTCGCAACCGCCGCGGCAAGGTGGTCGGCCTCACCTGCCGCGTAGGCCGCGCCGTCTACGGCACCATCCGCGTGATCGAAGACCTGGTGCTCGGGGGCAAGTCGATCCTTCTGCTCGGACGCCCGGGCGTCGGCAAGACCACCATGCTGCGCGAGGTCGCGCGCGTGCTCGCCGACGAAGGAAACAAACGCGTCATCATCGTCGATACCTCGAACGAAATCGGCGGCGATGGTGACGTGCCTCACCCCGCGATCGGGGGCGCGCGCCGCATGCAAGTGGCCACGCCAGCGATGCAGCACGCGGTGATGATCGAAGCGGTCGAGAACCACATGCCGGAAGTGATCGTGATCGACGAAATCGGCACCGAACTGGAAGCGGCCGCGGCGCGCACGATCAACGAACGTGGCGTCCAACTCGTCGGTACCGCCCACGGTACATCGCTCGAAAACCTGATGCTCAACCCCACGCTCGCCGACCTGATAGGCGGCATTCAGTCCGTAACGCTGGGCGACGAAGAGGCTCGGCGGCGCGGCACGCAGAAGTCGATCCTCGAACGGAAAGCGCCTCCGACCTTCGAATGCATCGTCGAGATCGAGAGCTGGCAACGCGTCGCCATCCACACCAGCGTGGCCGACACCGTTGATGCGCTGCTCCGAGGGTTCAACGCCCCACCCGAGACGCGACAGCTTTCGGCGGCCGGCCGGATCGAGATCGTGGACGACTCGGCGCGCGAAGACCGCGGGATCACCGGTGGCGCGCAGGGCGCCCGAGGGCCTCGCGGCGGTGCGCCCAACAGCGGCGCCTGGGAACTCGGCCACAAGCGCGGCGGCGGCCACGTTCGAGAGCGCGGCGAAGTGGAGTTCGAACGTAGCGAACGGCCCGCGGCCAGCAACTTCGCGCGCAGCTCCAACGCACCAGCGATCAAGATCTTCCCCTTCGGCGTCTCCCGCAGCCGGCTGGAGCAAGCGATGCGCAGCACGGGGGTACCGATCGAGTTGGTCTCCGATGTGCGCGCCGCTGATGCCGTGGTGACCATGCGCAGCTACTACCGCAGCAAGCCCGCCGCCGTCCGCGAGGCCGAGGAACGGTCGCTGCCGATCTACGTGGTCAAGGCGAACACCGCGTACCAGATGGAGCAGGTGTTGCACCAGTTCCGTGGTGAAGACGCCGCTGGCGGCCGCGGACCGCGCAAAGACCCGATGGTGGAGGTCTTCCAGGAGACCGAAGACGCGATCGCGCGAGTCATGGAGGAAGGCCGCCCGATTGAATTGCCGCCGGCCAACAGCTACGTGCGCCGCGTCCAACACCAGATCGCCACCCGCTACAACCTGGACAGCACGAGCGCCGGGAAGGAGCCGCAGCGGCGGGTGAAGATCCTGCCGGGCGGCGGCGGCATGGGCTTCAGCCGCTGATTCGCCGTGCCTGTGGCGGCCCCTTAGGATTCGTGGCGTGAACCAGCGCTTCATCGTGTTCGAAGGGGGCGAAGGCTCGGGCAAGAGTACAGCCTCGGCAACCGTTGCTGAACTGCTCCGCGCCGAGGATATCGACGTCGTCCACACTCGCGAACCCGGTGGCACCGCCGCCGGCGAGGCGGTGCGCGGGCTGCTGCACCTCGAACTCGCGCCGTGGGCGGAGGCCTTCGCCTTCCTTGTGGCGCGCGCTCAAGTCGTGCACGAAGTCATCCGGCCAGCACTCGAACGTGGTGCGGTGGTCATCTGCGACCGCTTTGAAGCGAGCTTCCTTGCCTACCAGGGGTTCGGCCGGGGATTGGACCTGGCGGCCCTCAAACAAGCGAACGCAACAGCGACCGGTGGACTCTCGCCAGGCCTCACGGTGTGGTTGGACCTCGACCCGGCCGCCGGGCTGGCACGCAAGCGTGGGGAGGCCGAGGCGATCCGCATCGGGCAGGAGGCGCTGGAGTTCCACGCGCGGGTGCGCCTCGGCTACGCCACCCTGATGACCCAGGCGCCGCAGGGCTCCTGGGTCAAGCTGGACGCCAGCCGGGATCCAGCCGCCGTCGCCGGCAATGCCCTCGCGGCCGTGAAACGCGCGCTGGCGGGCTAAGTCAGGCGGCCGCGCGTTCGGCCAACACCGCGTCGATCGCCTCAACGAGCACATGGAAGTCGTACGGCTTGCGCACACACGCCATGCCCATCTGGGCGCACACTTCCTGCGCTTCCGGGGAGGCGCTCACGAAGATCGCCGGCATCTCCCACCCCCTCGCGGAAACTTCGGCCACGAACTCCTGGCCGTTCATCACGGGCATCATCAGGTCCACCAGGGCAAGGTCCGGCAGGCCGTACTCAGCGATCGCATCGAGTGCCTCCAGGCCGTTGCCGGCATCGCGCACCAGGAATCCTTCGCGTTCGAGCATCAAACGCATGAGGCGCCGCAGAGAGACTTCGTCCTCAACGATCAACAACGTGGCACGCATCAGGCGGCCTCCAAAACAGCGATAGCCTGGGGCAGCACCAACCGGAGGCAGGCGCCGCCGTCGCTTTCGGCAACCGACAGGTCACCGCCCATGCGCCGCGCGAGTTCTCGCGAAAGGTGCAGTCCGATGCCAATACCCCCGATATGCTGCGTCGCGGTCAGCCGTTCGAAGCGGTGGAAGACGCGCTCGCGGTCAGCGGCGGGGATGCCCGGACCAAGGTCCCGCACCTCCACGGAGATTCGCGATTCGCCCGCGACGATCCGAATCGTCACCTCCGAGCCGCGCGGCGAGTACTTGAAGGCGTTGTCTACCAGGTTGCGGAGGATGATCGCCAGCCGGCTGCCATCCGCGAGGACGGCCGCATCGAGCACACCATCCACCGCTACCGGCCGCTCGCCGAGGTGGTGGACCGTCAGCAATACCGCTTCGTCCAACACCGGCGCGAGGCGCGTTGGCTGGATCGCGAGCTTCAGCCGGTTGGCATCCAGCCGGCTCAGGTCCAGCAGTTCGGCAACCAGGGCCTCCGAACGGCGGGCGGCGCCGTAGGCGTCGTCCGCCACCTGCGAAAGTAGCGGGTCACCTGAATCGGCCGCGCTGCTCTGTAGCATCTGGGCGGCAAGAGACATCACGGCGAGCGGATTTCGCAACTCGTGGGAGGCCAGGTTGACCATCGTGGCGCGCTGTTCCGCCGCCTGTTCCGCGGCTGCCAGGCGTTCTTCGGTGGCGCTCATCTGGCGCCGGATCCGCCGCCCTTCCAGCACGGCAATGATCGCCACTCCAAGGATGGCCACGGCGACGGCCCCGAAGAGCAGCTCGCGGGCTGCGCTCATGGCCGAGTTCCGGCTCGAATCGAGGTCGCCCCCGAGATCGACTGCGCTGTCGCCGAAGACTCGCTCGTCTCGCAGGAAGGCATTGTGGGCGGAGAAGTACGCCCCCGCGTTCGGCGGGGCGTTGGCAGTCAAGCCCGCTCGGAAGAAGTCTTCGCGCCGCATCAGTTCGGCCAGGAACAGGCGGGCCGAATCCAGGTAGTCTCGTAGTTCGACAACGATTTCCAGCCGTTCAGCGGCGGGGATTACGCGCTCAAGTTCGGAGAGACTGTAGTTCGCATCATCCATCGCTTCCCGAAAGACCAGGTAGTCTTCGGGGCGGCCGCTCAGCTCGTAGTTGCGGGCCGGCGCGGCGGCGACGCGCCCGACGGACCCAATTGCCGCGTTGGCCGCGGCCAGCAGCTCCGTCAGATCGTGGGTGTCCTGGTTAGCGTCTTCGATCGCGCGCAGGCCAGCCCAGGGGAGGGCGACGAGGGTGGCAAGCGCCGCAACCGCTATCGCCCCAAAGAACACGCGCCGCATCGGCGGGTGGCGATCCAGGCCCAGGTTCATCAATCCTCACTGTCAGCAAACGTCACGCCATCGTGAACGCCGAGGTGAAGACCGTCTGTAGGGCGAAACCCTGAGGGACAAGCGAAAGGCGGCGAAAAGGCACGGTTTGGGGCCGGTTAACCACGCCGTCCCTCACCCTTGCTGGGCCACCATCAGGTTCTCGATACTCGAAGCAAGGCCTGCCGCTTCAAGCGAGATTGAGCCCGTCACGGCGGGAGAACTGAGAACCTACCGATGCCCCTTCGCGGCCAACTTCGCCCGCTCGCCCTCTCCGCTTTCGCGGCTGTCACCA
Organism: Tepidiformaceae bacterium; assembly: GCA_039917655.1. Classification (GTDB taxonomy): domain Bacteria; phylum Chloroflexota; class Dehalococcoidia; order Tepidiformales; family Tepidiformaceae; genus PNKC01. The sequence goes on from JBDSJC010000018.1 coordinate 18,465, forward strand.
TCCTAGCCGGAGCCTTCGTACTCTCCGCCTGTAGCAACAACGGAGACAAGCCGGCGGACTCTGCCACCGCCACAGTACCAGGCGAGACCACGGCTACCGCGGGTTCCACCACTTCTGGGGGTCCAGCCAACGCCAGCGACGCCGACAAGACCTACGCGAAGCAACTCTGCACCTCGCTCAATAGCTACCTGGACACTTTCCTCCAGGAAGCCTCCAAAGACTCATCTCTTCTCACCG
>JBDSJC010000019.1:0-4315 GCA_039917655.1 Tepidiformaceae bacterium
GTGTGTTCGGCACCAACGGGCTGACCGCCTATTTCGGCCTGCTCGAAGTTGGACGGCCACAGCCAGGCGAGACGGTTGTCGTCTCAGCCGCCGCCGGAACGGTGGGCCACATCGTGCGGCAGATAGCGAAGCTTCGAGGATGTCGAGCAGTGGGCGTGGCAGGTTCCGAGGAGAAGTGCCGGATGCTGGTCAATGAGCTCGGATTTGATGCCGCAGTGAACTACAAGGACCCAGATTTCCGCGAGGCCTTTAAGGCCGCAACGCCCGGCCGGATTGACGTCTATTTCGACAATACGGGCGGAGACATCCTCGGAAGTGCACTGTTCCGAATGAACGTGCACGGGCGCATCGTCTGCTGCGGGGTGGTGAGCCAGTACGACACGAACAATCCCGCGCCCGGTCCACGCGGCATCCCGGGACTGCTCGTGAACAACCGCGTTCGCATGGAAGGCTTCCTCGTTTTCGATTATGAGCAGCGCTATGCCGAGGCGAGGGAACAGCTTGGCGCCTGGATCAAGAGTGGTGAACTCCATCCGAAAGTGACCCAATTTCAAGGGCTGGAATCGGCACCCAAGGCGTTTCTCGAGTTGCTCGCGTGTGCAACGGTGGGGACCACTCTCGTCCAGGTCAGCTCTTAGCAGAAACGCAACCGGCATCGATATCCAGAACCAAGGAGGAACGAGATGCGATTCCAGTTCAGTGAAGCTCAGCAGGAGTTCCGCCACGAACTCCAGGAGTTCCTCAAGGCCGAACTCGGAGGCGAGCGCCCCATCCATGGCAGCGACCGTGCCTTCTCGAAGAAGCTCGCGGAGCGTCGCTGGATCGGCATCGCCTGGCCCGAGCAGTACGGAGGCCGCGGCCTCGGCGCGCTCGAGCAGATGATCTACACCGAGGAGATGATCCTCGCGAACGCACCGCGCGGCTACCACTTCATCGTCGAAAGGTAGGTAGGTCCGTCGCTCATCCTCCACGGTACTGAGCAGCAGAAGAGCGAATGGATCCCGCGAATCATGAATGCGAACGTCAGCTTCGCCCTTGGCCTCTCTAAATCTGGTGCGGGCTCCGATCTCGCATCTGTCACCACGCGCGCAGTCCGTGACGGGGACGAGTACGTCGTCTCAGGGCAGAAGATCTGGACGTCGAACGCGCATGAATCCGACTGCATCTGGCTCGTGGTTCGCACTGATCCAAACGCCCCGAAGCACAAAGGCATCAGCTGCCTCATGGCTGACCTGGACGCTCCTGGCGTCACCATCCGCCCGTTGCCGGACATGACCGGTGAGCACCACTTTAATGAGGTCTTCTTCGACGAAGTGCGAGTCCCTATCGCTCGCCGGGTCGGCGACGAGAACTAGGGCTGGTACATCCTCGCCGAGCACCTCGACTTCGAACGCTCGGGCATCGAGCGGCTCATCGACCTCGAGTACCTTTTCCACGATGTGATGGCGGAAGCCCGCCGCCAGGCAAAGGGAGGCAGCCTCGCGCCTGCTGTCCGCATGCGGCTTGCCGAACTTGCGCTTGAACTCGAAGTCGGTCGGCTGATGTGTTATCGGGTAGCCTGGATGCAGAGCCAGGGCCTTGTCCCGAACGCCGAGGCCTCGTGTGCGAAGGTGTTCGGCACGGAGTGGTCGCAGCGGATGATGGCTGCTGGGATGCAGCTCCTTGGGATGGCGGGTGCCGCAAGCTCCCCTGTAGAAAGCTTGGGTGCCCAGGTTCGGCACGGCTATCTCAACGCCGTCTCGCGCACGATCGCGGGCGGTACTTCGGAAATCCAGCGAAGCATCGTTGCCACGCGGGGTCTCGGACTGCCGCGTTCGTAGCAATGTGGCTGGCCGAGGAACGGCGCGAAGCATAGATCGCGGGGGCTTCGTGTGGGAGCCAAAGTGCGGGCCGGAATAGCTCGACGAGTATCTGGGTGGGTGAATTGCCGTCGGTTGTTCTCGGCCCCTAAATGGAGTCTGAAAGGCCGCGAACGAAGAGCGTGCCCTGCGCGACCATCCGCACGCAAACGGGCTCTCTTCGGATCGCCGTGCACGCCGCCGGAGGCTGCGCGACATGCTGGTCGGCGCTGTTAGCCGATGGAGAAGTACACCACGTCGTCCAGCGTCCACGTGTTGATACTCTTGTGCATTCGCTTGGCAGCGCGGCTTATGCGTAGCGATAGCCCGCGAGCTGTCTCGCCGGGAGAGGGGGTGAGTTTGCCGACTTTCCCAGCCGGTAGCCCTTCGACGTACCTTTCGTACTCTCGCATCCGTGAGGCCAAACGCCCAGACTGGCGAGTCGGACGAGGTGCATCGGATTCCTTGATGATCGTGAATTCTGCCATGACGTTGTTTGTTTCCTCTTCGAAGTTAGGCGGGAACGATACCTTCCGAACAGTTGGTTCATCTCAGCGGTCTGAGAGCTGGACCTCAACTCACGCTGCTTCAGCCTGCCGCCGTAGCGTGGCCAGCGATTCTTCGACCACGCGCAGGGCGTCGCTGACCTCCGAACGCAGGTTCGATGCCTCGTCCGAGACGGCATCCGCCGAGGAGCGTATCGAGGTGGCGTGGCGCTGCATGGTGGCGATGCGCTTCAACGAGTCGCGAACTCTCGAAGCCTGGGCAAGGAGCGCCTCGGCGTCGACCGCGCTCTGCGAGTCCTTCACCCTTTCCACTTTGTCCATCGCGATGGAGAAGCGCACGGCTGTAAAGAGGTTGTCGAAGGTCGTCGCCACCCAGGGTCCGGCAGCGGTAGTGCCCTCCGCCCATTCGCCTGTCTCTTTCGCCAGGCCTTCAGAATTGCGCGAGAGGTAGATTGCCCGAGTCGACTCCCGCTGGGTCATCGCCCTGAGCATTGCATCGGCGATCGGCTTGCGCCCTGACGGAGCGCCATGGTCCTTACATTCGATGGCGATCGAAACACTGGCACTCGAGAGGGGATCCCGAAGGGTGATGATCAAGTCACCTGCCTGGTTGTCACCACCACAGTGCGTGACCTCGAGGCCAAAGCCCCAACCCCACCGCTGCAGCCGCTCGACCACCTCGTCTTCAAAGGGAGTACCTTTTGCCGTCGTGTTGGCGAGTACTGAAACAGTCGCCTTCTGGGCATTGACGATGAGGGAGAGTGACCTCAGTTCTTCGACCAGCGGCTGGACAGACTCAGCGACGGTTGCTTTCACAGATGTCGCCAGCGCGCCATCAACTGCGGAGACCGTTCGCACGGCCGCGTCCATGCGCCCCTGGATTGAGTCGATCCGATCAACGTCGAGGAGGTCGGTCATCTTCTTCAGCGCTTTGGCCAGAGAGGATGACTCTTTTGAAGGGTCGATCTCGTTCGCCAGCAGCTCGCGGTACCTCGCGGAGCTGTTGCTGCGTCCCTCGCTCCACCTGCTGGACGAGAACCTGAACGGGAGCCAGGACCTGGCCCTCGCCGGTGCCAAGCTTCGCCAGCAGTTTCTCTTCGGTCGCCTGGGGGATGAGACGCACCGCGTTCTCCACGGTTGTAAGCAACGACTCAACCTGGCGGCGGACGAAGTCCATATCTTTGCCGCCGCGGGCACGTTCAAGGCAGAAGACCCCGACCTCGAATGCCTCCCGCGCGAGCCCCTCCCGCTCGTCCTCTGGTACGGAGGCGAGAAAATCGGCAACGTCATTCCGGCTGATGATGAGCTCGCGAATGACGACGGTATGATTGGTGATTTCGATTGCAGACATGGCACTACTCCTCTTTCGATGGGGGACAGAACGCGGGAAGCGCAGCCTGCGGAACAAGGGCGACAGATGCTGACGCAGTCGTTGAATGAGGCACTCAGGACCACGGCTGCCCGGGCTCACGCCATCTGATCGATGGCCAGAGTTCGGCGGCCCGGCTGGAACGCTACCCGGTGGGTGCGCAGGATGTCGGCGCCGAGGATGGCATCAACCCCGGTTGCCCCAAGCAGTCCGGCAAGCGCGGCAGGCAGGGTACCGAACTCGAGCTGGAGGTGCTGTCCGGCGATTTCGAGGGGGAGTTCACGGACCTCTGTGTCGAACACCCCGATGCCGGGATAGAAGTCTCGCTCCGAGCGGCCCGGCGCGACCCCGGTAGCAAGGGCGCTTGATCCGTAGGAAAGCCGAGCACCGGTGTCGACAAATGCCCGCACAGACTTTCCGTTGATAACCGCCGTGACCGACGGCACCCCGGCGAGCGGTTCGAGGGGCAGACGAGCACCACGCCAGCGGATCGTCCGAGGTCGGGCAATCACCAGGTGACCAGCGCGCAGGTCGAGGCCGAATTCAAAACGGCCAAGCACGTCCATCCCCAGCAAGACATCGATCGGCGAGCCGACCCAACC
>JBDSJC010000020.1:0-3338 GCA_039917655.1 Tepidiformaceae bacterium
TCGTTCACTTCGATGATCTCGATTTCGTCGAGGGTCACGCCCGATTTCTTGAGCAGCTTCTGGATTGCCCAGGCGCTGGCCACCGGGAACTCGCGCGGCTTCGTCGCCACCTCGGCGTGGCCGATGATGCGCGCGATCGGCGTCGCATCCAGCTCTGCGGCGCGCTCTTCCGAGGCCACCACCAGGACCGCTGCACCATCGTTTACGCCCGGCGCGTTGCCTGCGGTGATCGCCTTCGTCCCCCACACAGGCGCAATGCGCCCAAGCCGCTCGACGGTCGAGGCCGGGCGCGGGCTCTCGTCGCGGGCGAGGGCAACATGGTTGGTGTCGCGTTTGTTCGGGACCGGCGTCACTTCACGGTCGAAGTAGCCGCGTTCGAAGGCTTTGCCCCAGAGCTGCTGGCTGCGGACGGACCAATCGTCCATTTCAGCGCGCGAAATCTCACGGTTGGCGGCCATCTCGTCGCCCTGGTTCGCCATGTGACAGTTGTCGAACGAACACCAGAGGCCGTCGTGGACCATGCCATCGATGAGCGTCTTGTTGCCCATGCGCGCGCCCCAGCGCGTGTCCTTGTCGTAGTACGGGACGTTGGACATCGATTCCATGCCGCCGGCCAGCACCAGTTCGTTTTCACCCGCCCGGATGAGCTGAGATGCAAGGGTCACGGCGCGCATGCCGCTCGCGCAGACTTTGTTGATCAGCATCGAGGGCGTGGTATCTGGCAGGCCGCCTTTGATCAGCGCCTGGCGGCTGGGGAGCTGGCCAGCGCCCGCCTGCAGCACCTGGCCGAGCAGGACATTCTCCACGCTCTCCGGGTCCAGGTGGTTGCGTTCGACGAGCGTCCGAATCATCAGGGCGGCGAGTTCGTGCGCGGCGTAATCGCGCAGGCCGCCGCCGAACTTGCCCCACGGCGTGCGGGTCGCATCGAGGATCAGGGCGTTGGACATGAGTTACCTCGCAGGGGCGGTAGTGAGAGTGTAGCGCAGGGGCGGAGAGGCGGCCGCGGGGCAGAGGCTGGCGGGCGCGGCTGGACTCGCCAGGGTGATGCCCGGCTGCGGACAGGAAGTGCCCCCGTTGGAAGTCCGAATCGTGCTTCAGCTCCGCGCAACATCCCGTGCGTGCAGAACTTCGCGATCCCTAAAGGGGCGGACGCTGCCGAATTCCAGAGCGAAACCGGCGACCGTGGCGCCGCCCATCGTCGCGAACTCGACATCGAATGCCTGACCGCCGCGATGTACAAGGACGATCGTGCCCACATCGCCCTCGCGCAATCCGTGTTCGGAAGGTCGTGGCCCAGGACTGCGAGATCGTGCCCATGCACGCTACGCCAGCTTCTTGATCTCCTCGATCAGGGCTGGGATGACCTTCTTGTAGTCGTCCACGATGGCGAACTTGCTGACCTTCACCATATTTGCGTCGGCGTCTTTGTTGATCGCGACGATGTTCTTCGAACCCGCCATGCCGGCCATGTGCTGGCTCGCGCCGCTGATCGCGACGGCGATGTAGAGGCCCGGCGACACGGTCTTGCCAGTCAGGCCGACCTGCTGCGAGGGCGGATACCAGCCAAGGTCGCAGGCGGCGCGGCTGGCGCCAGTGGCGCCTTTGAGCAACGCAGCGAGCTGTTCGAGCAGGCCGAAGGCCGCTGGGTCGCCAAGCCCGCGGCCCCCCGAGACCACAACGGTCGCCTCTTCGAGCTTGATGCCGGTGCTTTCGGGCTTGGAGGTGCCGATCACCTTGACCCGCGATTCGCCGGCATCGTCGATGCTGGTGACATTGCCGCTGCGCGCGGCGTCGGCTGGCAGGCCGTCGAACGACTTCGCCTTGACGGTCACAATCTGCAGGGGCGCGCGAAATGAAACCTTAGCGCGGGCGTTGCCGCCGTAGGCCGAGCGGACGGCGTGGAGGCGACCAGCTTCGATGTGCAGTTCGACGCAGTCCATGGCGATCGCCGTCTTGTTCTTGAAAGCGAGCGCCGGGCCGAGATCACGGCCGAGGCTGGTCTGGCCGAGGAGCACGATATCCGCGCCGGACTGCGCGATCGCCGCTTCGACGGCGGGCAGGTAGGCATCGGTGGTGCCGCTGGCGAGAGCGCTGTTCGTGGCTGCGATTGCGGCGTCCGCGCCGTGGGTGACGAGCTCCTTGGCCTGCGCTTCCGTACCGGCGATAAACGCCGTGACGCTGCCCGCGCCCGCCTCGGCGAGCTGGCGGGCGGCGCCCAGCAGTTCATGAGAGATCGAGGCGATACCGCCCTCGTTGGCTTCTGCGATTACCAGGATTCCGGCCATTCTGTTCTCCTTGGCGCCTAAATCAGCTTCGCGGCGCGCAGCTTCTGGGCGAGGTTGCGGGCCTTCTCTTCAGGCGAATCGCCTTCGATGATCTCAACGTTGCTCTCCACCTTCGGGACGTAGAGCGCTTCGAGGGGGAGCCAGCGATTGGCGGCGCCCGTCTCATCGGCGCTCAGGCCGAGGTCTGCCGCGCTCCAGACCTGCACGGTCTTCTTGGCGGCGAGCATGATCTGGCGAAGCTGCGGGTAGCGCGGCTCGCCGAATTCGTTCGAAATTGAGATGACCGCGGGCGTGCTGACTTCCACCTGCTGGAAGCCGTCATCGAGCACACGGTCCACAGTCAACTTGCCGCCGTTTGCTTCGATCCCCTTGGCCAGGGTGACCACGGGGACGCCGAGGATCTGGGCGACGCCGGTGGGGACCACGCCCATGTCCCAGTCGGCGGAGGCGCGGCCCATCAGGATCAGGTCGAACTCGCCGACCTTCTGGATCGCCTTGGCCAGCGCGACGGCAGTCTGAAAGTTGTCGATGCCGTCGAGCGCGGGGTCGGTGATCAGGACGCCCTCATCGGCGCCCATGGCAAGCGCGTGTTTTATGGCGTCGCGCGCGGTTTCCGCGCCGAGGCTGATGACGGTGATGTGGCCGGCGCCGGTGGCATCCTTGAGGCGGAGGGCCGCCTCGGTGGCCTGCGGGTCGTAGGGGTTGACCACGGGGGCGATGCCCTGGGCGGGGATCACCTTTTTGGCGGCTTCATCCACTCGAAAGGATGCGGCCGGCGTTTCCGGGTCCGGGATCTGCTTAACACAAACGATGATATTCACGCGGTTGTTTGGCCTCCTGCGCACGCCTGCGGGACGATAGCGGCCCCGCGGCGGTCTGCACGATCAAGAAGGGTAGTAGGGGTAAACCCGGAGGAGTGTAGCACGCGCCCCGCGATTGTGAAATCTCGCACGGAAGGCAACCGTAGGTTGAAACGAGCGGAACGAGCGTTCGGAGATGGGGCGGGAGCCTAAAGCCTGCGCCTCCGCTCGAAACGTGAACGTCATCGACGCG
>JBDSJC010000021.1:0-58276 GCA_039917655.1 Tepidiformaceae bacterium
TCGAGGCGGCGGAGCAGAGCGGCCGCCTCTCCGTGCCGGTCATCGCGCCGCTGGGGAAATTCGAACAGCTGCTTTCTCAGCCGATCGGCGCACTCATCCTATTCGACCGGGATGGCCGGCCATGGCCTGAGACCATTCCCCTGATTCCGCAGCAGGGGCGCGTCACGCTGGCGGTTGGGCCGGAAGGCGGCTTTTCGCTGGACGAGGTCGCCTCTGCCAAAGCTCGCGGTGCGCTGGTCGTCTCGCTCGGCCCGAATATCCTGCGCACCGAGACCGCGGCGCTGGCCGGAGTTGTGATGCTGCGCTCACTGGGGAGGTAGCGTCTCCTCGCGAAAAGCACCGCATTGGCCGTACGCTGACGGGGATGCTCGCCGTACGTGGATTAGGAATTGCCTTCGCTCTCTTTGCCGCCGCCTTCGCCCTGCACATCGTGGGCGGGGCCACGGATCAACGCTGGCTGTTCGCTATGGCCGTCGCGCTCATCTACCTGACGGCCACGGGATTTCCAGCGATCGCGCTCATCGCCTCCGGCCCGGCGCTGGACCTTGGACATAAGTCGCGGCTTGTCCTCGCGATCGGGGGAGTGGCCGGACTGACCTTCACCATCGGCGCGCTCTGGGCCGCAAACGGGCGAGCGTTCGACTGGTGGCAGTTCCTCGTTGGCCCGATGCTGGTGCTGCTCACGAGCACACTCTTGTTGACAGCGCGCCGCTTTGCCGGCAAGCCGGCAAGGGCCATCGCCACGAGCTGTTGGCCAACCGCTCCGAAGTCCAAACCGCGCCGGTCTTAGCGCCTCCGCAAAGAAAGAGACCGCACGTTGAGGGCCAGCGTCGGCGGAACGACCGATCAACGTCTCAATTTTTGTCCGGGTGCGCACGGCAGCCTGCACGGCACCACGTCACCGCCAGTCCGCAGGCACGCCTTAGAGCAGCCCGCGTTCTTGGAGCGCCCGCTTCATCGTGATGCCAATCTCCGCCGGCGAATCGCTGACGTAGGCGCCGGCGGCACGGAGAGCGGCCTTCTTGTTCTCTGCCTTGCCGTCTTCGCCGCTGATAATCGCGCCCGCGTGGCCCATTCGCCGCCCGGCAGGCGCCGTGGCTCCGGCGATGAACGCGACTACCGGCTTCTTCACGAAATCCCTGATGTACTGGGCAGCTTCCTGTTCGGCGCTGCCGCCGATTTCGCCCACCATCACGATCGCGTTCGTATCCGGGTCCTCGTTCAGCATGCGAACGGCCTGGATCTGGGTTGTGCCGATAATCGGGTCTCCGCCCACGCCGATGCAGGTGCTCTGCCCGATGCCTTCGGCGGTCAATTGTGCGACCACTTCGTACACCAGCGTGCCGGAACGGCTGACTACTCCCACCTTGCCATCGAGGAAGACATCGCCGGGCATGATCCCCACGCGCGTCTTCGTTCCGGGGGTGATCACCCCAGGACAGTTCGGGCCGATAAGGATGCTCGAACCGCCAGCGATCGACTTCTTCACCATCACCATGTCCATCACCGGGATTCCCTCCGTGATGCAGACGATCAGCGGGATCTTGGCGGCGGCCGCTTCGAGGATCGCGTCGGCCGCGAATGGCGCGGGCACAAAGATGATCGTCACGTTCGCGCCGGTCTTCCCGATCGCTTCCGCCACGGTGCTAAAGATCTCCACGCCGTCCTGCTGCTGGCCGCCGCGTTTGGGGTGAATGGCAGCCACCACGTTGGTGCCGTAGGCGATCGAACGGCGCATATGGTTCGCGCCTTCGGTGCCGATGCCCTGCACCATCAGGCGGGTGTTCTGATCAACGAGGACGGCCATGAGGGAAGTTTCTCATTCACGAATCGCGATTTCCGATTGGCGCGGCGGGGCGCGGGGAGCGGATAACCCGGAGGGCGAAGGATACAGGTTTGGCGGATTAGTGTCCGGGCGGCGTCAGCCGGGCGGCACGGGCGGACGCCGGTTCTCCATCAGTCTCTGCAATTTGCCCCACTCAGCCCCGGAGAGCGGCTTGTAGACCTTCGGAAACTGCGTCCGCAGCTCGGCCGCATGGAGACGGTACCGTTCGGAGATTGCCCCCATGGCAAGTAGCGAGGCCGGCCCCAGCTTCCTGCCGGACGCTCCGGCCATGTCGGTCAGCATATCGATAGCAACATCGGCGTCCTGGTGCAGACCAAGCACATCCTGTAGCGCCGTCACGCGCTGGCTGAACTCCACCGCCTGTTTCCCGTAGATTCCCCCGACGAACTCGAGGGCATAGCGCAATTTCTTCGCGTCGATGCGGAGCAGGTGGTAATCCTCGGGCGGCGAGGACCGCCTGATCCTGTCGCCCATCTTGCAGACCTTGCGGTGCCGCCGCTCGACCAGGTCCGGCGCTACGGCTAGCACAGGGACGCGGCCGGCCGTGTGCGTCCGCAGGGGGCCGCGACGAAGAAACGCCCCGAACCGCTCCACAAGCAGGTCGTATCGCCGTGAATTCATCGCAAACAGCATGCGCCGGCGCGCCAGCTGCCGGCGTCCCCTCAGCAGCCGCTCTACTCCGTCGAGCGCGGGAGCCTGCGCTGGCGAAACCTCGGACCGCCATTCGGCCATCCGCTCGATCTGGACATCCAGGTCACGCACTTCCCCGAGGGATGTCGCGATCCACCCGAACTGGCTGCGGAACGCCTCGATCCGCGGCGGGAGGAACGGCCCGAAGGCACTCATCGCTGCTCGCAGCCGGCGCGTGGCCACCCGCATGTCGTGCAGCCCTTCGATGTCCTCGCCGATCCGCGTCCCGCCCTCGTTCGTCACGAAGGCAGCAAATTGCTTGCGCATGACCGCGTAGGCCACCTCGCCTACGGTCTGGCTGGCGTCCACCCCGGTAGATCCGAGGTTCGAGGCGGGGTTCGACGGCTGCTGATTCGTTGCCTGCAACGCCGCTTCGAACTTTGACGTTCCGGCTGGCGAAAGCCCCGCCGTCGCCACCAGCAGGTCTACAAATCGCCGGGATCGGTCAACGCTCGCGGCGTCTACCTCTACCTCGACGCGCGAGAGGTGTACCGGCTCCGCTTCGCCCACCGGGATCGTGGTGTCGTCGACGGCGATCTCGCCCAGAGGGCCGAGGGCGTCCGCGAGTATGAACGTCCGGCGGTGGGTCTTCAGCCTGAAGATCGGTGCCAGTTCGCGCTTGCCCGCCAGCAGGCGCAACAGTTCGCCGCAGATGCCCGGCGCGGCCAGAGGGAGGTCGCCAGCGGCCAGCGGTTCGTTCATCTCGCGCCGGCTGCGCATCGAGCCTACCGCCTCGGCCATGCCCTTGATCGTCAGTTCGGAAGACTCGCCCTTGTCACGCACCCGGCAGGTGAACCGAGCGCGGTGGATTCGCCAGTCAGGCGTTTCGAGGTAGGTGTCGTCCAGAACCTTCGTCTTGCCTGGGGTGACCGTGTAGCCCGGGACGGCGGCCGACTGGAGCCAGCGAGCGACAGCGTCCGTATTGGCCACGCTGTACTGCCACTCGACTTCGAGTTGGTCGGTCGCCTCGGGACTGGTCATTGCTGGAATGATACCCGCTGCGTTGCAAGCGCTTGCGAAACCACCCGAACGCTCTCATTCCCCCCGGGGCCGCGCGGATGGGTTACCCAACGATTCCGACTGCCGCCAGGGTCGACACTAGTATCTGCACCCCCGCCAACGCCAAGACCACAGAAACGGTGACAATTGCTGAGCGCCGAAGCTTCGGACCCAGTCGCAGATCCCAAGGGCCGATGTTTCCTGTAGGTGGTATCTTTATTCCTCCTGCGAAGAGTTCCCGGGTGACGAGGAAGTTGGACAAGCGCGCTGATCTCCTTCAGCCTGGCGCGAACTCTCAACACAGACACCGACCATTGGGGGCAACCTTACGGCACCACTCGGTTGTTTCTGTCCGGCGCGCGAGGTTCCGCCCGAAGGAGTTCGCAAGGTCGGACGACCCGCCGCCGGTTGCATCACCTCTGGCCGCCCGGCATGCTACGGCTTCCGGCGTTCTGGCCTGGCAGGGGATGCGGCGATGGTAACGGCTCTCGATGGAATCAAAGTCCTCGATCTCTCCCGGTTGGCGCCGGGACCGCACTGCTCCATGCTCCTTGCGGATTTCGGTGCGGACGTAACCCTGGTCGAGGCGGTGCCGGGCTCTTCGGCGAAACTCGGCGGCACCTCCGGCATGCGGCGCAGCGAAGGCGCGGACCGCGCGGCGGCCTACAACGCCCTCGGCCGCGGCAAAAAGTCGATCGCCCTCAACCTCAAGGACCAGGCCGCACGCGACATCTTCTACGAGATGGTCTGGGGCGCCGACGTGGTGATCGAAGGTTTCCGGCCAGGCGTGGTGAAGCGCCTCGGCGTGGACTACGAGACGTTGGCCAAGATAAACCCGCGGATCATCTGCTGCTCCGTCTCGGGGTTCGGCCAGACCGGGCCCTACAGCAACCTCGTCGGTCACGACATCAACTACATCTCGATCGGTGGTGCGCTAGGGGTGACCGGGCGTCCCGGCCAGGCCCCCGCGATACCGGTCAACCTCGTTGCGGACTTCGCCGGGGGCGGGCTGACGGCCGCCTTCGCCATCTGCCTCGCGATCATCGCGCGCGAAAAGACGGGTAAGGGCCAGGACATCGACATCGGCATGAGCGACGGGGTGCTGTCGCTGATGACGAGCGCCTTCAGCGGCTTCTTCTCGAACAACCAGCCGATCCGCCCCGGCGAGATGCTGCTGAATGGCGCAGCCCCGTTCTACAACACCTACCAGTGCAAGGACGACCGATGGTTCTCGATCGGCTCCATCGAAGCGCACTTCTACGCCGCCCTCTGCAAGGTGCTTGGAATCGAAGAGTACGCCGAACTGCAGTTCGACCAGGCCGCCTGGCCGGAGATGATCGCCAGGCTCCAGAAGATCTTCAAGACCAAGTCGGCGGACGAATGGATGGCGATCATGTCCGAACACGACATCTGCGCGACGCCCGTGCTCGAGATGGAAAACGTCGTCACCAACGAGCACAACCTGGCCCGCGGGATGGTCGTTGAACTCGACTCGCCGATCGGCAAGGTCAAGCAGATCGGCGTTGGGCCGAAGCTTAGCGACACGCCCGGCGTGCCGACCACGACGGCGCCGATCCTCGGCCAGCACACGGACGAGGTGCTGAAGGCGCTAGGCCGCGATGACGCGCAGATCGCCGCCCTGCGCGAATCCGGCGCGGTAGGCTGAGCCAAACGAAGGCCAACAACGTCATCGCTGGCTCTTGACAACTTCGCTGCAGGTGCCACCACCGCGCCCTGAGATAAACGCGGAGGAAATGCATGGCGACAACAGGCGAATCACTTGCCGAAAAGTTCGAGAAGACAAATAACGAGATCCTCAGCAAGGTTGAGTCGCTCTCCGACGCTCAATGGGGCCGTACCTCGTCGGAAGGCTGGCCTGTCGGTGTGACGGTCCACCACATCGCCGAGAGCTACGCGGGATTGGCGGGGCTGGTCCAGACGATCGCCACCGGGGGGCAGGTACCGCAACTCACCATGGAGATGATCAACCAGGGCAATGCCGAGCATGCAGTCCGCGCTGCTGGCGCGACCAAAGCGGAGACCGTCCAGAAGTTGCGCGACGCTGGCGCCGCAACCTCGACGATGCTCCGCGGGCTTACGGATGAGCAGTGCGCGAAGACGGGGATGATGCCAATCGCGGGTTTTGGCGAGATGAGCGCCGCCCAGGCGGCGGAAGCGCTGCTCGTTGGCCACGGCGCTGGACACTTTGAGGGCGTGAAGTCGGCGGTTGCGTAGGCGATACGTCGCGGTTGCGATTCCACGACCAACGCCCAGCGTGACCATTTCGCTGTTGTAGACTCTGTTCGGCTTTGGAATGAGCGGACCGCCAGCTCACGGGAGCCGTTTCTCCATATCGGCATCATTCCCGCCACCCGGCGCATCCTCGCCATCGGCGCGCAGACAACGCTCCGCCAAGTCAAGAACGAGTCGTTCAGTCACCTGATGATCGACCTCGGGGTCAACGGTGGGATTGTGCTGGCGCTGGCGATCGCGCTCTTTCTCTTCCGTCGAGATAGTCCGCGAAGGGCAACCTGATCGACGGCCGGTGCGTGGGGGCACGGATGTGCCTTCGTGCGTCATCGACCGCCGGAGGTAAAGACCTCCGATCTCCGTGCCCAGTAGCGGCTTGGCTGGGGTGCGGCCCACAATTCCGAAGCGCAAGCACTTGAGGAGAGACAGACGCACCCCGATCACATCAAAGACCGCCTTCATCAAGCCATCCACCGTTCGCCGAAGGCTCTCTCGAACAAGGAACTCGAAGAGGTTCTGCTGGTGACCTTCGCCGCAGTCGGCGAACTCGCGGCCGAGATAGCCCTCGTGGTAGGCGAGCTCGCCGCTCGCGTAGAGGCACTGGAAGCGGCCAGCCCCAGCGCCTGAGGGCAGCGCTCTTCGGCCACTCCGAGTGGGCCTCAGAAGATCCGCGGGCCGTCACTCGGCGGAGCGGAGGCCGGTGCCTGTCGCGTGGGTTCTGCTGGCGTCGCCGCAACCCGCGGCCTTCGCCGGAAACGCGTCTTTATCCATCGTCCGAACAGCACCGCGGAGCAGTAGAGTCCGACAATGCTCAGGAAGAGCCCGAGCAAAGCGACGACGATTCCGGTCGCAAGGAGCACGATGCCGGTGAGGTCCAAACCGAGCCACAACGCTCCGGCTATTGCGCCGGCGCCGACGACAACGCACAAAACGCCGATGCTGAAGGCGCGACGGATCTGGCGCTTCAGTGCCGCGCCGTGAGGATCGATTACCATCTGCCCCCCCTCGAATGCCACCGATCGTACCGCAGGCTGAGTAACGATCGACTTTCCGTGCTGGCTCAAGACAACCGTGAAAGACCTTCCACGATCGATCGCCCTCCGCACCGCCCAGCGGCCGGTGTCTTGGGAGCACACCGGCTTCGTCCAGTACACTCGCCATGATGGCCGAGTTCGAGCAGCCAGACTCACCAGTTCCGCCGAAATCTACTCGGACGATCATTTCGAAGAGGGCGCTCCTCCGCCTGGCAGCCGGGTTGCTGCTCGCCGCCATCGTGCTGATCGTCGTTTCGAGAGCGGCGGATGATCTTCCTGGTGCACTCGATGTTCTCTCCGACGCAAGCCTGACATGGCTCGCCGCCGCGGTTGTTGTCCAGGGTTTGTGCTACATGCTGTTGGCTTTCCAGTTGACCCGCTTACTGGGCAGCAAACTGAGACCCCGCAAGTTTGTACCTGTTCGGCTAGCGCTTGTCGTCTACGGCCTTGGAACACTCTTACCAGGCGCACCAGCCCCTGGCATGGTGATTGCTGCCACGGAACTCAGCCGGCGTGGCGTCGATTCCAGCCGTGCGGCCCTCGCGTTCTTCCTCTCAGCCTGGTTCAATGTTCGTTCGTTCCTCGTGCTTGCCGTGCTAACGGCGAGCACGGCGACACTGCGCGGACGAGTGCCCGACGACTCCCGTGCCCTCGTGTTCGGAGGCGCCGGTTTCCTCGCAGCTGCGTTCGTCCTGACTGAAATACTCGTGCAGCATCCCGCGCTCGCCGACCGGGTCGGCCGAGTCCTTGAGATCCTGAACTGGCGCGGCACTGGGCCAGCGGCGAGGGAGAACGCAGTCCGCTTGCACAGCACAGCGATCAGCGTCGTCGCCTCCCGCCGGGACGGCTTCCTGATCGCGTCGGCAACGCTGGGCTCGAGGCTCGCAGATGCGGTATGTCTGCGCCTCGCGCTGATCAGTGTTGGCATCCACGTGAGCATGGGCATCGTGTTGATCGCCTACGTCGTCTCCGTGCTGGTGTCGATTGTGCCGCTGCTGCCCGGAGGGCTCGGTCTCGTTGAAGCGACCATACCGGGGGTGCTCCACTATTACGGTGTTTCGTTGGACTCCGCCGTAGCCGCGACGGTCGCCTGGCGGGCGGTTACGTTGCTGCTCCCCGCCGCGGCCGGTCTTTTCTGCTATGCGTCGCTACGTTTCGAGACCGTCCCAGCCACCCAGTCGCCGGGGGAGCAGTTCGGGCCCGCCTGACCGCCCGGCCGTTGGTCAGCCCGGCGTTCACAAAACGTTACCGCTGGATCGCACTCGCGCGGTGCGCCCACTATGAGTGAATCGTGCCGCAGCGACGTCAGGTCGTGTCGGCGCTTACCCGTCGGACGCAATCCCCCATCCTCCCGGAAGCGGCGCTTAGAAGATTCGTGGGCCGTCACTCGGCCGGCCCGAGGCGCGTGCATCCGGCCACGGCCGGGGTACAGTCGCCTCCGGCGCGCTCACAGGCGAGCACTGAGCTACCGGCGCCCTCTGCTGCTGATTGATGCCGTGTAACGACACGGCGCGCAGCACGCCCTCGCCAGATCACGCTCGGGTCGGCCAACCTAGCTAGCCTCGGGAGCCCGCCGTTTCCGCGAGGGGTGGAGGAACCAGGCGAACCCGATCCCAAGGAAATACAGCCCGAGCAACGGGATCGAGACGATCGTCTGGTCCACTGGATCAGGGGTCGGTACGACGAAGCAGGCCATGATGAAGATGAGCACGATCGCGTAGCGCCAGAACGAAAGCATCTGCCGCGCCCGAAACAGCCCGAGCCAGCCCAAGAGCCCCATGACCATCGGTAGCTCGAACGCCAGGCCGCTGAAGAACACCGACCGCACGACGAAGTTGGTGTACTCCTTCACCCCGATCACGTTCTGTATCTCGTCTTTGCCGAAGTTTAAGAGGAAGCCGAGCGAGAGCGGCAGTACAATGAAGTAACCGAATGCCATGCCCATCAGCATGAAAGCAAGCGTGCCGAGCACCGCGGGAAACAGCAGCCGGCGCTCAGAGGATTTCAGCCCAGGCACGACGAAGGCAAGCAATTCATAGAGGATCACCGGCGAGGCGAGCGCAAATCCACCATACATGCCGATCTCGAAGATCGTCCCGATCCGGTCTGCCGGCGCAAAGCTCGCGACCTTCATCCCCGGGATCGCCTCGCGGCCGGGCGCCAGCAGCCAACCGAGGATCTTCTGCCAGAAAAGGAAGCACACGAGGGAGCCGGCCACCAGTGCGATGGCACTCACCAACACCCGGTTTCGCAGCTCAAGCAGATGCTCGAGGAGCGTCATCCCATCAGAGTTGGCTCTGGGATTCTGGGCCCCAGACTGGCTCGTCGCCTCAGCAGTCAATGCTGGTCGCCATTCTCATCAGCTCTTAGAACAGCGCCGGGGGTTTTTGGCCTGTCCGGTTCGCCTCTGGCTCCGCTGGCGTTGCCGGCGCAGCAGGCGCCGCTGGGTCCGCAGGTGGAACAGACAACATCGACTGGCTTTTCGCGTCTACCTTCTCTGTCTCGTCGTCCTTGAGCGCCGATCGAAAATCCTTGACCGCAGTCCCCAGGTCTTTTCCCACTTTTCCCACGCGCCCGGCGCCGAAGAGGACCACCACGATCGCAAGAAGGATCAACAGTTCGGGGGCGCCAATGTCACCAAGCATCACAACTCTCCTACACCGGAAACGCTAGTCAAAGCGCAGCCAGAGCGCAATACGGGACACTATTTACCCTCAATAATGTAAAGAAACGAGCCGCAAAATTACCAGCCTACCGGCCGGCCTTCGTTCGCTACTGGCTGCTGTGACGGAACCGAGCCGTCACGCCGAATCGTACCCTCGCCGCAATGCGTCAGGGTCAACTCGGGATTCTGGGCAAGCGTCCAGCAGCCGGGGATGTTGCCGCTCAGTAACTATGTCCGATAGGTGTTCAGTGATTTTGTCACAGGCGGGGATCTGCGCGAGGGGTGGTCTGAGGACGGCGAGGCGGTTAGGGGTGGCGCGAGAGGATTGCGGGGGCGGAGTGGCCTGATCGCTTTGGGGACTCAGTCCGCCTTGTTGCCACCGTCATCACCTTCAGCACCGCGGGCCCAACCGTCCACTCCCGGGCCAGCGGCTGACCGTATTCGCGCCAGCCGCTATTCTTCCGATGCGGCCGCGAAGGTCGCGTTTCCGCAGCTAGCCGTGCCCGAAGGATTGACCATGCCCTCCACCCCGATTCGCGACATCATCACGTACTACGAAGAGGCTGGCTCGGGCGAGCCGCTGGTCCTCGTGATGGGACTGAGTGGCGACATCCAGGCCTGGGCGCTACAGGTGCCCACTCTCGCGAAGCATTTCCGCGTCATCACCTACGACAACCGCGGCGCCGGGCGGACCAGCGCCCCGGACAAGCCTCAGAGCATCGCCACCATGGCCGATGACCTCGCCGCCTTGATGGACCACCTGGCGATCTCCAGAGCCCACATCCTCGGCTGGAGCATGGGCGGATACATCGCCCAGGAGTTCGCGATCAAGTACCCCGCGAAGGTCGAAAAGCTGGCCCTCGTGACTACCGCGCCGAACATCGATGGCTACGGGCGCGCCGTCCTCAACAGCTGGATCAACGCCAAACGCTCCAACCTCAGCCGCGAGCAATGGTACCGCTTCACCGCCCCCTATCTCTACAGCGCCGCGCTTTTGGACGACTCGGCCCGCTTCGAAGCGGCGATCGCGAACAGCGCCAGCAACCCCTACGCCCAGCAGGACCACGCCTTCATTCGCCAGGCTGAAGCTTGCCTCGCCTTCGATGCCAGCGACCGCCTGAGTGCCGTCAAATCGCAGACCCTCGTCGTCGGCTCGAAGGACGACGTGCTGGTGCCCGCCCGCAACTCCGAGAAACTGGCCGCTCTGCTGACCGGCTCCACGCTCAAGATCCTGCGGGGCGGTCACGTCGGGCTGATCGAGTATCCGAACGAATACAACACCGCGTTTCTGGAGTTCCTCGGCGCCACCGTCCCGGCGTGAGCTCCACAGGTGGTTGCGCCGGCATAGAAAAGCCACGGTTCACACCGTGGCCTTTGTTCTTCCATGATGCCGCTCGCTAGTCTGCGGCCACTTCAACGATCGGCTTCTCTTTCCGCACCATCTGTTCCAGCCCCGTCATGCTGAACCCAAGATCACCAAGTTCGCAGAGAAAACTACAGTAAGTCAGGCGCAGCGCGCTGGTTGACTTCGTTGGCAGGTACGGCAGATTGCAGCGCGTGCAGTGCGGCATGGTTACCAGGTCCGCATCGCGCGGGTTTGGCGCGGCCGCGAGGCCCTCGTCCCGGTCTTCCGTCATCGTGCTCATGCTACCCAACCTCCCACTGGCGTCCAGTATGCGCCATGCCTTTAGTACGTGCTCGGGACCGCAACTGATTCATATGCTATCCAGACGGCTCTTTTGCCGAAGCGCAAATAGGTCAGGCTGCCGGGTTGCGTAGCGCGGCCAGCATGGTCTGCTGGAAGCGGCTGCGGTTCTCCGGGTCTCGAATCTCGCCGCTGATCCGCTCCGCGACCGCCGACATCTCACTCCGCGGAAGTGTGGTGCGGGTGAAGCCAATGTCTTGCAGCGTGTCGTCGATGATGATCTCCGCCAACGGGCCCATCGCGCCCGCCACCGCCGCCTGTAGGGCCCGGAAGAACGGCTGCCCGGCGAGAGCAACCGCAACGGGCGTCGCTGCTTCCACTGAAAGCTCGATCAGTCCAGTCATTTTCAGGCTGTAGAACGCCCTCACCGCTTCGAGGTCGCTGCGGCCAAGGTTGCGCGCCAATTGACCCACCGTCGCCTCGCCGTCGATCTTTGCCAGCACCTCCCATTCCGCCGCCGAGATCGTGATCGATTCGTGCGGGAGTTTGGACGCCAGACGGGGCACCACGTCCGGTGACGGGATGACGCGGCGCAACATCTCCCGCTCAGACATCTGCCGCGAGCCTTCGGCAAGTAACTGTTCCAACGGCGCCGTGATCGTGATCTCCGGTGGGAGGATGCCCGGTTCGAAGCGGAAGCTGCCGTTAGCCCAGCCCAGCGCCGACGAGACAGCCGCATCCCCGGTGGCTGCGTCTGCGGTGGCGTGCACCACCACGCCGGCCCGCAGGAAGAGGTCCGCCAACTCCAGCCCGGAGTTCAGCTCAAGCCGCCCTGTCTGTTCGCCAGCCGCGAGCATCTTCAACAGATGCCTGAGAGGCAGTTGCGCAAGGCTTCCAGAAAGTCCCTCTGGCATCGGTTTCCTCCTGTTGGACTGCCGCTTCCCGCAGCGGGACTACGGTCTCTCGGATTGGATCAGCTTCCACGTCCGGTAGGCGTTCTGATCGAGCGTGGCCGGGGTTACAAGCTGTTTTCGTTCAACGTGCCGGCTCGCCAGACGATTGCGCGCGCGCGAGTCCTTCTGCCAGGTATTCATCGCCACTTCCGCGGTCATCCGCACCATCGCCACGTCCACTCCCGGTTCGCAGACGATGAACACCACTGCCTCGCCCAGGTCGTGCGCCAACAGCCTCCACGAATCGAACACGAAGTCCAGGCGGAGGCCCTGGTGGCCGCTCGCTTCCAGGGCGAGGAGCGACCGGCCCACTTCCCGGCCAATGGCGTTCATCGCAACGGTGGCGAGCACCGCCGGGTCGGACGAGACGATGACATCGCCGCGGTTGTCACATACAAACGCACCGCCCACGTGAGGGATATCGCAGAACTGTTGAAGTTCTCTTTCCACGGCTGCTCCTCATCATGCGACGAACTCGCGTACGTCCTCTGCCAGGTTCCACCGTTCGATCACGGCGGCGTGTTTTTCGGACGTGCCTGCCAACTGCTTGCGGACGCGTTCTTCGAAGTCGGCCCGCTTAAGCTGGAAGGCGAGCTTGGCCACCGTGTCGCCGAGGCAGGCGCCCAACGCCTTACTGAACTCGGCCGGCAGCGGCCCTTCGAAGATGATCGTCTTATCCTTGTATTCGAACTCCGCGGCGAACGGATCGAGGAACGGATAGGTGTTCGCTCGGGATACAAGCACCTCGCGGAGAGCCATCCGGAATTTGCCGGCGCTGCCCAGGCTGTCCGCCACCGTCTCGATCCCGGCGCAAACCTCTGTCCAGAAAGCGAGCAGCGGTGAGGAATCGGCCGTCGGGGCCACCGGCGCAGGCAAGGCCGGCTCGTCAACTCCTGGCACGCGGTAGACGTTGAACGTCCCGCCCTGAGCCGCCACCGACTGTACGACGGCCGAGCGAGCTTCGAACCCGGTCAAAGACTCGGTAGCCGAGCTGAAGACGCTTTCGATCGGCTCGCCGTTCTGGAAGAGCACCATCGCAGTGCCGCCCTCGCCCGGCAGAATGATCTCCACGTAGCCGGTCAGCGCGTCCTGTTGGAGCTTCGTGAAAAGCCGCTCCAGGCTGGTGAAGGCGCTGGTCAGGTCTTTGTACAGCGGCCGTGCATCGAGCACGCGGGCAACCAGTTCCACTACCTCGCCCGGCGCAGCATCCACGTCCAGGCTACCGTTCTTGTTTGCCGCCTTCTCGGCGATCGCGGCCGCGGCTGGATTGCCCACCACCCGCTCATCGCCCCACTCCTCGAGGGCGTTGATCAGCCGGCCGGAGACCAGGAACAGCACCCCCTGGTAGCCCGGAAAGGTCAGCCGGACGAAGCCCGAAAGCCCCCGTTCTTGTTGGTCCGCGAGCAGTTCGCTGAACGACGTAAAAGAGGTGTTGAGGTTGGCGTAAACGCTGCGTTCCTTCGGAAGGATCATGGCTGGCTGTCTCCGTTCGCGGTGGCGCAGGGCGCGGTTAGTTGTATCTCCGGGCGATGGCCCGGATCGATGAGGCGACGGTTGTTGCTGAGGCGCCGCGTTGCAACGACACCAGGGCGAAGCATCCGGGCATGGAGAGGAGGAGCGAATCCCCCGCCGGACCGGAGAGTGTGATCTGTTGGAGGTGACTGGTGGCGACCGTTCGACCCATGCCCCGCAGGTCTCCGTCTTCCGTCATCGCTTCCGCGCGTTGAGCGAGGAAGCGAGTGAGTGCCGCCACCTTGCGCGAGTCTGCGTCTCCGCTGGAGACCGCTACTTCACCCTCCCGTCCGCAGACCGTGGCTCCGCCTACTCCCGGGGCCAACGCAATCGCGCTGACCAGCCGCCGGGCGAGAGCGTCGGTGAAGGCTGGGGCGGGCTGGTCGGGCATTGCGTACTCCTCGGGCGATAACTGGGATCAGGCGGCGGACTGGCGGCGCTGCCGCAACCGCTCGATGGCGGAACGCAGACTGGTTTGCATGCGGCGCAGCGATTCCGCAAGTTGCCCCACTTCGTTGTTGCCCTCGACATCGATGTTTACGTCGAGTTCGCCCAGGCTCATGCGGTCCGCTACTTCGGCCAGGTGCCGGATCGGTTTGGTGATCGATCGCGAAACCGCGACCGCCAGCAGGAGCGCGAAACAGATACCGGTGATGGCGATCCCCTGGGTTTGGTAGAGGTCACTCCGAGCGCTGTCCGCCCGATCCTGGAAGCTCGCTTGCAGGCTGCTCTGGGCCTCCTTGAGCAGCGCCGCCGATTGGTCAGCCGCCCGGGAGCCAATGAGGAAGTCCATGGTCGTGGCGATTGGCTGCGAACCAAGCACGTAGTCGTCCAGGCCGCCGGCAAAGCTTTCGCGGGCAGAGGTGCTGCGCTGGAGGATCGGACGCAGGCTCGCCTCCAGTTTCGGGTTGACTGCCATCGCCGTTTCGAGGCTGCGAGACATCGCTTCGCCCTCTACCTTGGCCACCTCAAGCTGGCTGGCGATGAAGCGTTGCTGCGATTCCGTGGCGGCCACGCCGCGACGCTTGAAAAACACGGTGATCGCCCCGCTGCGCGCCTGGCCCAAAGCTTCCGTCATCCGCGGGAGCGATTCGGTAAGGGCGGTGATTACACTTCGGCTATCGATGTTCGGGTCAGTCGCCAGCTCCGACTTCACGGCGACCATCTGTAACAGCGGCACGACGCCGGTGCTGATCAGCCGCGTGTGAGCCGAAGCGTTCGCGACCGGATCGGGTTCCGCTGGCGTCGCCTTCAGCGTCTGCCACTGGTCGTTAACGGCCGCCAGCAGCCCGGAGGTTTTGAACGAGTTGCCGCTGCTCGCGTCCTGCTTCCTTAGCGCCCCGAGTGCCGTCTCCACCTCTTTGGTGGACTGATCGAGCGCGGCCTGTGATGCGCCGTCACCGTTCAGCACACGCTGAGCAAGCGCCCGGTGGTTCTGGACATCGGTCATCAGGGTGATCACAGACGCGATGTAGTTGATCCCCTCGGTCTCGGAATCAGCGCGCGAAATGTCAGCCTGGCGCGCCTGGTACTGGACGAAGACCAGGGCCATAATCGGGATGCTGAGCACGAGCACCAGCACCCCCAGCTTGTTCGCGATCTTTAGGTCGCTGAACTTTGAACCACCCACCGGTAAACGCATGCTGCCCTCCAGAGTTCTGCGACCGCCTGTGCTGGCCGGTGAGGCCGCACAACGGACGCCTATCTCTGTAAATCGGCGCTCGAACGGGTGACGGATAGGGGAGTGTTGGTGAACGCCTCGCTTGCGATCACCGCCCGCAGTAGCGGGCGAGGATTCGTGCGCAGATCGCCCTGTTTGCGCGACAATCCCAAGGTCTGGGATGGCAACCCCGGCAGAAGGGGCTGACGTTCGTCAGCCCTTTAGCTCGGCCCCTCTCACGTCTCGTTCGGGATCGTGAGCGCGTACTCGAGAGCATCGGCGAGCGCCACCCAACTCGCCTCGATGATGTCCGTGCTGGAGCCTACGGTGGTCCAGTAACGCGTCCCATCGGTGCTTTCGATGAGCACACGCGTCTTCGCCCCCGTGGCCGCCTGGCTATCGAGGATGCGCACTTTGTAATCCACCAATTTCACATCCGCGAGATGGGGATAGAACTCCACGAGTGCCTTGCGGGCGGCGCTATCCAGGGCGTTGACGGGGCCGTTCCCTTCGGCCGCCGTGTGTTGAAGCACGCCGTCCACCCGTACCTTGACCATCGCTTCGGCCAGCATCTCGTTCAGCCCTTCGCGCTCGTGACGACGCGCTCGCCGCTCGACGATCACAAAGTCTTCGAGTTCAAACGGCGCCACGTACCCGGGCAACGTCCGCCGCACCAGCAGTTCGAACGAAGCTTCCGCCCCCTCGTACTGGTAGCCTTGCGATTCCTTCTCCTTCACCGTCTCCAGCAGCTGTTTAATCTCGGTCTGGGTGAGGGGGTAGTCGATACCCAGTTCTTGCAGCTTCATCAGCAGGTTGCGCTGCCCCGAAAGCTCGGACACGAGCACGCGCGAGGTGTTGCCCACCAGGCCGGGGTCGATGTGTTGGTAGGCCCGCTCGTCTTTCATCATCCCCGCCACGTGATAGCCCGCCTTGTGGGCGAATGCCGACGCGCCGACGTACGGCGCGCCTGCGTTGGGCACCATGTTCGCGAGTTCCGAGACGTAGGTAGACACCTCTGATAGCCGCGCCAACTGCTCATCCTCCACCACGTTCAGGCCCATTTTCAGCTTCAAGTTGGCGAGCACGGTCAGGATGTCGGCATTCCCGCAGCGTTCGCCGTAGCCGTTCACACAGCCCTGCACCTGCCAGACCCCCGCCTCCACGGCCGCAAGCGAGTTCGCCACCGCCAGTCCGGCGTCGTTGTGCGTGTGGATGCCAAACCGGGCGTCCCGCACCCGCTGCATCGCCGCCTCGATGGCGCTCAGCATTACTTTCGTCGTCATCCCGCCGTTCGTGTCGCAGAGCACCAGCGCATCTGCGCCGGCCCGCGCTGCCGTTGCAAGGCACTGCAACGCGTAGTCCGGGTCATCGCCGAAGCCATCGAAAAAGTGCTCAGCATCGAAAAAGACGGTCTTACCCAGGTTCTTGAAGTACGAAACGGTGTCCGCGATCATCGCCAGATTCTCTTCGGCCGAGGTCTCAAGGATCTCGCGCACCTGGTACATCGAAGCCTTGCCAACGAGGGTGATGCCCGGCGTCTCGGCGCCCACCAGGGACTGAATATTCGTGTCCGTCTGGCAGGTCGAGTTCGGTTTCCGGGTGCCGCCGAAGGCGCTCACTTTGGCGTTCCTCAGCTCTACCGTACGAAGTCTGCGGAAGTACTCGGCGTCCTTGGGGTTGGACCCGGGGAACCCGCCTTCGATCCATTCGAGGCCGAGTTCGTCGAGCTTTCGAGTGATCCGGATCTTGTCCTCGACGGAGAGCGAAATCCCCTCCATCTGCGATCCGTCCCGGAGGGTGGTGTCGTAGAGTTGGACGCGGTCGGTCGGCATGTCTCTTTTCCCGATTCTGTGTGTACGAAGAGGCGGCGTTCGGCGGCGGACGGAAGTCGCGCACGAACAAGGTTAGCGGCTAGCGGCTAACAATTGGGGCCAAAATCAGGACCCCGCGGGATTGCCGCGGGGAAGCTATCACCCTGGGTAGATGCGTTTGCACCCGCGGATTGTACCCCACTCCACGAGGCGGTGTTGCATCCCCTTCAGCGCCAGCATGTAGAAGAATGCCGACGCCACCACTCAGCACTCAGGCCGCGCAGCGGCGCACGTCACCGATCCGCGCCTTTACGATCTGAGGGCTGAGATCGATGTCTTCGAAGGGGTTGGTGTGAGACGGACCCATGGACAAAGCGTACCAGCTCGAAGCGCCGCGTAGGGCGTCAAGCGTGACAGATGCCTAGTCGAACCCGTCCTCGTCGGAATCAGCGTCCACCTCGGGGGTAGTGGCGTCTTCGTCACCGCTCTCGGTCCAGCCGTCCTCTGGTTCGTCCTCAACGTCATCATCGCCGAACTCCACGTCGTCGCCGGCGCGGCGAAGCAAGTTTTTGCGGGTGTAGGCGCGGACCTCGGTCGCCCTCGCCTGGGGAAAGCTCACTTTGTCGATCATCGACGGATGCTTGAACGTCTCGCGCAGCATCACTTTCAGCCCGCCCGCGGCCACCGTCACCATCGCCGCGGTGTACTGGTTCCCGGCAGCCATCATCTTCGAAAGACGCAAACCGACCCGCGGCTCCAGCATGCCGACGTACTCTCCGCCTACTGTTAGGACGTTTACAGCCTTGCCCTGGGCCTGTAGTTCGACGACGTCGCCGGCGTCCAGCAGCGCCGCGCGGCCGGCATCAGCTGCCTGCAGTTTCGCGACCGTGGACGCCCCCGTCTCTTCGACGAACAGGCGGGTGTCGAGCTGGCTCGGCGAAGCGTCTGCGAGAGACGTGTCGGCCATTGAGGCCAGGCGGTCCAGGTTGCGCCTGGCGATACTGTTCGTCGGGTCGAGTTCGATCGCCCGGCCGTACTGCGCACGCGCCTCGGTGATAGCGCCGGTTTCGGAAAGGGCCTTGCCAAACCGGTTCAGCGCCTCTGGTTCGTCGCCAAAGGTCTTGAGGTACTCGCGATTGACGTTCGCGGCTTCACCCCAGCGGCTGTTTACCGCCAGCTTCACCGCCTGATCGCTCATCTGTTTGCGGAGACGAGCGCGCTCGTCGGGGGACATCGTTTGGAGGTCTTGCTCATTGCTCATAAAAAGGGGCCCCTGCTGCCTCGCGGGGCGGCTAAGGATAAGGCCGGGCGCGGACTCGATCAATGCGGCCAAACTCCGCGGCTGCCGCCGCTCCGCTTGCCGACCGCTACCATACTCGCGTGCCCCACCAACTCGTCCCCGCCGGCGCCTTGAAATCCGCCTGGGATCACGTTGCTTCACGCTACGCCGCATACGAACTCGTGTTGCCGGGGAGCGCGACGTTCGTCTGCCAGGCCGAACTCTGCGATGCCTATTGCTGCCGCGCCTACACGGTCAACCTCGGCGAAGCCGAGGTGCAGCGCATGGCCCGCGAAAGCCGCCTCGAACCCTCCCGTTTCCTCGAGTACTACGACGGCCTCCCCCTCGCCCTGCCGATGGCTCAGCCGTTCCTCCTTCGGCGCGAAGAGAACCGCTGCGCGCTCCTCGGCGATGACCTGCGCTGCGGCCAGTACCACGGACGCCCGGACGCTTGCCGCCTCTATCCGCATTTCCTCGTGTTCATCAACCAAACCACCTGGAAGCCGGTTTACTCCGACACGGGTGGATTCGTTCGCGCGGTTGCGGCCTTCGTTGAGGGCCGTGAGGACGCCCTCGTCCCGCTCCTCCTGCGGCACGTGGAGTGCCCCGGATTCACCGGCTCGCCAATCGCGGAAGAGGCATGGTGGGAGCTGTTCGAATCGACTCGCGCGCTCCAATACGCCGATCTGTAGCTCCATCATTGGTCCGGGCGATTGCCGCCGAACTCCGTTACTCTCGGACGTGAGGTACGTTCTCTCCCCGTGACCACTCGCCAACTTCTCGTCCTCCTCGGCCTCGGCGCCCTCTGGGGAGGCTCCTTCCTGTTCATCAAGGTGCTCGTCGATGCGAATATCGAGCCGCTCGGCGTCAGCGCGTCTCGCACCGGCCTCGGATTCCTCACCATCGCCCCGTTCGCCTGGGCCGCCCGCGCCCGGTTCCCCCGCGACCGGCGGAGTTGGCTGCTGCTCGCCGGACTCGGCCTCCTCAACTTCGCGCTGCCCTGGACGCTTTTCGGCATTGCCGCCCAGCATGCCCCCAGCGGCGCATCGAGCATCGCCAACTCCAGCCAGCCGCTCTGGAGCGCGATCTTCGGCACCATCCTCCTGAAGACAGATCGCCTGAACGGCATCCGTCTCCTCGGACTCTTCGTCGGCTTCGCCGGCGTCCTCCTCCTCATGGGCGGCGACATGCTGAACGCTGGCAGCTCCGGTTCAACAGCGGTCCTCGTCATGCTAGCCGCGACCATGTGCTACGGCATTTCGGCCGTGTCTATTCGCCGCTTCCTCTCCCACGTCCCGGCGGTTGCCCTCGCCCTCGGACAGATCGGGTTCGCCACGCTCTACCTCTGGCCGGCCGCGCTCGTCACCGGCGCGTTCGCGACCGCTCAGATGGGCGCCGGCCAGTGGGTGAGCCTCTTTGCGCTCGGCTGCGCCGGGTCGGGCATCGGCGTGATCGCCTACATGTGGCTCATCGGCGAAGTCGGCCCGGTGCGCGCGGCCGTCGTCACCTACCTCATGCCGCCGCTGGGCGTCTTCCTTGGCTGGCTGGTGCTGGGCGAACCGGTCGGCTGGAACCTGCTCGGCGGACTGGCCTGCGTGGTTGCGGGCGTGGCCCTTGTCCAGGGGCTGCCCATCCGCCGATGGGTCTTGCGCCCCGCCAGCCGCGGCCCTGCGGCGGTCGCCTCGCCGATCGACTGACTGGCGCCGCCCGCCACGTTGCCGCTAGGCTTCGGACACACCACCACCGTTTTGGAGAAGCGATGCCCGGAACTCAACCCGTGATCCCACCACCCTCGCTCGATGACGTGCTCTACGAGAAGCGCGAAGCCTACGCCGTCATCACGCTCAACCGCCCGGTCGTCCTGAACGCGATTAACTGGTCGATCAACCGCCGACTGCACTGGGCGGTCGAGAAAGCGGCCGCCGATGATGACGTTAGGGCCGTCATCCTTACCGGCGCCGGCCGCGCCTTCTGCGCCGGCGGCGATATCCAATCCACGCCCCCCGACGACGACCTGCCGACGCCCTCCACCATGCAGATCATCATGGCCATCTGGCAGATGCCGAAGCCGGTGATTGCCGCCGTCCGGGGTTACGCTGTCGGCCAGGGATGCGAGTTGGCTGGCATGTGCGACCTCACGGTCGCCGCCGATGACGCCGTCTTCGGCGAGGTTCAGATTCGCCACGGCTTTGGCCCGCCCATCCTCATCACCCCGTATCTCGTGGGGATGAAGCAGGCGAAAGAGATCCTTATGCTCGGCGAGCGCTACAGCGCCCAGGAGGCGATGCGCCTCGGGCTCGTGAACAGAGTCGTCCCGGCTGGTGAGCTGATGAACGCGGCCGAAGAGATGGCCAAGAAGCTCGTCTCGCTCCCGGCAAAGACCGTGAGCATGAACAAACTGTTGGTGAACCGGACGTACGAACTGGCGGGTTTCCGCGACGGCCTGGGCTACCGCTCAGACCCCGCAATTGCCGAAGCTACCGGGCAGGCGCCTGCTGATGCCGACCCGCACCTCAAGGTGCTGCGCGAACAGGGCTGGGAAGCTTTCCGCAAGTCCCGCGACGCCGTCTACGGCGAAACAGACGTGGCTGGCCCGCCGAGCTAACTGGCCGCCGGCAGGCTAAACGCCACGGTCGCCCCGCTACCGGGAGTCGGCTCGATCCAGATGCGACCCCCGTGGGCCTCCACGATGCCGCGAGCGATCGCCAGGCCCAGCCCGCTCCCCGCTCCGTCCCGCGCGCGCGCCCGGTCTCCGCGATAGAACCGGTCGAACACGAACGGGGCGTCTTCGCTCGCAATCCCCTCGCCGCTATCGCACACCGAGAGTTGCACCGCGTCGCCGGCAGGTTCGCTTCGCAGCACGATCGTGCCGTCGCTCGGCGTGTGCCGGATGGCGTTCTGGAGCAGGTTGTAGAGCACCCGGGACAGCCGATGTGGATCTGCCTGGATTGGCAGGGTGCCAGGTTGCCGGTCGTAGGCGAGGCGGATGCCCGCCCGCTCAACCTGCGCCCGGAACGCATCGACCGTCTCCGCCACCACGTCTTCCACGCGCAGCGTCTCCAACCGCAGGTGAAGTTCGCCGCTTTCTATCGTCGTCAGTTCGAACAGGTCGTCGATAAGCATGGACAGTCGCTGAATCTCAGATGAGATCGATGCCAGGTAGCGGTCCTGTGTGGCGGTGTCCGAAACCACGCCGTCCGTGATCGCTTCCACCATCACGCGCATCGCCGCCAGGGGTGTGCGGAGGTCGTGCGAGATCGCCGCGAACAGGTCGCGCCGGGCACCCTCCAGGTCATCCCGGTCGCGGCGTGCCTGCTCCAGTGAGCCGGCCATGCTGTTGAACGCCGTCGCCAGCCGCGAGATTTCGTCGGCTCCATCCACTGGCACGCGGGCCGCGAGATCCCCTGCCGCAATGCGCGATGTGCCCGCTTCCAAGCGCTCGAACCGTTTGCTCACAATGCTCGCCATCAGCTGGGCCGGGCCCACCGTCGCCAGCACCGCGAACCCGCAGAGCACCAGTAGGAGGCGGAAATCGTGCGGGCTGAGGAACATCAGCGCCGCCGCGACAAAGATGTTCAGGACCAGCCCGAGAAGCCCGATTGCTGCAAAGGCCGTTAGCTGCCAGCGCAACGGCAGGCGGGCCGTCCAGCGCGGCGCCAGCATCGCCGCTCCCGCCCCCGCGATGCCCGTGACCCCCAGCGTGATCCCGAGGATCGCCAGGTCTGCCCCAGGAGGACCGAATAGCAGCTGCGTCGCGACGGTCGCCAACAGAGTGGCGACGCCGACGCTGGCCCAGGCGACCATCAGCGGGAAAGCTCGCCGGGGGGCTGTCAGTTCTCCCATCGGTAACCCGATCCCCAGACCGTCTTAATGTGCTTCGGGTTGTCTGGCTCTGCCTCAACCTTTGTGCGAAGGCGGCGGATGTGTACGGTCACCGTGCTCGAATCGCCGAACCACTCGTACTTCCAAACGCGTTCCAGCAGCTGCTCGCGCGAAAACACCTCGCCGGGGTGCGTCATCAAGTAGACCAGCAAGTCGAACTCGCGCGTCGTCAGCTCAGTCGATGCCCCGCCGACCGTCACTGTGCGCGCCCGCGGGTCGGCGACGATCTCGCCGGCGGAAACGCGCTCTCCGGGCTGCGCGATGCCGCCATCGAAGGTGCGCCGCAGCACCGCCTTTACACGCATGACCAACTCCCTCGGGCTAAACGGCTTCGAAAGGTAGTCGTCCGCCCCGGATTCGAATCCCGCGATGCGGTCCATCTCGTCGCCCCGCGCTGTCAACATGATGATCGGCGTCTTTGAGGATTCGCGGATGCGCCGGCAGACCTCCATCCCGTTCACCTGCGGCAGCATCAGGTCCAGCACCACGAGATGTGGGCGCATGTCAGCGAAGGCATCCATCGCTGCGGCGCCATCGGCTGCCGTGCGCACCGCGTAGCCCTCTCGCTGGAGGTAACGTTCGACAACTTCGGTGACCATCGGTTCGTCGTCCACGACGAGAATGCGGGCGGCTTCCATACGACCATTATCCTAGCTCGCCCGGCAACCCCGTATCTGAACAGAAGATGAACGGCGAACTATGCCGGTTCTGTTGTTGTGCGCTTGCGCGCGCTCACCGCCGCTACCACCGCGCCCACGCCCACCGTTAGAAGCAGCACCGGCCAGGCGAGCAGCCACGCCGCCACCAGCACCCCGGAACTGGACGGCGCCTGTACCCACAACCAAACGCTGAACAGCAGCAGCAACGCGAGCCCCACCAGGCCTCCCGCGAGCACCGGCGCAGACGGGCGCGTGAACCCAGGGACCGCCACCGCCGCAATCGTCCGCAGAATCCTGTACCCGGCTTTCAGCGATCCGGCCAGGTTGCCGCTCACTTTCGATTCGCCGCCCGCGCGATGCCGGTAGCCAACCTCAACCTCCGCGATGGTCAATTCGTCGCGTGCCGCCTTGGCCAGCATCTCCACGGTCCAGCCATACGTCTTCTGGCGCAGGTCGAGCGTTGCGAGCGCATCGGCTGTCACTGCCTTCAGCGGCGAAAGGTCGTGCACACGCGTCCCCCAAATCGTCCCGATCAGCATTCCACTAAGGAAATTGCCGAAGCGGGCCGCCGGGGCGATCGACCCCTTCTCTACGCCCGCTCCCTTGCGGACCCCAAGTGCCAGGGCGGCTCCTGAGTGAATCGCCGCAAGCAGCGCCGGGATGTCTTCCGGACGGTCGCTGCCATCGGCGTCCATGAAAGCGAAGACCTCGGTGTCGGAGGGCGCGCCCGCGATCCCTGCCTCGCACGCCCGCCCGTAGCCGGCCCGCGGCTCCCAAACCGTCTGCGCGCCAGCCTCCCGCGCCCATTCGGCCGTCGCATCGGTGCTGCCGTTGTCCACCACAATCACCGTGCCATCAAAGTGTTGCCGCACCTCACCGATCACCTTACGGATCGTCTCGGCTTCGTTTCGCGCGGGCATAATCAGCGTGACGTTCATCGGATCCTCCTGAAGACTTCCACCCCGTCGCGGTCGTAGACCTGCTCGAAGGTCGCCCGGACGTTGGCCAGGGCGGCGTCGTAGCCAGCTGAGACAGCCTGCGTGCTGCGATGCGTGTAGCGGTCCACCACCACCCATTCGACCCTTGCCGCCGCCTGCGGGAACTCCCACGCGTTCGCCCGCTGCGAGAGGCGCGGGAGCAGACTTGACTGCGCTGATACCTCTTGCATCGCGTCGTTCGGTACCATCTCGAGCCCTTCACGTAACGCCGCGAGATGGGTGGACGACGGGCCATGTTGCCGTTCGGCTTGCGGCGAAAACGGGCTCAACGCCAGGAAGCCAATGAACACCGGAAGGAGGACTGCCCCCGCCACAACGGGCAGCGCAAAGCGGCGCAAGGCGGGCCGCGCCCCAAGCACCCCAAGAAGCACTGCCAGCGGGATCACCTCGGCGCTGTAGTGCAGCTCCAGCGCACGCTGTTCTGGGTGCGAAGCCAGTAGCGCGACAGCCAGCCCCGGTAGCAGAAACACCAGCAGCCGCGGCCGCAATGCCGCCAATGGCGCCGACGCCCCGAGGAACAACGCCATCGTCCACAACTGCGCCGGCGCGAACAGGTGCCCGGGGATAACCCAGGGGTGCGTGAGCAAACGCGGCAGGAACTGCGATTGCCGCGTCGTATCTACGAGGTAGCCGTAGCGTTCGACCAGGTCACTGGACGCGCCTCCGCGGACTATTGGCATGATGATCACCACCGCAATGAACGCGTAGGCGACCGCAATCACGCCGGTCACCATGGCCTCCCGGCGCGCACCTTCAAACCACAGCACCGCCGCCAGCGCCAGCGCGACGAACGCCGCGTCCTCCTTAAAGAGCAAGGTCGAAAGAGCCAGCACGGCGGCCAGCCGGTAGCGCTTGGCTGCCATGGCCCAGGCTGCGCCAAACACGGGCAGCGCCACCATTACCTCGGGGTGAAAGTCGAAATCCAATGCGCGGTGGAGGTACGGGTTGAGCAAATAGCTGGCCGCGACGGCAGTCGAAAGCGCTGCCGGAAGCCCGAATCGCCGCGAGGCTGCGTAGAGCGGGATCGCCGCGCCAGCGGCCATAATCGCCTGGGTTGCCAACAGCATCGGCGGCCCTGCCCCCAGCCAATAGGCGGGCACGAACAGCAGCAGGATTGGCTCCAGGTGCTGACCGGCGAAGTTGTAGCCCACGAACGTTGTCTGAAACCATCCGCCGCGCGAGGTGTTCCAGATGATCTGGTCGAAGAACGCCAGGTCGAAGGCGTTCGTGCGGTAGTTGTCCCACCGGCTCTGCGCGTTCGCCACGAACGCCGCCGCCACCACCCCGGCGGCGAGCACGACAGCGACCGCCCACCAGCTGTCCTTCCTGGCCCAGAGCCGCGCACCAGTGCGTCCCCGGACTTGCGGCGCAGCGGCTGCCGTCTGGTCGGCAAACACGTTCATTGGCTACAGCGCCCACGCCGACCCGCAACTCGCGCAAGCCGGCGGAGGTGCGCCGTCGAGCATCGCCGCTCGCCATTTTTGGTAGCGCGGCCCGTTCCAGATCTCTTCCAGTGGCTGCCGAAACGCGTTGCCCAGCACGATCCCCTCGTAGGGCGCATCCGTGAACGGCGAGATGCAGCACGGCAGTACGCTGCCGTTCGCGGTGATGTAGACCAGTGACCACGGTCTCCGGCAGGCGCGCCACGGCGCGAGCGCGGCCTCGGGCGCGATCTCCGGCGGCAGCGCCTCAGAGGACCCGCGCAGGGTGATTCCAAGCTGCGCCGCCCGCTGTTGCGCGGCTGCTAGGGCCGCGTGTTCGCCATCGTCCAGCCGCCCGTACAACGCCTGCTCGCTCGTTGCTAGCCCGCGGCCCGAGTACACCAGGCGCTGTAGGTACACCTCGGTGATGCCGGCTCCGTGCGCGACATCGATCAGCGCAGGCAGTTCCGCGATGTTGGTTTTCAAGCCCGTCATCCAGAGCGAGATGCGTGGGGTCAGGCTCCCGAGCCGCTCTTTGGCCGCCCGCAGGGCCTTCACGTTTTCGATGATCCGGCTGAAGCCATCAGCGCCGCGCACCAGCCTGTAAGTCTCCGGTGTGGCCGAATCGATCGACACCCGCACCTCGTCCAGGCCGCTCAGCGCGAGTTTGTCGAGCAGGGCGCCCCGCAGCGTCAGCCCGTTCGTGTTGAACAATGCGTACGCCCCACGGGATTTCACGAGCGCGATGATCTCCGGCAGCAACGGGTTGAGCGTCGGCTCGCCGATGCCGTGCAGCACTACGCGCCGCACCTCGGGCACCTGGTCCAGAATGTGCGTCGCCCACTCAGGCGTCAGGTCGGCGGACGCTTCGGGCATTCCCCAGGATTGCGGGCAAGTGACGCACTTGAGATTGCAACGGTTCGTCACTTCCAGATAGAGCTCGTCCGGAGGCCGGGAGACCGTGATTCCACGGCGCTCAAACGTTGGGCTGGTCATGCGTTGGTCTCCTCGGGCGTCCCTGCGCTCACAATCTGAAAGTCTGGCTTGAACTCTTCGTCATTTCCCCGCACGTCCATCCGCTGAATCTGCTTCACCATATTCTGGCCGGGATAGCCTGGGACGATCAGCCGCACGGGAAAGCCGTGGTTCGTGCTCAGCGGCGCACCGTTAACGTGCGTCGCCAGAATCGCGCGGCTGTCGTTCAGCCGCCGGCGGTGCCAGGTAAAACCGTACTGTTGTCCGCCCTCATTCTTGATCGCCTGAAAGGCCACCGATTGCGTTCCGCCCCGTTCCCTGGCCATGGCCAGCACGTCCGTCACGCGGGGTCCGCGCCACACCGGCCGTTGCGTCCAACCGCTGACGCAAGCGATTCGCACCCGGAACTCCTGGGCTGGGATCGCCAGCAGTTGTTCGTACGTGAGCGAAAGTGGATTGTCGACTTCGCCTCTGACTTCCAGGCGGTAGTTCGCGATATCGACGTTGTCCGCCTTGCCGAAGAGGGTTTCGACCGGGAAATCGCCCGGGCCGCCCTTCTCCTCCTCCGGGATGCGCCCGATGAACAGCCCCTTCGCTTCCCAGCTGCGCAATGCCGTGTTCTGGAACCCGAGGGCGAGCGCCGCTCCGACCGCTCCAAGGCCTGTTAACGCCAGGCGCCGGGTAATTCTGCCGCTTCGCTGTTCTTCGTGGGGTGCGAGCTTTTCGGGTACAAGCACGGTCCGTGCCGGAGTGGCGCTGTACGCCGCCGCCAGGTGCCAGAGCAGGTGAATCGTGATCAGCGGAGCGCCGATGATCGACGCCCAAAGGTGCACCTGCACCGGTTTCGCATCGAACGGCCAGATGTTTGTGACCGTGTAGTAGTAGTGGAAGAGCATGTAGAGCCCGCTGAAGTAGAGGACGAAGAAATCGAGCGCAAGCAGCGGCGAGAGCAGTCGCGGGATCAACTGCGGCGGCCCGGCCTTTTTGAACCGCGGCACTCGCGCGTAGTAGCCCAGCAGCCGCACCGAGGTCGTCCCGTACTTCGCGATCAGGAACGGGATAGAGG
This sequence comes from Tepidiformaceae bacterium, assembly GCA_039917655.1. Classification (GTDB taxonomy): domain Bacteria; phylum Chloroflexota; class Dehalococcoidia; order Tepidiformales; family Tepidiformaceae; genus PNKC01. The sequence goes on from JBDSJC010000021.1 coordinate 27,346, forward strand.
CGAGCCCCACGTAGAAGTGCAGGAACCGCACCGGTACAAACCAGGGCGGCACGTCATAGTTGAAGGTGAAGAGGAAAAAGAACGCGCCACTCGCGAACAACGCGGCGAGCATCAGGCTCAACACGAGCCCGACATGCGCCGTCAGGCGTGTGCTGGTGTATGGCGGGACCTCATGCGCCACGGGGAACCTCCACCGAAAGTGACTCCAGCACAGCGCGCGTGGCGGGCGCCGAGTCCGCGTTCGTCAGCCGCTCCGCGAGCGATGCCAGCGAATCGGCATCGTCCACGTCCTGCCACTCCTGGAGGACGGCGCAACTCTTGCCCGCGGTGGCGATGTTCCGCGCCGTCCGTTCGAACACGGTTTCTGTGCTCCATTCCACGCCCGCGAAGATGTTCTCGATCGGCTGCCGCAGGCCGAGCAGATAGAACCCGCCGTCTCGCGCGGGTCCCAGCACCGCATCGTGTGTCTCCAGCGCCTCAAACGCTTCGCTCAGGATCGAAGCCGGGAGGTCTGGAGTATCCGAACCGATCAGTACCGCCGGGCCTGTTGTCGCAGCCGCCGTGAGCGCCTGCGTAATGCGGGCGCCAAGATCACCGCGGGTCTGTGCCACGAAGGTCGCTAACGGAGCGAGTGCTCGCAGCCTCCCCGCTGCTTCTGGCGGATCGAGGGAGACGATCGTCTCCCAGCCCGGACCTGAGCCGAGCGCCAGCGTGTCGGTGATGAAGGCGAGCGCGAGGCGCTCCGTCGCTTGCTGGCCAAGCCTGGCCGCCAGCCGCGTCTTTGCTCTGCCGGCACCGGGAGCTTTCGAGAGCACGACCAGCCGTCTCCCTTCGTCCAACGCAGTGAGGGACGGTTGGGAGGTGAGGGGCAACTCGGCAGTGGCAAGCACCAGTGGCAGTTGATTCGGTTTGGACAGCATTCCTAGCGCGTAGTTTAGCTGCGAAGCATCGGCCAGCAACGAAACGCGATATCCGCCTGGCAGCCCAAACACCGATGTCGGCAGAAGGAAGTAACCGGCAGCTTTGAGCCCCGCAAGCGCCTCGCCAGGGATCGGGGCGGGCGGGAACGCGATGGCCGTCAGGCCTGCCTCCGGCTTGCGGACGGTCCAGCCGTGGCGTGTCAGCGCGGCGTACACCGCCACGCTGTTCGTCGTTGCCGATTCGAGCGTGTCCCTCACCGATCGGTCGAACGAACCGAGGGCCACTATCGCCGCCCTCACCGAAAGGCTCGAAGGGCCACCCGAAAGCAACTGTAGTTCGCGGTCGACCTTTCGCAGCACTTCGCGATTGCGCGTCGCCACCCAGCCGATGCGCAGGCCTCCCAGGCCGAGCGGCTTCGAAAGGTCGCCAATGCTCAGGGCCGAAGGATCGATGTCGGCGGCCGCCTCCAGGCGCGCGCCCGCGAGCGCGAGGTCCCGGTAGACTTCATCGACCACCGAAATCGCGCCGGCCGCGATGGCCTCGGCGATGAACCCCGAGGTGTCTCGAATGTCACCGAACGGCACGCCGGGGTTCGTCAAAACGGCGAGCGTAGCCTTTGCGCCACTCGCCGGGGAGACGATCTCAGCGCCGCAGTGGCGAGCGGCGTTCAGAACGCTTGGATATGCCGCCCGGTCGGCGATCAAGGTTGACCCCGTCCGAAGGGTAGCGAAAACAACGGCCGCAAGCGCTTCGCCAGCGCCCGCACAGACCAGGATGTCGTCGGCGGTCAGCGTCCTGTACCGGGCGGCGATCGCTGCTCGTAGGGGCTCGGAAACGCCGGACGTGACGAAGGATGAGTCGCTCTCGCACCATGCGCCCAGCCCAAGCGGCGCGGCGGGCGGTGACGAAACGGAGAGGTCGATTGCGTCCGCCGGCAAATGCTCTGCGTAGTAGGCTGCAAGATCCAGGTCCGCGGAATCGGGCATACAGAGACGCTATCAGCGCCCTTTGACTAATCCGTTACGGAATTCTTAACCAGACTTACACCTTCGTCGCAGATTTCCGCCGGCCGCAAGACTCTCTGCCGCTCCACGAAGCGTCAGCAGAGGTTCCGGTAGACTGCACCGGTGGCCGCCGAGAGCAGGACAACCGTACTCGCAGCGATGGGCGCGAACTTCGCCATCGCCGTGGGCAAGCTTGCCGCCGGGCTGATCACCGGCAGTGGTGCGCTCCTCGCGGAAGCCGGCCACTCCGCCGCTGACACAGTCAACCAGGTATTTCTGCTCCTCGGCCTGCGGCTTTCGGAAGCAAAGCCCGACGAGGACCATCCCCACGGCTACGGCAAGGAAGGCTTTTTCTGGTCGTTTCTCGCCGCCATCTTCATCTTCGTGGCAGGCGCGACGTTCTCCGTGTACGAAGGACTTCGGACGCTCGCCCAAAACGACGTTCACGAACGCTCGGCGACCGAGCTGGGGATCGGTTTTGGCGTTCTCGGCATGGCCTTCCTGTTCGAGTCGGTATCCTTCGCGGTAGCGGTGCGCGAACTGCGGCGCAGCGCGGCCGAACGCTCCTGGAGCTTCCTCCGTTACATCCGCAAGTCTCCGGACCTAACGACCAAGACCGTCTTCTGGGAGGACAGCGCAGCCCTGACCGGCTTGCTCCTCGCCGCCACTGGTCTTTTCGTCTCCGAACTCACCGGCAACGAACACTGGGATGGTGTGGCCGCGCTCAGTATCGGGGCGGTGCTGGCCTTGGTTGCGGTGATGCTCGGACTGCAGTCGCGCAGCCTGCTTCTTGGCGCGGCAGCCAGCCCCGAGACCCGCATTGCCATCTCCGCCAGCGTGCGCGCCTTCCCTGAAGTGCGCGATGTGGTGCGGCTGCTGACCATGCAGCTCGGTTCGCACAGCGTGCTCGTCTCCGGCGAACTCGCCGTCCAGCGCGATATGACGACCGAACAGATCGAAGACCTCCTCGTCCGCATCGACGCCCAGCTCGAAGTGGACGTGCCAGAGGTCTCGGAGACCTTCTGGGAGCTGAAGCGGGGCAAGGGCGCAGATGGCTGATCGGCGCCGCTGCACTGACCGCCTGGCCGTCTTCCTCGGCGCTCGTTGGCCGAAAGGCGGTCAGGGTGAACGAACTCAACCTTCTTAGCACTGTGGCCGCCGGGTTGGCAGCGGCGTTCGCCGGCGGCGTGCTGGCGAGATTCTTGCGCCTCTCTCCGGTAGTCGGCTACCTCGCCGCTGGCGTGCTCATTGGGCCATTCACTCCCGGCTACCAGGCAGATAACGCACCCCTCGACGCCCTCGCCGAGCTTGGCGTCATTTTCCTCATGTTCGGCGTGGGTTTGCATTTCAACGTCCGCGACCTCCTTTCCGTGAAGAAGATCGCGATCCCCGGCGCTCTCGCCCAGGTCTTGTTGGCCACCGCCCTCGGTTCAGGGATCGGCGCCGCGTTCGGCCTTCCCTGGCGAGAGGCGCTCGTCCTCGGGCTCGCCATCTCGATCGCCAGCACCGTCGTCCTCATCCGTTCGCTTGAGGAGCGAGGCCTGATGGACTCGATCCACGGCCGGGTGGCCGTCGGCTGGCTGATCGTCCAGGACATCGCGACGGTGCTCTTCCTCGTCCTTCTCCCCGCGCTCGCGCCCGGCGCCGAGGGCAACCTGTTCCAGGACGTTGTGATCGCCCTGGCCAAGGCAGCCGTCTTCCTCACGGTGACGTTCACCGCCGGTTCTCTCCTCGTTCCCCATCTCCTCGCCTGGGTCGCAAAGACCGGCTCGCGTGAACTCTTCATCCTCGCCGTCGTCGCTGGCGCGCTGGGGATCGCCACTGGTGCAGAGGCCTTCGGTCTTTCCGTGGCGCTCGGCGCGTTCGTCGCTGGTGTCGTGGTCAGCGAGACAGACGCCAATCACCAGGCCGCCGCCGACGTTATCCCACTGCGCGAAGCGTTCGCCGTGTTGTTCTTCGTCTCAGTAGGGATGCTGCTCGACCCGGCGGTGTTGATCGGCCACCTTGGCCTCTTCGCAGCTATGCTGCTCGCCGTGCTCTTCGGCAACGCGCTCATCGCCTTCGGCGTGGCGGCGCTGTTCCCGTACCCAGCGCGCACGGCCCTCACCGTCGGCGCCGGACTCGCACAGCTCGGCGAGTTCTCGTTCATCATCGCCGACCAGAGTCTCGGGCTGGAACTGATGTCGGACGCCACCTACAACGTGGTCCTCGCGGTCGCGATGGTGGCGATCACCCTCAACCCCCTCGCCTTCGCCTCGATCCCTCTTGCCGAACGGCTGCTCCGCCGGCTGCCGCCGCTCTGGCGCACGCTCGACCGGCAGGGCCCTCTCCCCGAAGGAACAATGCCACGTTCAGGCCACGCGGTGATCGTCGGCTACGGTCGCGTTGGCGAAATGACGGGACACGCCCTCGGTGGGCTCTCCCTCCCCTTTGGCGTCATCGAGGCGGACATCGGACTCGCCAGGCGCCTGAACAGCGCGGGCATCCCCACCATCTGGGGAGACGCGGCGAGCATCGAGGTGCTAAAGAAGGCCGGCCTCGAAGGCGCAAGCCTCGTTGTCCTGGCCGTCCCTGACGAGAGCACCACCTTTCTTGTGCTCTCGAACGTCCGCAATCTCAATCCGTCCGTGCCCATTATCGTGCGTGCGCGCACCGCCGCCGAGGCGCCGATCCTGCTCTTTCTCGGTGCGACCGAAGTCGTCATCCCCGAGTACGAAGGCGGGCTCGAAGTGATGCGCCGTTCCCTCGTTACGCTCGGCTTCGACGAGGAAGAAGTGCTTCATCTCTCACACGCGGTCCGCGACATCCCCTACAACAACGCCCCCCACTGGCGCTGAGGCGTTGCGAGCCCGGGACACAAGGAAGCCCGGCGATTTTCGCCGGGCTTCCTTGTGATTCGCTGGTAGGCGAAGTTAATCGATTTCGACGGTCGCGCCGGCTTCCGTCAGCTTGGCCTTGATAGACTCGGCTTCGTCCTTGCCGATGCCTTCCTTGACCTTGGCGGGAGCAGACTCAACGAGATCCTTGGCCTCCTTGAGGCCCAGGCCGCTGACCACTTCGCGCATCGCCTTGATCACGTTGATCTTGTTCTCACCGAAGCTCTTGAGCGTGACGTTGAACTCAGTCTTCTCTTCTTCGGGCTCGGCAGAAGCGGCCGCGCCACCGCCGGCCGGGCCAGCCGCCATCATCATCGGCGCCGCCGCCGTGATCCCAAACTCCTCTTCGATCGCCTTGTTCAGGTCGCGGAGTTCGAGGAGCGTCATCCCCTTGATGATTTCCAGTGCGTCTTCGATCTTAGCCATTGTGAAACCTCGTGTTTGTGGTGGTGTCGTGCCCGGAGGCTGCCTACGCGGCGCTTTCGAGCTGGGCGGCGCGGGATTCAATGAGCCCCGCGAAGTTGCGCATGCTGGCCTGCAGCAGGCCGGCGAAGTTGTAGAGCGGGCTCTGGAGCTTGGCGATAACGTCCGTGAGCAGCTGCTCCTTGGAGGGCAGCGTTGCCAGGCTCTCCACTTCGCTGCGGGAGAGCACCTTGCCCTCCAGCCAGCCGCCGTGGATATCCAGGGTCATGCGCTTGACGCGCAGGTGTTCCGTGAGCAGCTTGACCGGCGCGATTGGGTCGCCGAAACCGATGGCGATTGCGGTGGGGCCAGAAAGCAGCTCCGCCATCTCCGGCCGGCCGGCCTCTTTTGCGGCCAACGCCGCCAGCGTGTTCTTGACGACCTTCACTTCAACGTTCGCTGGGCGCAGTGCGCGGCGAAGCTCCGTGAGTTGGGCGACGGTCAGTCCACGATAGTCGGCACTGATCAGGACCGAGGCTCGCGCCATCGCGTCCTTGATCTCGGCCAGCATTGCGACCTTCCGTGGGGTCGGCATGGGCAGCTCCTTACATTGGAGTGACGGCCACACCCAACCTCTACGGCGGACGTGTGCCAGTTGCGTTCGAGCCGGGAAAACAGAAATCCCTGCGCATCGGCAGGGAGCGGAAGCGTACGCGTACGCTACATCATCACTGCCTCGGCAGGCGCCTTTCGGCATTCTCCCCCGTCCAGGGACGGTTGGCATGGGGGACCTGTGGTCTCGGGCTCTTCAGTTGTCGAAAGCGAATGTATCGCATCTCCGGGGAACGGGCAAAGCTGGCAGGTTCCCCCTCATGGCGTGGGCAAGAACAGCTGATACTTCCCCAGCGTCTGCTTCCCACCGATGAGCGGCGCTTCCAGGATCAGCGTCATTGGGCCGGTGGTCGCTCCAACCGTGTTCTTCACGGCTACCACCAGCGTCACGTTCCTGCCCTGCCCGCTCGAAACCACCACCTCGGAACGCCCACCCAGCGTTGCCAGCGGCCCGAATGACTGCCCGGCAACTGCCAGCGTGGCCGTCTTCAGGTTTAGCTGTCCGAACTCTTTCCCCGCGTTTGTCATCCACAGGTCGATCAGCACAGCGTGCGTCATGCCGCCGTTCGCGGCCTTCGAAACCGACTGCGCCAGGTTGATCGCCTCCACCCCGCCCGTGGCCATCAGGATGCAGCGGAAGTATTCGACCGGGTAGACGGCAACACGTGACGCTTTTACCGAGGTCCCGCTGATCCCCTGCTCAACGCTGAGCGGGATGACCGTCTCTTGCAGTGCGCCGCACTGCGTCGACTGGTGGGAAAGGTCGGCGGCAACTGTCGCGGTGGCCTCGGGCGTCCCACGCACGCCGGCCACATCGTTCTCAGCGCCCTGTGCGATGGAGGCCGGGTTCTGGCCTGCTACGTTCGAAGCGGTAGTCGTCCCGGTCGCGTTTTTGACCAGCGTTGCGCCAACAGCCACTGTGGCCGAGGGCTTCGTGGTGGGCGACGCCAGAGCAGCGGTTGGGGAGGAAACGACGGAAGTGGCCGTTGCCACTCGTGCGATGTTCGCGCCCTTCGCCGGGGTTGCCTCGCCGCCGGGCTGGATGCCGAAGGCGATCGCGATCATCCCGCCGACGATCGCGAGGGGGATGAGGTACTGAGGCTTTCGCAGCCGCCCGATCAGCGCATTTGGCTGGTGGGCTCCGGTAGGGACGGGCGGCCTTCGTTGCACCTACCCACCGTATGCGCGCTCCGTTCGCCGCACGATGCGGAGATCCCTGATAGCGCCGGGATGGAGGACTGATCTGGAAGGCCCACCGCGGGCCTCCGGCGGACCCGCGAGAACGGAGGGGGCCGGCGGCTTTTCGCCAGCCAACCGTCCGAGAAGCTACAGTGTCGTCGTGCCGCAACTGCTCCTCCTGCCGTTGCTCTTCCTCGCATTCATTGCCAGTGATTGTGGCGGCGATGCTCTGCCCAAAGCGACGACCTCCGAGCGGGCCACCGTGACCGTCTCCGGTGGTGGAAAGAGCACGACCGTTACCGTCGAGATCGCCGCCACGGACAGGCAACGCCAGCAGGGCCTGATGCTCCGCCAGTCCATGACCGAAGACGCCGGGATGCTGTTCCTTTTCCCCGCCGATACCAGCGTAGGCTTCTGGATGCGCAACACCTACCTCCCCCTGGACATCGCTTACATCGATGCCTCCGGCAAGGTGCTCGAGGTGCGGAACGCGCAGCCGCTCGATGAGACGAGCCTGACGCCGAAGAGCCCCTATCGCTACACACTCGAAGTAAACCAGGGCTGGTTCGCGCGCCACGGCTTCGGCCCCGGAGCAACCGTCACCTTGCCCAAGGATCTCCCCAACGCGGAGTAACGGCTGTCGTTCGGCGCCAGGAAGCAACGTCACCCCCTTCGCCCGGCGAGCGTATGATTCGCCCAAACGGCCGAAAGGATCCATGTGGAAAGCTACCGGATCATGCTCTTCCTGCACGTCGCGGTGGTCATCGTGACGATCGGCGCAACCTTCGCCTTCCCGTTCCTCCAGGCCTTAGCCGAACGCAGCGGAGTCGCCGCGACGCGCTTCGTGATGCAGTTCCTCGTCCGCATCGAACGGATGCTCGTCATCCCTGGCTCTGTCGTCCTTACCCTCTTTGGTGTGGCCCTGATCTTCGACGACGGCAGCGGATACAAGGACGACTTTCCCGCCTGGCTAAGCGCCGCCATCCCGCTGTTCATAATCGTCGTCATCGTTGACCTGCTGGTGCAGCAGCGCCAGGTGAAGGCGGCTATCGCCGCACTCGACGGTGTACCCGACACAGCGCCGCTCCCCGCTGCCTACGCCGCGATCGGCAAGCGAATTCAAATGGTTGGCGGGCTGGAAGGCCTCGCGCTGGTCGTCATCATCTTCCTCATGACCTACAAACCCGGTCAGTAACCCCAAGGAGGCATCCATGGCAAAAGTCCATTTCGGCGTCACCGTCCCGCAGATCAAACGCACCTTTGAAGAGAGCCGTTCCGCCGCCCGCGAGTTCGAGGCGATGGGCTACGACTCCATCTGGGTGTGCGACCACCTCTACGGGCCGCAAGCGCCCACGATCCCGATCCTCGAAGCCTGGTCGCTCGTCGCGGCGCTTGCCGCCAGCACCGAACGCGTGGAGATCGGCACGCTCGTCACCCCGGCGGGCATGCGCAACCCGGCTCAGCTCGGCAAGGTGATCGCGACCATCGATAACATCGCTGGCGGGCGCATCATCCCTGGCCTCGGCGCCGGTTGGATGCCGCGCGAGTTCACTGACTTCGGCGTCCCCTTCCTCTCCACCGCCGACCGCCTGCGCCAACTGCGCGAGACGATCACCCTCTGGAAACGTATGTGGAGCGAACCCGAGGTGACCATGGAAGGGCAGTTCGTTCAGGCCCACAACCTGGTCTGCGAGCCCAAGCCGCCGCGTATGCCACCGCTCCTGATCGGCGGCGCCGGCGAAAAGGTCACGCTCAAGATCGCGGCGAAGGAGGCCGCCATCTGGAACAACCTGGCTGCCCACCAGGGTGCGCTGGCGCACAAGATCGACGTGCTCAAGGAGCACTGCGTCACCGTCGGCCGCCCGATCGAGGAGATCACGATCAGCCAGCAGTGCCTCGTCACCATCGCCCCGGACGATGAGAGCGCCGGCCCGATGGTCGAATCCGCGAAGAAGATCTTCGGAGGCCACATGGGCGATCCCACAGGGCCGCTCGCCATCGCCGGCAGCCCGGCGCGCGTCCGCGAACAGATTCAGAAGCACATCGACCTCGGTTGCACCATGTTCGTCATGGAGTTCTTCGGCCGCGACACCAAAGAAGCGGGACGGCTCTTCGCCGACACCGTCATGCCACACTTCAACTGACCCAGCTAGGAGCCTCCATGGAACGCATTCAAGATGGCGACCTCGAAATCACGGTCGCCGGACCCGCCGGGTTCGGCAACAATATCTACGTCATCGTCGATAAGGCGACCGGCGAGTCCGCCTTCGTCGATGCCCCTGACGAGATCGAGCAGAGCATCGCCGCCGCCGAAGCGGCCGGCGCAAAACCTTCGAAGATCCTGCTCACCCATTCGCACGGCGACCACACGGCGAGCATCGACGGCCTGAAGGAGCGCTACGGCTGCAAGGTCTACGCCGACGCCCGCGAGCCCTGGCTGAAGGACGGCCAGCTGGACGAAACGGTGACGCACGGCGACGAGGTGAGCGTCGGCAACCTGCGCTTCCGCGTGGTGAGCGTGCCAGGCCACACTCCCGGCAGCACCACTTTCGTCCACGAAAAGCACGCCTTTGTCGGCGACACGCTGTTCCCCGGCGGGCCGGGCCGTACACGCACAAACGCGGACCTCCAGCAGGAACTCGCCTCGATCACCACCGAACTCTTTGCGCTCCCAGATGACACCCACGTGCACCCCGGTCACGGCCTGCCAACCACAATCGGCGCCAGCAAGAAGGAGCACGCAATCTTCGCCGCCAAACCCCACGCCGCCGACCTCCACGGAGACGTGAGCTGGTCCGCATCCTGATCCGCCTCACGGCATCGGATGCTTCGCGAAGAACTCCCAGATCAGATCGCTCGCGTTGATTTCGTGCGTCGTCGGCCCTGCCCCGCCCGCGTAGTCTTCAGCATCCGGCCAGGTGTGGCCGCCCCCCTCAATGACGTACAGCACCACATCGGCGCCGTCGCAACCCCGGTAGCTTTCGCGCGAAACGTGCCCGGTGACCGCCACCCTCTCCTGCTCTGCCGAGCATCCGTTGTGGCTGGCCCACTCGGCCATCGCGGGTTGCGCTGTGTCGAAGGGCACGTTGTAGTCGTCCGTGCCGTGGAACGCAATCACCGCCACCGGTCTGCCGTCGCATCCTTGGTAAACGACGCCCGCAACCGCCGCCACCGCGGCGAATACGTCCGGCAGATAGCAGCCCACCTGCGAGGCCATCTCCGCCCCGTTGGAGAGTCCCGCCGCATACACGCGTAGCGGGTCGATACAGAACGTGGCCTTCATCGCCTCGACGATGTCGCGAGTGACCAGCACATCGTCCACTCCTGCATTCGCGTAGATCCCCACGACATCCCACTCTTGCGGAAAGCCGCTGCCCTCCGGAGTCACCAGGATGAAGCCCTCGCGGGCCGCGACCGCCGCCAGGCCGCTGTAGGTCTCTTGCTCCAGCGCCGTCTTCGCGGAGCCGTGGAAATTCACGACTAGCGGCGCCGGTGCCGATGCGTCGTAGCCAGCGGGCACGTGTACGCGATAACTTCGGGCGCCGCCAGGCGATTGCACCGAGGCGACCAGGTCGCCGGCGCTCCGCCCCTGGCTGCAGCCTGCCGTGCCTGAAATCGACGCGGGCCGTCCCACGCCCCGGTCAGCCTCGTCGAGCGGCTTGCCTGGCACGATCAGCGTGCGGTTGGCCGGGGGCGTGCCGTACGCGAACTCTCCCTGGGGGCCGGGCCCGCCGCACCCGTGCAGGACTAACACAGCAAAGATCCCGGCGGCCGCAATGTGACGCATGGCATGAATTATCCTCCCTACGTCCAGCGCGGGTTGTGGCTTCGACGCTTTGCAACCGATTCTTCATAGTCGAGGCGCAGCATGGAGGTATTCGAAGTAGAATGCCGTTTGGGAACGGTGATGAGATGACTCAAGCTCCAGAGACGGTCGCGCCTGGTCGCCTCCAGCGCCGGAAGGCGCTCACTCGCGCAACCATCGTCCAGGCGGCGACGAGGCTCTTCCACAGCAGCGGCTATGAGGAGACCTCGATCCAGCAGATCGCCGAGATCGCCGATACCGGCGTCGGCACCCTCTATGGCTACTTCTCCTCGAAGGAGGAGATCCTCCGAGAGGTACTGAAGTCGAGTTCGGATGCGGCCCTACTCTCCTACTTCGCCGCTGTCGATGAGACCACCGGTTACGTCGATCGCGTCGTCACCGCTATGCGCGTCCTCGCCGATTACATCCGCGACAACCGGCTAGTGCTCGCCGCTGCCTTTCAGACTGCCGCCCGCGACCGTCGCCTGGACGCCAATTGGGCGGAAATGCTCACCTCGTCGTTCGCCCTGCTCATCAGTACTGGTATCGAAAGAGGCGAGATCGCGCCACTCCCAGTGCAAACGACCGCCCGCGTGCTCATCGCCACTTGTACGATGGCGATGCTCGGCATTGGCGTCTGGGACGGTCGCAATGGCGATGAAACTCTCGCCGACGTCGAAACAATCACCCGCCAGCTACTCACCGCGCCCCTGCTTGCTAGCCCTGCGTAAGCGTGGTCGCGGCAGATATCCGCCGCTGCTCGGCCTCCAGTTCCGCCTGCCTCAAGGCAGACGTGAAGCGCTCGCGAGGGACGATGACCAGCAACAGCGCGATCGCCGCAAAGGCCACCGCCAAATCGTCCAGTTGACCAAGCACCGGGATGAAATCAGGGATCAGGTCGAACGGCAGGGCAAGATAGCCGACAAGCAAGAGCAGGGTCACCTTTGGCAGCAGCCCCACGCCCGGGTCGCTCAGCAGGATCCTCCCGAACCGAATTTTCGAGCGCGTCCCAAGCGCGAGGAAGCGCCGCCCCCGTTTGCTAACTCGCAGCAATCGCAACATGATCGCCGCCATCGCGATGAAGGCGCCGAGTCCAAGGATTAGCCATCCGTACCAGGGCATGGATCAATCGTAGCCGTCGCGGGGTGCAGGAAGAAAGGGGGCCGGGTGCAACCGCCCCGTGGCTGATACGATCACGGGCAATGACCGAAGAACCGCGGTTGAACACCAATGGCCGCTCGCTCGATCGGGAGCGAGTCAAGGCCGCCGTCACCGAACTGCTCCTTGCGGTGGGCGAAGACCCGGCCCGCGAGGGGCTGCTCGACACTCCCCGCCGCATCGCCGAGATGTACGAGGAGATCTTCGGCGGCCTTGCCGTGGACCCTGCTGATTACCTCAAGGTCGGTTTCGAAGTAGCCCACGACGAGATGGTGATCCTGCGCAACATTCCTTTCTACAGCATGTGCGAACACCACTTCCTCCCCTTCCACGGCGAGGCCCATGTCGGCTATGTACCGGACGGGCGCGTCGTTGGCATCAGCAAGCTGGCGCGCGTTGTCGAAGGCTTCGCTCGCCGCCCGCAGATCCAGGAGCAGCTCACCAGCCAGGTAGCCGAGGCGATCATGGGCGCTCTGAAGCCGGACGGCGTTGCAGTCGTCATTGAGGCTGAACACCTCTGCATGACCATGCGCGGCGTGAAGAAGCCTGGCAGCCGCATGGTCACGAGCGCCATGCGCGGCGAGTTCCGCGCCTCGAGCGTCACCCGCGCCGAGTTTCTTTCGCTCGTCCACGGCCACCATTGAAAGTGCAGTGCTGAGTGCTGAGTGCTCACTGCTAGCGTTAAGCTTGCGATCCCTTACTGGATCCACATCACCGATGACCAAGCACCAAGCACTAACCCCGTGACTCCAGCGGCACGTAGTCCAGCTTGCGTTCTCCGGTGTAGACCTGCCGCGGCCGGGCGATCTTCTGTTCGGGGTCGGTGATCATCTCGCGCCACTGTGCAATCCAGCCGGCCGTGCGCGGGATGGCGAACAACACCGGGAACATCTCCACGGGGAAGCCCAGCGCTTGGTAGATGATGCCCGAATAGAAGTCCACGTTCGGGTAGAGCTTGCGCTTCACAAAGTAGTCGTCTTCGAGGGCGATTCGCTCGAGTTCCTTCGCGACGTCCAGCAAGGGGTGAGGCTCGGTCATGTCCAGGATTTCGTCCGCGATGCCCTTGATGATCGTCCCGCGCGGGTCGAAGTTCTTGTAGACCCGGTGCCCGAAGCCCATCAGGCGGCCTTCGCCACCCTTGAACTTCTTGACGAACTCCAGCACACGATCCGGCGATCCGATCTCGCCGAGCATCCGCAGCACCTGTTCGTTGGCGCCGCCATGCAGCGGACCGTAGAGCGCCGCCGTCGCCGCCGCGGTGGCAGAATACGGGTCGGGCCGCGAACTGCCAACCGCGCGCATGGCGTTCGCGCTGCAGTTCTGTTCGTGGTCCGCGTGCAGGATGAAGAGCACGTCCATCGCCCGTTCGAGCACCGGGTTAGGCGTGTACTTCGCTTCCGACATCTTCCAGAGCATGCTCAGGAAGTTCCCCGAGTACGAAAGGTCGTTGTCCGGGTAAACGATCGGCAGCCCGCGCACCCAGCGATAGGCGAACGCCGCCAGCGTCGGCATCTTGGCGATCAGGCGGTGCGTCTGAATCTCACGCGAACGCGCGTCGTCCACGTCCTGGGCTTCCGGGTAAAACGTGCTCAGCGCCGCCACCGTGCTGATCAGCATGCCCATCGGATGCGCATCGTGGTGGAAGCCCTCCATGAACTTCCGCGTCCCCTCGTGCACGAACGTGTGGTAGGTGATGTCGTGCGTCCACTCTGCCAGTTGCGCCTTGTTAGGCAGTTCGCCGTAGATGATCAGGTAGGCGGTTTCGAGGAAGGTGCTCTTCTCCGCAAGCTGTTCGATTGGGTAGCCGCGGTACTCCAGGATGCCGGCGTCCCCATCGATGTACGTGATCGCGCTCCGGCACGAGGCCGTATTCGTGAATGCCGGGTCGTAGACCATCAGCCCGAAGTCATCGTCGTTTTCCCGCAGCTGGCGAAAGTCCATCGCTTTCACCGTGCCATCGGTAATCGGCAGCTCAATGGTCTTGCCCGTGCGGTTGTCGGTAACGGTGATTGTGTTCGAAAGCGTATCTGGCATGAGAGAACGGCTCCAGAAGGGGGAAATTGGGCGGACGGCGTGACGCCGATGTTGTGAGCGGCCAGCGTACCAGCATGGCCCCGGCACGCACTATCCGCCGACGCCGAGAAACCCGATCGCAACAAAAATGGTCGAGGCGGGATACACTTCTGGCACTCCAAAAAGCGCAGGTGACCCCGCATGAAGGCAGCCGTTTACTACCAGACAGGAGACCCCTCGGTCTTCCAGTACGAAGAGTTGCCAGACCCGGCGTGCCGGCCCGGCGGCGTCCTGATCGACGTCAAGGCGATCGGTATTCAGGGCGGCGACACCCTCAACCGCCGCGGTGGCGAGCTTGCCACCCACCCGCACGTCGTGGGCTACCAGGCCTCGGGGATCATCCGCGAAGTGGGGGCAAACGTCACCGACCGTGAGCCGGGCCAGGCCGTCGTTGCCACCATGGCCTTCGGCTCACACGCCTCGCTCGTCTCCGTTGCGTCGCAGTCCACCTACCTGGTGCCGAAAGGGATGAGCCTCGAAGACGCGGCCGGTGTGCCGATCGAGTTCGGCACCGCCGATGACTGTCTGTTCGAATTCGGCCGCCTGAAAGCTGGCGAGACCGTGCTGGTCCAGGCTGGCGGCGGCGGTGTTGGTCTCGCCGCCATCCAGCTCGCCAAGCGCGTCGGCGCCACCGTCTTCGCCACCGCCTCCAGCGACGAGAAGTTGGAGCGTCTCAAGCCGTTCGGCATGGACCGCGGCATCAACTACCGCACGGAAAACTTCGTTGCCAAGACGATGCAGCTCACTGAGGGTCGCGGCGTCAACCTGGTCGTCGATTCCGTCGGCGGCAAGACGTTGGAAGGCAGCATCGCGGCCCTCGCTTATCGCGGCCGCGTGAGCTGGGTCGGCAACGCCGGCCGCGAAGAGATGGTTCCGGACACCCGTGCCCTCATGGGCAAGAACGCTTCGCTCAACGGCGTCTTCCTCGGAGCGGAAATGTCCGCCCAGCCGCAGCGCTGCCGCACGATGATTGAGCGGCTCCTCGCCGATATCGCGCGCGGCGAGTTGCAGGTCGTCATCGACCGCCAGTTCCCACTCTCCGAGGCTGCTGCCGCCCACGCCTACATCGAGGGACGTGGCGCGTTTGGGCGAGTGCTCCTCATCCCGGATTAGCCCGCAGCCACCGTGCCCTCGCCCGAGCCGAGCTGGAGCATGATGTGGGCGACCACGCGGCCCGTGCGGTCCATGCCCGCGCTGCAGTGCACCAGCACGGGCTTGGGCATGCGCTTGAACGCCTGCCAGGCCCGCTCCAGGTCTTCCGGCGTGAACGGGTGCGTCTGCTGGTCCTCTGTGCCGATGTGCTCGACATCCAGGCCGGAGGAACGGTAGCGCGCGATCAGCCCTTCCGGCACGGACTTTCGGTAGAGCCAGAGCTGGTCCGCGCCGATCAGGCAGATGACCGACCTGATGCCCAGCTCATCCGCCTCGCGCAGCCACTCTTCAACCACTCCCGCGGGCACAGTGTGCTCCGGGCCGGGCCGGAACCCCGGGCGCGGGCTGGTGGCAAGGACATCTTCGACAACCCAGTTCGGCATGGACTCAGCGTAACGGCCCGCCGCCCGGGGTTCCAACCTGAGCGCGGCGCTCCGGTAGCGTCAGTTGATCGGAAGCTTTTCCCACTCGGCCTGACGGGCGAAAAGCAAGTCGTGCATCTGCCAGAACTTGCCCTGTTCGTTGGCGCAGATGGCAGCGATGCTCGCGTTCCCGGCGTTCGGGTGGATCTGCGTGATCGGAAAGTGGAGGAAGGCGAGAGCGACGTCGTTCCCCAGCCTCGGGCGGATTCGCGCGAGATTGTCGTCGCCCCAGCGCTTGCAGAACGGGCACTGGAAATCGCTGAACTCGGCGATCATCACCTTCGCGTTGCGATTCCCCTCGACCGGCGCATCCGAGACATCCACTTTCGCGGCCAGGATCTGGAAGCGCGGCGGCGAACTGCTGGCCAGCGCCTGGATATTCGCCGAATAGCCTTCGAGCGAGGCCGGGCTGCCCTTTAGTTCCCTCTCGATGACCTCATCGAAGATCGCCGCCGGTTGCGCGCCGACGACCAACTTGTTGTTGATCACAAACGTCGGCGTGCCGTTGATTCCCAGCGCCGCCCCACGCTGCAATTGGCTGTTGATCAGGGCCACTTTCGCCTGAGAGGTTGTCTGATCTTGTAAGCACTGGCTGAACTTCGCATCGTCCATGCCGACCTGCTTTGCGTAGCCAGCGAACGTCGCGATCAGCGTCTTGGCCGTCGAGACCGGGGGCACGTCGTCTGGCTTAACGCTCTCGTTGGCGCTGGGGGAGGCGATGGCGACCACGTTTGTTGCTGGGGCGCTCGAATCGTTCTGCGTGTACCAGATCGTCAACGAAATGATGATCGAACCAAGGACCAGCGCGGCAGGCGACAGGAAATAGGTCCACGCCGGCTGCTGCGGAGGCGCGGGTCGTCTGGGAGGCGCTGGCTGCGGTTCGGTTTCGGGGGAGCTGGCGCTTTCGGAGGGTTCGTCGGTCACGCTCTCCATGGTGAGCCACCCCTGTCATGCGCGCGACCAACGTTCACCGCGATGCATCCCGCCGCCGCAGCACAGCGAGCATCAACTCTTCCACTCGCACGAGGCCCGGGTCGTCCGCCTGCGCCTCTTCTACCCAGCGCTTCGCCTCGTTCCGCGGGAAGCCCAGCGCCGAGATGGCCTCTACGGCGTCCACCACCACGCGGCTCTGCTCCATGCGTTGGGCGTCCACCGGCTTCTCCACGCCGCCATCCTGGAGTGCTGCTTCCGCCACCACTTTCCCCCGCAAGGTGGCGATGATCTTGTCCGCGCCCCGCGCCCCCACGCCCGGGAGGCGCGTCAACGTCGCCCGGTCTTCCTGTTCGATCGCCCGCGCAATCGTGCTCACCGAAACGTTCATCGCCTTGGCCGCTTTCGATGGCCCAATCCCTTCTACGGTCGTGAACTTACGGAAGAAGTCGCGCTCGGCCCGCCGCAAGAAGCCGACCAGCACTGGTACCGGCTGGTTGGCCGTCGCGTGGTAGAAGATGTGCAGCCCGATCGGGGGGAAGGCGGCTTCGTCCAGCCCATTCTCCCCGGCGATCAGCTGGAGTTCGGGCCAGAGGACGAGCGGCACCAGCACTTCGTAGCGCACTCCCTCCACGTCCACCTCCACGAGCGGTCCACCCGCATCCATGCGAGCCAGGTGTCCTTGAAGGTGTGTAATCACGTAGCCGTCCTCTTCGCCGCCGAGTCTCAGGCTCAGTATGTCCGTTGGTAGGCGCTCGAAGTAGCGCGGGGCGCGTAGAATCCGGCCATCACACTCCGGAGGCCGTCCATGATTTTGAAGACAGAGCTGGCCGCTGGCATCCGTTTCGCTGGCGAACGGGCCGCTGCCGCCGCCACGATGACGAAAGACTGGGACTACCAACTTGGCCACGAATGGACGTCCCGCGCAGCGTTCTCGCATCTTGCGGCCACCGCCGGCGGCGCGGCTGGCCTCTACCCGATGCTGGCGGGCAGCGTCCTCTCTGGCCTCGGCGTCCCGCAGATTGCCGCCAACAACGCCAAGGCCATCGGCAGGATGACGGACAAGTCGCAGGAGGAGGTCATCCAGGCGATCCGCGACGGCCACGAGGCCTCGGCCGCTTTCGTCGAGTCCCTGGACGATGCGGACCTCGCAAAAGTCGTCACGCTGGGGGGCTACGAAATGCCGAAGGCGGAGATCGTCGCGCAGGTCTGGATCCACCACGCCATCGCCCACGCCTACGAAGCGAGCGCCCGTTGGCCGCTGCTTTAGGCTCATTCACACCTTGACCGGCGGGTCGAATGCGAGCTGATGGCCCGCCTCCACCTTGGCCGCGGCACCAACGGGCAGTTCCACCACGCCCTTCGCTCCGCGCCCGCCGAAGGCCATCCCGGTCCACCTCCGCACGCCTCGCGCGACCTTCGTGACCCGCAACTCTTTGTCATAAAAGACCGCGTCGATCGGGAAGCGCATCCACATCATGTGGATCGAACTGCAGGGCTGGATCATCAGCCCCGCGCCCGGTGCAAGCGCGCCGCGCATCATCAGCCCCCGCGTCCGCGCCACCACGCCCGTGGCGTAGTCCAGCTGGTTGGCGATCGTTTCGCCGGTCGTGACATCTCGCAGGGTCGCCATCCGCGCCACCTCTGCTGTGCAGGATAGCGCGCGTGGTCGGGCGCTGCCCGATCAGTACGGAGCCAGGATTCGAGCCGCGACCGTAAGAGAGCGGTTGGCCCGGCATCTCACCGACCGTCAGAGCCGGGGGACTGCCCGAACCCTGCATGACAACGGAGCGCTGCGGTCACCCGAGGTTGGCGAAATGCGGCGATGAAGGCATTTTTCTCCGAACAGTGCTTTTGCGTTATTAGCCCGTTTTAGCCCGTTCGCTAGCCGGTTGGGCGCGTTCTTGCGGTCCGAGGCCGAGGTCCGGGGTTCGAAGCCTGACGAGCGCCTGGCGTTTCGATGAGGGTGGCATGTCGAGGGGGTTGGCGTGGAGGGGTGGGTGGCGCTGGAGAGCAAGGTGCGGGCGATCAACCACGGGCAGCCTTCCAAAGTAACGCGGGCGCATCACCGCCAACGCCAAGCTGCTCTCTTGCCGGATGGCGACTCAAACTGCCTGCGGATCGGTCAGGTTGTCTTCCACGACCGTACGGCGCCGCATGAAAAGCCTGGGGTTCCCATACCTGCTTGCGCTCAGGGAGCTTGGCTCCGCGTGCACGATGTCTTCCTCATCCCCGAGTTTGCTACTCCACCTGCCATCGGCCAGTTGGCGTGCCACGTGCTGCGGGCTTCCCGTTGAGGTCGCGTAGAGCACCAGCTTTCCAAAGCCGTCCTCCCGCTCTCCATCCGCACAAACCTCGTAGCCCAGTGTTGAGTAGCCGGCAACGAACGCTTCGCCCCTACCCCCCGCGCAGACCCCAGCGTTCGTTCACCCACCGCTCCATCCGGCCGAATACCAGCCGGTCAACGACCATGCCGACGGCGACGATGACGAGCATGATGGCGACCACCTGCGAGACGTCGTTCAGATCGCGGCCCACCTGTAGAAGGTGGCCAAGGCTGAGGCTGGCGAACAACAACTCGGCGGCCAGCAGCGACCGCCAGGCGAACGACCAGCCGAGCTTCAGCCCTTGCACCATCGAAGGCAGCATGCCCGGCAGCACCACGTAGAGCGTCTGCTCCCACCAGCGGCCGCCGAACATCCGTGAGGCGCGCAGTTGTAGGGGCGGGATGCCGAGCACCCCGGTTCGCGAAGAGATGGCGATCGAGTTCACCGACCCCATGAGGACGACGAAGATGATCGCTTTCTCGTTAAGCCCGAACCAGAGCAGCGCCAACGGAAACCAGGTGACGCTGGGCAACGATTGCAGCCCGAGTACGAGCGAGCCGATCGTCTCATCAACCCACCTCAGGCTGCCCATCGCCACCCCCACCGCCAGCCCGATGACGATCGAAAGCGAGTAACCGATCGCCATCCGCCGGATGGTAACTTTGCCCGCTTCCCAAAGGTCACCGTTTTCGATGTTGTAGCGCAGCGCCTCGTAGACATCGCGCGGGCCAGGGAAGACGTAGGGCGCCCACACCTCTGCCAGGTAAATCAGCTGCCATGCCCCCAACAACCCAAGGTAGAAGACTGCGATGCGAACAGCCTTCCATGGCACACGCGTGCTGAGGCTCTTACCCGCAGCCGCGGATGAAACCGCACTCGCCGCCGCGCTCATATCGACCACCGAGCGCCGGGCCCCGCCGCCAGATGGTCAGGGTTGCGCAGCTCTTCGCGGATGTCCGCCGACAGGTCCACCACAGCGTGCGAATCCGGGCTGCGTGGATGTTCGAGGCCGATCGTGATCTCGCGCTTGATCCGGCCCGGCGAAGGCGACATGACGATCACGCGGTCGGCCAGGAGCACAGCCTCGCGCACGTTGTGAGTGATGAAGAGGATCGTCTTGCCGGTGCGCTGCCAGATCGACTGGAGTTCTTCCTGAAGGACGTCGCGGGTCTGGGCGTCCAGCGCGGCGAAGGGCTCGTCCATGAGCAGGATGCGCGGATCAACAGCGAGGCTGCGGGCGATCTGGACGCGCTGTTTCATGCCGCCGGAGAGTTCATGCACAAATGCGCGCTCGAACGGCTCGAGGCCCACGAGCTTGAGGTACTCGCTCGCGCGGTCTCGCCGCTCCTGCTTCGTCACCCCGGCCAGCTTCAGGCCGAATTCGATGTTTGCCCGCACGTTCATCCACGGGAACAACGCTGCTTCTTGAAAGACCACCACGCGGTCCGGGCCAGCCCCCCGGATCGGGATCCCGGAGGTCAGCACTTCGCCTTCGTCTGGCGCTTCGAACCCCGCCACCACGTTCAGCAGCGTCGATTTGCCACATCCGGAAGGCCCAACGACGCAGACGAACTCGCCTTCGGCGACATCCAAATTTATGCCGCTCAAGGCGAGAGTGTCCGAACGCTTTGTGTTGAACCGTTTGCTCACGCCTCGCACCTGCAGGACGGGCGGGCTGGCTGGTTCTAGCACCGGTCCATCCTTTCGAGGCAGGGCCAGCCTGGCTGAGACCGCGGTCACTCGCTCACCGGCGCTAACATCAGTTCGCTCAAAACCTTATTGAGGATACTCAGTTGGTAGATCCCCTTCAGGTTCGGCTCTTTCCTGCCGAGCAGGCCGGCATCGAAGGCGTCTTTCGCGGACTTCGTCAGGCTCGATGCAATCGGGTCGTAGGTAAACGTCAGGTTCTTCCAGGCGCCGTCTATCGTCGCTTTGCTCAGCGCTTTGCCGGTCAGTTGTTCGATCCCCTTGTTGACCGCTTCTTTGCCCTGCTCCGGGTTCGCGTTGATGAACTGCGTTGCCCTAACCTCCGCCCGGACCAGGCTCTCCACGGCCTCCGGGTACTCCTTCAGGAACTTCGCGCTGACGACCAACTGCGTGGTGACGAACTGTCCGTTCGGCCAGAGCGTCTTCTCATCGAGGAACACTCTGCCGCCAGCCTCAAGAATCAGACGCGTGGCCCACGGTTCGGGCGCCCAGGCTCCATCGATGTCGCCCTTTACGAAGAGCGTCAGTTGATCGGCGTTCGATGTCGGCAGGACCGTCACGTTGCCGCCATTCTCCTTGGGCTTTAGGCCGTTCTTCAGGAGGTACGACCGCAGGGCCACGTCCTGGGTGTTGCCGAGTTGCGGCGTGGCGATCTTCTTGCCGGCAAGGTCCCTGGCGGAGTTGATGTTCGCCTCCGGACGGACGATCAGCAGCGCGCCGCCACTGGCTGCGCCGGCGACGATGCGGACTTCGTCGCCGTTCGACTTCTGGAAGCCGTTGATAGCAGGGCTCGGCCCCACAAAGGCGGCATCGAGCTCTCCGGCGAACATCGCCTCGATTGCCGCCGGGCCTGCGTTGAAGACCTTCGTCTCCAGTTTGACTTTCGAGCCGAGCTCCGCCTGGAAGCTGCCATCCGCAACGCCCATCACCGCCGGGGCGTGCGTGACGTTGGCGAAGTAGCCGAACCGCAGGGTGACCGGCTTCTCTGCGCCCGGGGACGAGTCCGCCGCAGTCGCCCCATCATCACCGCAGGCGACGGCCAGTAGCGCCACAGCGGAGATGACAAGCATGAGCAAAGCGCCAGAGTTCGATCGTCGCACGGGCCGTTGACTCCTCACAATAAAAAAGGCCTCCCGGCGTATTGGGGAGGCCTCCAGGTTTCTGGTCAGCCAGGTTGGTTGGGTCTGTGCGCTAGTGTCGATAGATGGTCATAGCCGCTTCTTCTCCGTGGTCTCTATCTGCACTACTTTGCCGTCCTGGACCATCAGCTGGATGGAGCCATGCCTCAGGCGGCGCAGCGATGCAAGCACCTCGACCACAACCGCCCGCTCAGCCGTCGTGAGCGCACGGTCGGCCGAGGTAGCGACTTCGGTCGTCCAGCGGGGCAGGGTTTGATCTCCGTTGGCGGTATTCATGACTTTATCAGTAGACAATATCAGGAAACCGGGCAGTTGCAACAGCCGGCGAAGGTCGGCGGTCCGACGTCCTTGTCTCAGGGTTGACCCAAATTGCCGCTTACGCGCGTATTGCTAGTATTCGCCTCGTGTTACGACGCGGTTGGGCGTTCCGGCGTGGTGGGGTGGCCGAGGCTGCTACATTGCCCTCCCCCGATGCGCACACGTCCTTGCCCGATCCCGGCCCCCTGATGCTCGAAGCCGCCGGCGCTGACCCTTCGCTGGTAGCAACTACCCAGGCCCCTACCGCTCGTCGCTTCCGCTTCACCAAGAAGCGTGTCGCAGTCTGCGTCGCGGTCGTCGGGCTAGCAATGTTGGGCGCACTCTACTCGCAGAAAGAGACGCTTGCCCCACAGGTCGCTGACACCGGCCGCAACATTATCGGCGATGAGAACTGGGCGAAAGTCGAAAGCTATTGGTTCCGCGTCGACGACCGCATCGCCAAAGCGAAGTATCGCCTGCTCGGTGGCAATACCAACCCGTTCGTGGCTGGCGTTGAGGTGGAGTTCGTGCCCCGCGCGCCAACGCCGACCTACTACCTTTACGTCGGCCCGGGCCTGCCAGCCACCGCCCTCACTGCCGAGGAACTCGCCGCCACGCCGCTGCACCTCCCGAAAACCACTCCGCTCCGCGAAACGCTCGAGGCCGGAGAAGGCGTCTGGACCACCGCCGGTCTCCCTCGTACCACGCCCAGGGACATCTTGATGGCCAAGACTTTCGTCCGCCCCGATAAATCCCGGCCCTACGCTCTGGTCGGCGTGCTCCTGATCGATTCGCGGCGCATCCGCCTGAACATGACTGGCGGCACGGTTGACCCGGGCGGCGACCGCGGCGTTAAAGGACCGGGGGCCATCCCAGCCGACGATCATTCCAAGCTCCTGGTGGCATGGAACGGCGGGTTCAAGGGCCCTCACGGTAGCTTCGGGATGATCGCCGATGGCAAGGAGTACCGCCCCATGCGCGCTGGTCTCGCCACCATCTGCTCGTACAAAGACGGGGGGGTGAAGGTCGGTGAATGGGGCACGGACCTCACGGCCTCGGAGACGATCACTGCCTGCCGCCAGAACGCCGTCCTCCTCGTGAAGGACGGACAGATCAGCAAGCGCACGGCGGAAGGCAATGACACCTGGGGCTACGTGGCGGTCAACTCCGCTGAGTTCATCACCTGGCGTTCGGCGGTGGGAGTGACGGCAGACGGCAGTCTGCTGATCGCCGCGGGGAACTCACTGAGCGCCGCCACGCTGGCCTCGGCGCTCTGGGCCGCCGGCGCCTACACCGCCATGCAGTTGGACATCAACAGCCCCTACGTGCTCCTGAGCGAGTTCTATCAGCAGCCCGATGGCACGCTGCGCGCCGAGCGCTTCATGGACAACATGCCCGATTCCCCGGCTCGCTTCCTCAAAACGCAAGAGCGCGATTTCATGTACGTCACCCTGGACGAAACGTCCTGGCGGTGAGGTGCTTTTACAGGTCCGGCTGAGTCCACGGACTGGTACGTGATTGCCAGTCCGGCCAAAGTAATACCGCCGCGCTGATCACCGGCAGCGCTGTCGCCAGGCGACAGAACAGAGGCCGTTCGAACAACTTTGATCCGCCGAAGCGTCCCGTCAGTCGCTTGCCCGCGGTCAGCGCGATCCCGGCGTTGGTGCTGACCGTGGCGAGGGGCGATGTGGTGCCATCGCCCCCCGTCACGTTTCGAACGATGGGGAACGCGGCAAGGGCTAGCGCTGCTACCGGCAGATACTGCCCGGTGACGCGCCACTGCTGCGGCTGGGATTCCCGACGGACCGGTATTCAGTGCGATCTCCCCCGGCGTCCATTCCATTCCATTTCCCATAAGACCTCGCTACCAACGCGCTTGCGCTGGGCGGCGGCGGCCGCCGCGATCAGGTCTGCGGTAGCGGTGAGGCCGTGCTTTCGCAGTCGCAAGGTGGTCGCCTCCTCACGTCCGGCGGCCAGCGAACCCACCGCATATTCACTTTTCTACGCTCAGGAAAGACTCGCCGATCACCGCTCGCCAAATTTTCTTCGTAGAGGGAGCGGGTGAGACCCCCGCGGGGCGCAGACTCGCGACACTGCCCGAAACGAACGGCTGCCGTACCCTTCCGAAGAGCCGGAGGTCCAGTGTTCCAAGGCATTCGCACGTTTTTCGCGGACCCCGCGCGCCAGGCGTTCGGCTGGGCCGCGCTTGGCATCGCCGGGGTGGGACTGGCGGGCGGTGGGCTCTTGCTGATGACTTCCGACAAAAACCAGGCGCCGCGCGTCGAGCCCACCAGCACGCCGGCCTCCACGCGAACGCTGCCCGCGTCAGCCAGCGCTTCGCACTCGCCGGAATCGAGTGCCACTGTGACGCCATCCCCGACTCCCAGCGCCCCGCCGTCGGCGGAGCCAACGGCCGCCGCGCCTTCCACTAGTGTCGCCGGAATCAGCTGAGGGCGCATGCGGATGACGAAGCACTCCTCACGACACCCACCGCCCGACTACCAGGACCATAAGAATGAGAACCGGGCCCCCGTCGGCCAGGATTGTCTCCCGTCTCGCGTCTCCCGTCTCCCGTCTCCCGTCTCCCGTCTCCCCGTATACTGCGCCCATGTTCGCCACCCCCGCCCTTCTCGGAGGCGCGCCCGCCGTCACTGCGGAACTCCCGGCCTGGCCGCTGGTTGATAGCGAAGCGCTGGCCGAGATCACGCGGGTGATCACCGGGGAGACGCTCTGCCCGGTCGGCGCCGAGGGCACGCAGGGCGAATTCGAGCGCAATTTTGCAGCCCTGCACGGGCGCAAGTACGCGCTCGCCGTGAACGGCGGCACGGCCGCCCTCATGCTCGCCCTCCATGGCGCGGGAGTGCAGCCAGGGGATGAGGTGATCGCCTCGCCCTTCACCTGGGGCGCTTCGGTCAGCTGCATCCTGCAAAACTTCGCGGTCCCGATCTTCGCGGACATCGACCCGGACACCTTCACCCTGGACCCAGAGTCAATCGAAGCGAAGATCACGCCGCGCACCAGGGCGATTGTGGTCGTCCATATTTTCGGTTTTCCAGCGGACATGACGCGCATCATGGAAGTGGCTGAACGACATAACCTGGTTGTCGTCGAAG
Source organism: Tepidiformaceae bacterium (assembly GCA_039917655.1). Classification (GTDB taxonomy): domain Bacteria; phylum Chloroflexota; class Dehalococcoidia; order Tepidiformales; family Tepidiformaceae; genus PNKC01. Next base: position 52,463 of record JBDSJC010000021.1, read on the forward strand.
ACTGCGCCCAGGCTCACCTCGCCCGCCACGCTGGCCGGTTCGTGGGCTCCTGGGGCACGGTCGGGGCGTTTTCGTTGCAAGCGTCCAAGAACCTGACCGGCGGCGAAGGCGGAATCCTGGTCTGCGATGACCGCGTCATCCTCGAACGGGCGATGAGCATGGGCACCCATCCCCACCGCCTTCAGGCAGAACTGGAACTGCCCGAGTTTCGCGACAAGATCGACTCGCTCGCGTTCAACTATCGCATGCACTCCATGGCCGCCGCGCTCGCCAACACGCAGCTCAAGTATCTCGAAGAGTGGACGCTTGCCCGCGGCCGCAACGCGCAGCGGCTCTACGACGGCGTCCGCGATGTCCCGTACATCAACATCCCCGAGCCGCTCCTCGAAACCGAGCGCCACGCCTACTACAACATCCCGTTCACCTACCAGCCCGGAGTCATTCCGCTCTCACGGGACGAATTCGTCGAGGCTCTCAAAGCCGAAGGCGTGAATGCCGGCGTCTACGTGAAGGTGCCGCTCTACCTGCGGCCTCGATTCCAGAACCACGACTACTTCGGACGCGGGTACCCGTGGGCGCTGGCCGAAGAGCCGGTGCGCTACGGCAAGGGCGACTGTCCCGTCGCCGAGGCCATGGTGGAGGTCGAGTTTCAGGTCGGCGGCAACTACTACCTGGACAGCGCGGAACTAATGTCCCAGGTTGCCGCGGCGATCCACAGAGTCGGCGAGAGCGCCCCCGCCTTGCGCGCCCACTTCGATTCCAGGCGGGACACTCCACCGCCGGGATAGCCGCTAGCCGTCAGCCGGCCTTGCGAGAAGACGCGCCGCCGAAGAACCGTTCCACGCTCACTGGCTGCTCGGTGGAAGCATCGTGCAGAGGCCCCGCTGCCCAGCATGTGCCCTCCGGCGCGACGTGCCCGTCTACGTCGAACACGCCGGCGAGAGCTTCGCGGGCGAGGCGCAGGTTGTGGGCGATCGCGCCAGCGCTGTCGTCGAGTCTCCACGGCGAATGTCGCGAGAGGTCGGGCCGGGCCACGCGCACCGGCATCTGCCGCGAGACGCAGGCCTCCACGGCCCGCGTGGTGGCAGTCGAAAGGATGCTGAACGACTGCTTCAGCACGCCGACCGCAGTCTTCGGGCGAGCGCGCAGGGGCTGTGCACTGAGGTCGATAGCGAATATCTCCGTGGCGCCCATCTCCACCGCCGAACTCATGTCCACCGAAGCGCTGATGCAGCCGTCCACGTACTGGTGGCCATCGATCTCCACTGGTTCGTACATGCCAGGGATCGCGCTTGACGCGAGGATCGCCTGTGCCAGCGGTCCCTCGGTGAAGACTCGCTTTTCGCCTCGTGTGAGGTTCGTGGCTACAACGCCAAGCCGCAGCTTCGCATCCTCGAACGTTGCGCCGTGGAAGTGCTCCCGCAGAAGCTTCGGGACAACCTGGTTGGAGGACAAACTGAGCGGGTTCTTCCACAGCTGCGATGCCAGCCGTGCCGGGTTCCAGTGTACGAGAGCCACCTGGTCCAGCCCGAGCCAGATGCGCAGCAACTCCTCCGGATGCTCAGGGTCCATCGCAAGCACGGCCCCGTTCATCGCGCCAACGCTCGTCCCCACCACGAGTTGCGGCCGGAAGCCCATCTGGTGCGCGGCCTGGATATACGCGGCCTGCACAATACCAAGCGCCCCGCCGCCGCCAAGCACGAGCGCGGGGCAGCCGGCGGACGGCGCCGTTGAAATATTCAAAGCCATCTTGGCCTCCGCTCCGATCATCGGCCGGTGGGCGGGTATCCTTTACCGGGCACCGGGTCTCGCAGCGTCAGAAGGCCTTCACCTTTGGCGCGATCTCCGCGGACAGGTATTCCGGGACGGAGTCGTCATCGAAGTTGAAGTGCTGGAACTGCACTTCCTCTAGTCCCAACTCCGCCAGCTTGCCGAGTGTTTCCACCACTTCCTCCGTACGCCCGGTGATGATCCCGCGCGCCCTGGCCGCCGTCCGGTAGTCGGCGGGCGATGTGCTGGCGGGTACGCCCCACATCGACATCAGGCGCCTGGTGGCGTGGTCAATGTCAGCGTCAGTCGGCCCAACGATCGCGAAGGCCATCATGCTTCGACGAATAGTCGATGGGTCGCGGCCTTCGGCGGCGCAGTGGCGTTCAAGGACGGACGTTTTCTGGCGATAGGTCTCAGCCGTCAGGTTCACCCCGTTCCACTCGCTTGCGTACCGGGCGACGAGCTTGAGCGTGCGCTTTTCGCCGCCGCCACCGATAAGGATCGGAGGCCGGCCAGCGCCAGGCTTCGGCTGGCAGTCTGCGTTGTTCAGCTGGTAGTGCGTGCCCTCGTAACTCCCGGCGCCCGGCGCCCAGAGGGTCTTGATCACGTTGATCGCCTCTTCCAGCCGGTCGAACCGTTCTTTGACCGGCGGGAACGGGATGCCGTAGGCGCGGTGTTCGGCCTCGTTCCAGCCAGCGCCCAGGCCCATCACGAAGCGTCCGCCGCTGAGCACGTCGAGCTGCGCCGCCATCCGGGCCACATCCACAGGCGAGCGAAAAGTGACCGGTGAGACCAGCGGGCCAAAGCGGATGCTTTTCGTCTCGCTCGCCGCCATCACGAAGGAGAGGTAGGCCTCGAGCGAATCCTGTTGCGGGCCGATGAAGTAGTGGTCCGAACGAAACACGCTCGGAAACTTGAGCCGTTCGGCGAGGGCAAGAATGTGTCGCCAGCGTTCCCAGGTCAGGCCATTCTGGCCCTCCACCATCAACCCGATATCCATGCTCATGCCTCGGCGGGAGTTGCCGCCCCTGCGTTGTAGCCGCTTTTTGGGTGGGACGCCACTCGCGCGCCGGCCAGCGGTTGCCCGTGCCGGCCGGCGCCGTAGGCGCTTACGCCGTGCCTTCCGCAACCAGCAGTGTCCCCGCGAGGTCGGTCTCGGCGCGCTTCACCTCACGCGTGATTAACCAGGCGCTCAGCCCCAGCAGGGCGGCGTTCACCGGCCAACTGGCGAGGCGGCTCCAGACGACGTACTCGCCCACCGGGAGAGTCGAGAGCATGTAGACGCGGGCGATGCCGTGAAGGACGTCGAAGGCGGCCCAGATCAGAGAAAGCTGAACATAAACGCGGTGGTCCGGCGGCAGGATGGCGACGTAGGCCGGGAAGAGCTCGCGCACGATTCCTCCCGCCAGCGGTTTGCCGATGAGAATACTGACGATGTAGAGCGGGGCGAAAAGGAAATCGGAAACTGGGCCGGAGGAGAGGTAGGCTTTTTCTGAGCCCCACGCCACGCCGATGACGGCCGTGATCCCGAGGACCACGAACCCGAAGAGGGCCAGGCCTCGGAGCAACCGGTCCCTGCGATTGAGGAGGAGTACCACGCCCGAGGCGCCAAATCCGCCGCCGATCGCGACCCACGGTGGTGCGTCCACCTTGAACAGCCCGTAGAAGACCGCGATTGGGACGAGGGTGAGGAGGATGCGAGGGTTCATTTTTGGCTCCGTCGGGCCACGGGATGCAATTCAGTCTACGGCGCTTGGACATCCCCGCGGACAAGCTCACGTAAACCTGCGGCGTGGAGTGCGGCGAGCACAGAGTATCGCCCCGGATTGCCCGTGACCCACTCCTCCGAGGCAGTGCCCGCGAGCGCCCGCTTCACTACCGCCGGGGTGCCGGCAGCGAGCATTCCCGCCGGGATATCGGTGTCTGGCAGCACCACCGAGCCAGCGGCGATGAGCGCGCCAGCGCCTACTTTCGCCCCATCGAGCACCAGCGCACCGTTGCCGATGAGCGCCCGCTCGCCAATCACCGCGCCGTGAATCACACAGTTGTGCGCAATCGAGGCTTCAGCCTCGATGATCGCCGGTTGGCCAGCGCGGCCGTGTACCACCGCCCCGTCCTGCACGTTCGCACCGCGCCCAATCACCGCGTACGACGTGTCCCCGCGCACCACCGCGCCGTACCACACCGAGGCGCCCTCGTGGATCGTCACGTCGCCGACAATCGTTGCGGTTGGCGCGATGAACGCCGATGGGTGGATGCGCGGGATCTTCTCGCCGACGGCGTAAATGGGCATGCGCCGCATTGTCAGCCAGCCGCCAACGGCTGTCGATTCACACGCGAGACGTGGGCGTGCCCCTCTCCGTCCGATGGTTCAAACCCCGCTCTGGTATCGTTGGCCGCGCTGTCCTTCCCCGGAAGGACCGAAAAGGGGAGTTGAGATGGAGATCGAAGGGAAGTCCGCGGTTGTCAGCGGCGGAGGATCGGGCATCGGCCGCGCCACCTGCGTCGCGCTCGCCAAAGTTGGTGCGAGGGTCATCGTCGCCGACCTTAACGATGAAGGCGGCAAGCAGACCGTTGACCTGGTGGGCCAGGCAGGGGGGATTGCCGTCTTTCGGCACTGCGACGTCACCCAGAGCGAAGACCTCGCTGGGGCGATGGCATCCGCTGTTGAGCACTTCGGCTCGCTGGACATCGTCTTCAACAACGCTGGCATCGGTGGCGAAGATTTGTTCGCCGATGAGATGCAGACGTGGCCGAAGATGGTGGACATCAACCTCACGGCCGTCATCGACGCGACGCGAATCGCCGTCCGTGAGATGAAGCGTGGCCGTGGTGGCGTGATCATAAACACCGCCTCAATGGGCGGCCTGCTGCCGATGCCGGGCTCGCCGGTCTACGCCGCCACCAAGGCCGGCGTCATCAACTTCTCGCGCTCGCTCGCCTACCTCGCGATGGAGAGCAACATTCGCGTCAACGCCATCTGCCCAACGTTCACCGACACCCCGTTGGTCCGAAGATCTGGCGATGAGCGCGTGGAGGAGATGAAACGCCAGATTGGCGGCATCCTCCAACCGGAGGACATCGCCGCCGGGGTGCTCGAGCTGGTCGAAGACGACTCCCGCGCGGGGGCGGTGATGCGCTGCACGATCCGCGGCCGGGACTACGCGAGGGAGATCCGCCCGTAACCGGGCAGCGACACCGGCGCACAGGCTTTGCTCGTTACGCCCGGCGCCTGCGATACTCATTGTTCGCGCCCCTGATTTGGACGCGGTTGCGGTTCCAGGCTTCCAGGCCGGGGACCTGAATACGTGGAGGCGTGCCGCACGAGCCCGCCGCTAGCACACAAGGAGAGCCTAAGTGGCAAAGAAGGTCCGTGCAGTGGTCACACTGCAACTGCCCGCCGGCAAAGCGAACCCGGCCCCCCCTGTTGGCCCAGCGCTCGGCCAGCACGGCGTGAACATCATGGAGTTCTGCAAGGACTACAACGCCCGCACGCAGAACATGGTTGGGCAGATCATTCCCGCCCAGATCACCATCTTCGAAGACCGCTCATTCAACTTCATCCTCAAGACCCCGCCCGCGGCCGACATGCTGCGTCAGGCGGCGGGCATCCCCAAAGGGAGCGGAAACCCGAGGATGACAAAGGTCGGCAAGGTGAAGGTCAGCGACCTGAAGAAGATCGCCGAAACGAAGATGCCCGACCTCAACGCGAACAGCATTGAAGAGGCTATGAAAATCATCGAAGGCACCGCCCGCTCGATGGGCATCGAGGTAGTGTAGCCATGCCAACCAAGGGAAAGCGCTACATCGAAGCCGCTGCCAGGGTCGATAAGACCAAGCTCTACTCCGTGGACGAAGCGATTACGCTGGCCAAAGAGATTCACCCAGCAAAGTTCGATGAAACGGTCGAGCTGCATATCAAAACCGGCCTGGACCCACGCCACGCTGAGCAGCAGATCCGCGGCAGCACAGTGCTCCCGCACGGCCTCGGCAAGGTGCTGCGCGTGCTGGTCTTCACCGAAGGCGAACCGGCGAGCATAGCCC
>JBDSJC010000022.1:0-16894 GCA_039917655.1 Tepidiformaceae bacterium
GGTACATCTGTTCTATACTTGTCGCATCCCAATCCGCCGAGGCGCTGGTGCTTTACGGTAAGTGGCGTCCCAAGGGCTTCGAAGAAGTTGTTGGGCAGGACCACATTGTCACGACCCTGCGAAACGCCCTCACCGAGGCGGACGCTGCCCGCAAGCGTGGCGTCGCCGAGAACGATGTGCCGCTTGCCCACGCCTACCTCTTTAGCGGGCCGCGCGGCACTGGCAAGACCACCACGGCGCGGATTCTCGCCCGTGCGGTGAACTGCGGGAACCTCACCGCCGGGGACCCCTGCAACGAATGCCCCTCCTGCATCGCCATCTCCAACGGCACCGCCCTCGACCTGATCGAGATGGACGCAGCCAGTAACCGCGGCATCGATGACGTGCGCGAACTGCGCGAGAAGATCGGCTTCGCCCCAAGCGACCTGAAGAAGAAGGTCTACCTGATGGACGAAGTCCACATGCTGACGGAGGGCGCCTTCAACGCCCTTCTCAAGACGCTCGAAGAGCCCCCTCCCCACGCGATCTTCATCCTCGCCACCACCGACCTCCACAAGGTGCCGGCCACCGTCAAATCGCGCTGTCAACGGTACGATTTCCACCGCATCGACGACCAGGCCATGGCCTCTCGCCTGCGCACAGTAGCCGTGGGCGAAGGCTTCACCCTCTCCGACACCGCCTTCCGGGCGATCGGGCGGCTTGCGCGCGGCGGCCTGCGAGACGCCATCACACTTCTCGAACAGGTCGCTGCCCAGTGCGGCGACGCGCCAACCGACGACGACGTGATGGCCGCCCTCGGGCTCGTCCAGGATGAACGTAGCGAGCACCTCGCTCGCGCCCTCGTCGAAGCGGACCTCGCCACTGCCCTCACCATCGCTCGCGACATCGGGGACGACGGCGTCGATATTGCCCGCTTCACCCGTGAAACCATCGACACATTGCGACATGCACTGAGCATCGTTCTCCGCAAAGGGGAAGGTGACGGCGAGCCGGGCAGCCTGCTGGCGAAGAGCGTGCTTGACTCCGGCGGCAACCCCCGGCCAATCGCTACTGCCATCGCCGAACTCGCGCGGGCGGACTTTCGCCTCGACCCTGCCAGCCCGATCCCGCTCGAAGTCGCCTGTGCGACCGCTATTCTCGGTGCGTCGCTCGTGCCGGCGCCAACCCCTGTTCCTGGCGGCTCGGCCCTAAACGCCGGGGCCCAACGCAGCGCGCCGGGCGTACGGCCCGGCGCCCGCACCATCCCCAGCGATACGCCGCTGAGCGACGGTGAAAAGTTTCTCAAAGACCTCTACGAGCGATGCCGCCTCGTAAATGTCCGGCTCGCTGGCTGGCTCAACGGTTCCTGCCAGGTGCTGTCGATCGGCGAGGACGAATTCGAACTCGGGTTTCCCCATCCCATGCACATGGAAAAGGTGGACACCGATTGCCGCACGCTGGTCGAAGAGCAGGCCCATATCATCCTCGGCAGGCCGATGCGCATGAAGGTGCGCCTCGTTGACGAAGACTCACAGGCCAAGCGCGCGCCGAAGACCGGCCACCTCGCGGCCACCGCCCGCGCTATCGGCGGCGTACCCGTAGGGAAGGAGCACTAATGGCCAAAAGCAGTGGCAACAATCGCTACCTCAGGCGCGGCGGCAACGCAAGCGGGGGCGGCCTACCCGGGCGCAGTTCAATGGGCGGCGGCGCGAACCCCCTCGCCGCGGCCCAGGAGATGCTCGCCAAAGCCCAACAAGAACTCCAGGCGACGGAGATCGAAGGTACTGCTGGCGGAGGCGCCATTCGCGTCAAAATGTCCGGTGAGCAGAAGATCCTCGGCATCACCATCCAACCAGAGGTTGTCGATCCTGACGATGTGGAGATGCTCCAGGATCTGATCATGGCCGCCATCGCCGACGCCGCCACGCGTGCGGACGAACTCCAGGCGCAGTCCTTCGGCGCCATCACCGGCGGGCTGAATCTCCCCGGCCTCGGGCTCGGCTAGCCCTCGGTGGCCGAAGGCGGCGCAGGTGCCCCGGAACCGATCATTCGGCTGATCGAGGCCTTTCATAAGCTTCCGGGCATCGGCCCGAAGTCCGCCCAGCGGCTCGCCTACCACATCCTCCGCGCACCCGAGCAAGAGGCGATCGCACTCGCAGGCGCGTTGACCGAGGTCAAGCAACGCATCGTCTTCTGCTCTGTTTGCCTCAACATCACCGAGTCTGACCCTTGCTCCTTCTGCCTCGATACCCGTCGCGACCGATCCATGATCTGCGTCGTCGAACAGCCCCTGGATATCATGGCCCTTGAGCGCGCGGGTGGCTTTCGTGGCCTCTACCATGTTCTCCACGGCGTCCTGAACCCCATGGACGGCATCGGTCCCGAGGACATCCACGTCCGCGAACTGGTCACCCGGCTGCAGTCCGGCGAGGTCAAGGAGGTCATTATGGCGACCAACCCCAGTCTCGAAGGCGAGGCCACCTCGATGTACATCCAGCGGCTCATTGGCCCGGCTGGCGTGCGCGTCACCCGCCTCGCGCGCGGTCTCCCCAGCGGCGCAGACCTTGAGTACACCGACGACGTCACCCTGTCCCGCGCGCTTGAGGGACGTCAGGAACTCTAGCGTGAGCCAACGTCCCCGCGTTTACACTACCGAGGGAGTCATCCTTCATCGCCGCAACATCGGCGAGGCTGACTCGATCTTCACGGTCTTCAGCCCCACCGAGGGCAAATTCGATGCGGTGGCCAAGGGCGTGCGCAAATCGCGCAGCCATATGCGCGGCCACCTCGAGCCTCTCACGCGCAGCAAGCTGCTCATCGCCCACGGCCGCACGCTTGATGTCTTTACCCAGGCGGAAACGATCACCGGCTACCGCACGCTGCGCGAAGACCTGGACCTCTGCGGCGCGGCTGTCTACTGCTGCGAACTGGTGGTTCGGTTCACTGCCGAGCGTCAGGAGCACCGCGAACTCTACGATCTGCTGCTTGACATCCTCGACGCCCTCGATGCGCGGGCGCCTCTCCATGCGCTCCGCTACTTCGAACTGCAACTCCTCGGGCTCATGGGCTACGAGCCCCAGCTCGATGCCTGCACGGTGTGTGGCACGCGGTTGCCAGAAGCGGATGTCATGCTCTCGGCCTCTGCGGGCGGCTTTGTTTGCGGGGACTGCCGCGCCGCCGCTGGCGCCGGCCGAGTCATCTCCGTCCGCGCCATAAAGGTCCTCCGCTACGCCCGGTCGGCGGGGCTGGAGGCGTTCGCCGCGCTGCGCTTGGAAGAATCGCTCGCCCGTGAAGTGCGCTCAGCCGTCGCTGAACTCATCCGCTACGTGCTGGACCGCGAGCCCAATAGCGGCAAGTACCTTGACCAGGTGGCGCGCCTTCCACGCCTTGCCCCGGGGGCAGACCGCCCTGACGATGTACAATCGCCCTAATCCCCCAGAAAATGGTTGTTCATGCCCCTCTACGAATACTTCTGTCAGCCGTGCAACGGCATCTTCGAAGAGCTTCGCCCCATGCGCGAGGCGACCGAGCCCGTCCCATGCCCTCAATGCTACAAAGACGCCGGGCGGATCATGCCGACTTCGTTCGCGGCGTTCACGTTCCGCGATGGCTACCCGCGCCGCATCCCGGACGACGGCAAGTTCTACCACCTGGGCACAAAGGTCAACAAGCTCGTCTCCAGCGGCCGCCCCAACGAACATCCCGAAATAGACAAGCCCGAGCCAAAGCGCCGAAAGAGCAAGGGTGAAAGGGAAGAGATCCAGGACATGGCCGTCGCTGCGATGTCCGGCGATCTCAGCGACGCCTACGGCAACGCCATCAAACCGCAGGAAGTAGAACAAGCAGTGGAGAAGGGTCGCGTCCTGCGCAAGCGCACCCCCACCAGCAGCAACTTCACTCCGTAGGCGAGCCGCCACGTCAGCACAGAAAAAGGGACCCGATGTAAACCGGGCCCCGTTTGCATTCGGGGTGTCGCCAGACCCCGCTTAGCTCTTCCGGTCTATTACGTACTGCCCGAGTTCCGCCAGGCAACGCTTGGCGCCAGACTCCGGCAGACCTGCAAGCATATCCGTCGCCCTGCGGACATAATCGCGCGCCATCTCCATCGAAACCTCGAGCACTTCGGTCGAGCGAACCATCGCGATCGCTTCCTGTAGCCGCTCCTCACGTGAACGCTTCGCGGTGAAAAACTTCTTGATTGGGTTGTCGATTGGGTAGCGCTCCAGCAGGAGCAATCCGGGCAGCGTTATCGTGCCTTCCCGAAGGTCGCTGCCGACCGGCTTACCCATCAACGTCTCGTCGCCGTTGAAATCGAGGATATCGTCCACAATCTGGAAGGCCATGCCGAGGCTCCAGCCGTAGACGCGCATCGCCTCAATGACGTTGTCCGGGCAGTTTCCCAGGCTCGCGCCGCCCTCCGTCGCCACGGCGAACAGAGACGCCGTCTTCCCGCCGATACGCGCCAGGTAGTTCTGAATGTCCTTGCCTACGTCGAACGCCGCCGCATCTTGATCCAACTCGCCGCTCGTCATTTTCATCAACGCCAGTGCGAACAGCCGCGTGACGTGCAGGCTGCCGGTGCGCGTGACCATCTCGGCCGCGTTGGCGAAGATGTAGTCGCCGAGCAGCACCGTAATCGCGTTGTCGAACACGCTGTTAGTGGTCGCCCGGCCGCGGCGGCTTTCGGCGCCATCGACAACGTCGTCGTGGACGAGGCTCGCCGTGTGCAGCAGTTCGATAGCTGTCCCCAGCGGCACCAGTTTGTTCAAGTCATAGCTGCCGAGGTTCCCGGCGAGCAGCACCAGCGCTGGGCGCATCCGTTTGCCTCGCGCCCCCAGGGCGTGGTCCAGCATGCGCTTGAGCGGCGCGAGGTCCGCCCGTTTGGTCGATTCCAGCAGGTCTTCGACCAACACCATGTCTTCCGCGACCGGGCCGTACAGGCTGGTCGCCGTCTGTAGTTGCGTCACGGGGCCTCCACGCTGGCTGGCAATGTCACTCCAAACACTCGGGACGCATTCTGCGTGGTTGCGGCCGCCACTGCATCTACGCTCTCTCCGCGTGCGGCTGCCAATGCCTCAACGGCGCGCCACACGTTCGCTGGCTCGTTCCGGCGTCCGCGCAGTTTCTGCGGCGGCAAATACGGGGAATCGGTTTCAACCACAATCGCCTCAATCGGAAGCCCGGCCGCGATTCGCCGGGACTCGTCATTTGCAGGGTAGGTGATTGGGCAGGCGATCGATATCAGGAAGCCTACGTCTACGTATCTCTGCGCTTGCTCCAACGTACCTCCGAAGCAGTGCATAATCCCCACCGCAAGATCGCCCTGCCGCCATTGCCGAGCGGCCGCGTACGCGCTCAGCGGCCCAAAACAGGCATCCTCGGCAGAGCGCGAATGGACCGAAACCGGCTTACCCACTGACACGGCGATAGCCAATTGCGCTTCGAGCACCCGGAGCTGCTCGTCGCGAGGGGAGTGGTCACGGAAGTAGTCCAGCCCGATCTCTCCGACCGCCACGACATCGTCCTGCGCTGCCACCCGGGCCAGCGTTTCGAGGTCCGCCTCGCTCACATGCGCCGCCTCATGCGGGTGAAAGCCGACAGCGGCAAAGACCGACGGGTTGCGGCTAGCGATCGCCAGCGCCTGCGTGTTCGAATCGCGGTCGTAGCCGCAGAGCAGCATCCCGCCGACGCCCGCTTCTCCCGCCCTCCGCAACACGCCGCTGCGATCGTGGTCGAACGCCGGGTCTTGCAAGTGGCAATGGGTATCGAAAGCGAGCCTCACGCTCGCGCGGCCTCTGCTGTGGTGTCGATCTTGGTGTAAAGCGGCCGCGGGGCGGGCAACTGGGTCCCCGCCGGGATGGCGGAGAAGCGCCAACCCTGCTCAGTCAACTCCCCAGGCTGAGCGAGGTCCTGGTGCAGTTGGGCCGTCGAGAACGGCAGCACGGGGTGTAACAGCGTCTTCAAGGCATTGATCACGCTGAGCGTCGTCGCCAATGTTTCGGCGGCGTGTGCTTTGTCCGTCTTCACGGCCTTCCAGGGGGCGCGCTCGTCCAGGTACTTGTTCCCCGCCTGCGCCAGCCGCAGCCCCTCGCCCAACGCGTTGCGGAAGTGGCAGGCTCCGTACTCTTCGCCCACCGATTCGAACGCCGCCGAGGCGCTGGAGAGCAGCGCCGCGCTCTCCGGCGCTAGCCTGCCAGCCTCCGGCACAATGCCATCGAAGTTGCGGTGGATCATCGAGATCGTGCGGTTGGCGAGGTTCCCCCAGGTCGCGATCAGGACGTCGTTGTTCGCGCGGATCAGCTCTTCTTCGCGGAACTCCGAGTCGCTTGTCTCAGGCATGATCGTGGTCAGGTAGAAGCGCACAACATCCGCGTCGTAGACGTCCAGCAGGTCAAGCATCCAGGTGCCCGTGCCCTTGGACTTGCTCTGCTTCTGGCCCGCTGAGAAGTTCACGTACTGGTTCGCTGGAACGTCGAACGGCAGGTTCAAGCCGCCGTAGCCCATCAGCATCGCTGGCCAGACGATCGTGTGGAAAGCAATGTTGTCTTTGCCGATGAAGTAATACGACTTCGTCTCCGAGTCTTCCCAGAACGGCTTCCAGGCATCCGGATCTCCTGATTTTGCTGCCCACTCCATCGAGGCCGACAGGTAGCCGATGACGGCGTCGAACCAGACATAAATCCGCTTGGATTCGTAGCCTTCCACCGGCACTGGCACTCCCCAGCTGATGTCCCGCGTGATCGCCCGGTCCTTCAGTCCCTCGGTTAGCGACCCAAGGGTGAAGTTGAGGACGTTCCGCCGCCACCCTTCCTTGCCGCCGACCCACTCCTTCAGCCGCTCCTCGAGTGCCGAGAGCTTCAGGAAGTAGTGCTCGGACGGCCGCAGTTCCGGAGTCGCCCCGGTCATCTTGCTGCGCGGGTTCAGGAGGTCAACCGCATCGAGCATCGACCCGCAGTTGTCGCACTGGTCGCCGCGCGCTTCAAGGTATCCGCAAATCGGGCAGGTCCCCTCCACGTACCGGTCGGGCAGAAAGCGCTGCGCCTCGGGGTCGAACAGGTGGTCTTCCGTCCGGGGATAGAGCAGTTCCGCCTCCAGCAGGCGGAGAAACACCTGCTGCGTCACCGCGTAATGGTTCTCCGTGAGCGTCGTCGTGTAGAGGTCGAAGCTGATCCCAAACCGCTCCCAGGTCTCGACGATCTTCGCGTGATAGCGATCGACGATGGCGCGCGGCTCGACGCCCTCTTTGTCGGCCGCCACTGTAATCGGGGTGCCGTGACAGTCCGAGCCCGAGACCATCACCACCTCCGCGCCGCGCAGCCGCTGATAGCGCGCGAAAATGTCCGCGGGGAGGTACGCCCCGGCGGCCTGGCCGACGTGCAGCAGGTAGTTCGCGTATGGCCACGCCACGCAGACGAGGATCCGTTCAGACACACGGCACCCGGGATTTGGGAGATTTATCGAGTCTACCATAGGGCCGGAGTGTAGCCTGACTCAGGCCTCATCCCACATCGCGTAGGCAGCTTCGCGCCCCACGGTGAAACGCTTGGCGGCCTCCGCCGCTGCCCCGGCTCGTCTAGCCCCCGCCCGCTGCATCTGCGCCATGTAGGCCCGCACGTCGGCCGCGTCATCGCTCGCCTCGGGCTCAACCCGCACGACCACCGTGCACTCTCCGCGCGTCCCCGCGAACCGCGCGGCAAGCTCGGACGCCCTCCCGCGCACCACCTCTTCGTGGATCTTCGTGAGTTCGCGGCAAACGGCCACCTCCGGGTCCCGCAGCACCAGTTCCAATTCCGCCAGTACAGCCGCCAGCCGGTTCGGGCTTTCGAAAAAGACGAGCACGGTGGCGGTTGTGGCCGCTGCCACTAGCAGCGTCTTTCGTTCGGCCGCGCCGCGCGGCAGGAAGCCGAGGAAGTGCGCGTTACTGCCTTCGAATCCTGACACAGAAAGCGCGGCAGCGAGTGCCGACGGCCCCGGAATCGCCACCACCGGCACCCCGGCAGCGTGCATCGCGTCCACCAGCCGCGCCCCGGGGTCTGCCACTACCGGCGTCCCGGCGTCGCTGACCAGTGCAACAACACCCTCCCTTGCCGCGGCAACCAGTTCGGGAGTTCGTTGCCCAACGTTGTGCTCTGTCAGGCTCACCATGCGGGCCGACCCGCCGGCCATCTTCATCAGCTTGCCGCTCACGCGCGTATCCTCGGCCGCAACAACGTCCGCGCAGCCAAGCAGCGCCAGCGCCCGTTGTGAGAGATCGCCAAGATTGCCGATTGGGGTGGCCACTACGTAAAGGCCGGGCACGAAGTTGCTCACCTGAGCAGCACCGCCGTACGGGGATTGCACATAATCGAATTACTGAACCGAATCTGTGTTGACCCTCTTCGCCGTGCCCTTCTACACTCAAATATAACAGGCGGCCCGTACCTTGGGCCGCAATTTCTCCCCTGGGATTGCGCCGACTTGACTTCTGCTGTTTCGCTCCCCTCCGCCGCCTCTGAACTTTCGGAGCGCGGCCATGCGCCGTTGGACGACAATTTTACGCCTAAGTTCAAGCAGCTCCGCCGCGCCTACGGGTTCGATGACGTAGCAATCGTCCCCGGCGAACTGACCATCAATCCGGAATTGGTCGAAATGGGGCTCGAAATCGGGCCCCATCGCTTTACCATCCCGTTCCTCGCCTCCGCCATGGACGCCGTGGTCGACCCAACCTTCGCGGTCGCCATGCACAAGGCCGGCGGCCTCGCCGTGCTCAACCTCGAAGGCGTTTGGACGAAGTACGACGACCCCCGTCCGATGCTTGAGGAAGTAGCTTCCGCCAGCCGCAACGAAGCTACGGCGATCCTCCAGACGGCGTACCAGGCGCCCATGCGCGACGACCTGATCGCCCGCCGCATCCGCGAAATCAAGGACGGCGGGGCAATCGCCGCAGTTTCCGTCACCCCCATGCAGACGAAACGTCTCGCGGGCCTCATCCAGGACTCGGGCGCCGATATCATCGTCGTCCAGAGCACCGTCACCACCGCTCGCCACGAGTCCAACAGCATCGAAGGCCTTCGTTTCGACAAGCTCTTCAAGGACATCCGCATTCCCGTGGTCGTCGGCAACACCGTCGGCTTCAAGGCTACGCTCGAAATTATGCGCACCGGCGTCGCCGCCGTCCTCGTTGGCGTTGGCCCCGGCGCTGCCTGCACCAGCCGCGAAGTGCTCGGCATCGGCGTTCCGCAGGTCACGGCCACGATTGAGTGCGCCGCCGCCCGCGACCGTTACTTCGAAGAGTCTGGCCGCTACGTGCCAATCATCACCGACGGCGGCATCCGCACCGGCGGCGACGTCTGCAAGTGCATCGCCGCTGGCGGAGACGGGGTGATGATGGGTTCGCCCTTCGCCGGTACCACCGAGGCGCCCGGCCGCGGCTACCACTGGGGAATGGCCACGCCGCACGCCAACCTCCCGCGCGGCACTCGCGTCCAGGTCGGTGTCAACACCACCCTCCAGAAGCTGCTCTACGGTCCCACCAGCCGTACAGATGGCACCGAGAACCTTGTCGGCGCGCTTCGAACCGCAATGGGCATGTGCGGCTCGCACACCGTCCGCGAGTTCCAGCAGGCGGAGATGATCATCGCCCCCTCGATCAAGACGGAAGGCAAGATCTACCAGTTTGCCCAGGCCAAGGAATAGCCTTCTCGCCCTCGCAATCGCCCTCGCAGCGGTCCTCACTCCGGGGGCCGCTGTTTTTGCGCAGACTCCTCCCCGGCCACCCACCACCTGCCTTCAGGTCCGGCTCGAAACGCTGTCACAAGCGATCCTTGAAGTGGAGGTCGTCGTCATCGGCGTCGTCCACATCGAGAATGACGGAGCCGCTCCCAGCATCGAGCCCCAGGCCTACCTCAAGGGTGCGGCATCCAACTCCCCCATAAACCTTGTACCACCCGCGGATAGCACGTCCTCGTTATGCGCGCTGGCGAGGCTTGAACTTGGGGCCCGCATCTTGGCGTTCCTTCATACAACGAACGGGCAGGCGGAATCGCCGGGCGCGGGCCAGGTTTTCGTCCTCCGCGAGGGCAGAGCCTCTGGTTCCGCAGGCGACCTCACGGAATCCGAGCTCGTGGAGAGGGTGCGTGCCGTCACCCACCAGTACGCCGTCCCCGCGGCCACCAAGACGGAGGGCGCGGGCATCGACTGGCGAAACACCGTCCTCCCGCTCTCCGCAGCCCTCGTCATCGTCTTCGCCATCGGACTCGTCCTGATGCGCGTCTGGCACCGCATCGACCCGAGCTAGCGATCGAGAGCTAACGGCCAGCAACGAGCCCCTCCAAAAACTCTGCCAGCCGGTCATCCCCATCCGCCAGCACTTCGTCGGCGGCGTCCAGGGCGTAGCGGTCGCTGTGCGCGAGCGCCACCCCGCGTCCCGCCCAGGCGAGCATCGGAGCATCGTTCACGCTGTCCCCAATGGCCAGCGTTTCGTGCCGCGCGATTCCCAGATCCGCGCAGATCAAAGAGAGCGCGTGGCCCTTGTTCGCGTCGGGGGCGACCGCCACCGTCACCTCCGGGAAGTCCAGCATGTGCAGCGCCTCTCCGTGCCGTCGCACCAGTGCCCCGTGGATCGCGTTCGCTTCTTCATGGCTCGAGATGATCCCTACGCCCGTCGGCACCACCCCCGAGTTCTCCGGGTCCGGCCGATACTCTGGCAGGATCCCCGACAACCGGCCGTACTCCTTCGTCGCAGCCGATTCCCCGCTGACGATGTAGCGCAGCGGGTTGAACCATTCGTACGCGCGTTCGATAGATCGCGCGTACTCGCAGATCTCCATCGCCGCCGCCCGGTCGATCGGAAACTCGTGGATCATTTCTCCCGTCATCAAGTGCACCGAGCAGCCCTGCTGGCAGATCACCGGCTCAGTGATGTCCAGGTGGCGCGCCACCCTGGCCGTGCCCGGAAACATCCGCCCCGAAGCGAGCACCACTACCACCCCGGCGTTTCGCAGCCTCGCCACCGCCTGTGTGATTCGCTGCCCCGGCACATCCTCGTGGGAGTGCACAATCGTCCCGTCGATGTCCAACGCGACGAGCTTCACGCCCACCGCGCGCACACCACTCTCTGCATCCCAGCCAGGTCTGCGAGTATCTCGGTCCGCGCTCCGCCGCGTTGGCAGCGGGCCGCGACCGTCGCCGCCTGCCCGAGCCCGACCTCCAGCGCCAGCAAGCGCGGACGAATGCGCTCTGCGCAGTCGTCAACCAGGCGCCGAATCAGGTCGAGCCCGTCTTCGCCGCCGTCGAGCGCCAGCCGCGGCTCCCAATCGCGCACTTCAGGTTCCAATCCTGCGATCTCGGCGCCCGGGATGTACGGGAGGTTCGCCAGCACAACGTCCGCGCGCCGCGACGCCGCCAGCAGGTCGCCGCGCACGAAACGAACGCAGGCCGCGTGCCGCTCCGCGTTCCGCCGAGCGACCGCGAGCGCCCTGGAACTGGTATCTATCCCGGTCACGGTCTCCCTGCCCAGGTGGTGCGCCACGGCGACTGCGATAGCGCCGCTCCCGGTCCCGACGTCCACGACCAGTGGTTCGGTGAGGCGCGCGCACTCTCTCAGCGCAACTTCTACAAGCAGCTCGGTCTCCGGGCGCGGGACCAGGACTTCAGGCGACACCTCGAACACCAGGCCGTAGAACTCGCGCTCACCGTGAATGTGCGCCGCCGGCTCGCGCGCCAATCGCCGCCCCGCGAATTCTCCGAGGCGTGCGCGCTGCTCGCGGCACAGCTCATAATCCAGGAAGTACTCCGTCCGAGAGATGCCGGCGGCCATACGCACCAGGTACTCAGCTTCGAACCTGGCGTCCGCCACTCCCGCGGCCGCGAGCCTTGGCGCGAGTTCCGCCGCCGCCTCGCGGGCGTTCATCCCAGGCCCTCAAGCCGGTCCGTCTCGTCCGCTGTCGCCACTGCGTCGATCAGGTCGTCCAGGTTGCCGTCCAGGCGGTCAGGGATGTTGTGCACGGTCAGCCCGATGCGGTGGTCGGTGATCCGGTCCTGCGGGAAGTTGTAGGTGCGGATCTTCTCGCTGCGGTCGCCGCTGCCCACCTGTAGCCGCCGCGCCTGGGTCATCTCGGCGTCCTGTTTGCTCTGCTCCAGGTCGAAAAGCCGCGAACGCAGCACGGTCATCGCCTTTGTGCGGTTCTTGAATTGCGAACGCTCATCCTGGCAAACCACCACCAGCCCGGTCGGGATGTGAGTCAGCCGTACGGCCGTTGCCACCTTGTTCACGTTCTGCCCGCCCGCCCCGGACGAGTGGAAGATGTCAACCCGCATGTCCTTCTCTTCGATGGCGATGTCCACCTCTTCGGCTTCCGGCAGCACCGCCACGGTCGCCGTCGAGGTGTGGATGCGCCCCTGCGTCTCGGTCTCCGGGACGCGCTGCACACGGTGCACGCCGCTCTCGTACTTCATCCGCGAAAAGGCGCCCTCTCCGCGCACTTCGAACACCACCTCCTTGAATCCGCCCTTTTCCGATTCGGAGCCGCTCAGAATCTCGGTGTGCCAACGTTTTCGCTCGGCGTAGCGCGAGTAGGCCCGGAATAGCTCGGCCGCGAATAGGGCCGCCTCTTCGCCCCCGGCGCCGCCCCGGATCTCCATGATCACGTTTTTCGAATCGCGCGGGTCTTTTGGGAGCAGCTCGCGGCGGATGCGCGCGTTGAGCTTCACCATCTGCTCGTCAGACTCGGCGAGCTCTGCCTCAGCCATCGCCTTTATCTCGGCGTCGTCCTCATCAAGCAGCGTGCGCGCACTGGCGACGGTGTCTTCCAGCGCCCGGTATTCGCGGTACAGTTCGACGATGCTCGCGATCTCCGCGCGCTCCTTCGCCAACTTCGTGCTGCGCTCGTAATCGACGGCCGCGTCGGGGGTGCCCATTTCGTCGGTCAGTTCGTCGTATCGCTGCGTGATGCGCTGCAGCTGCGCCAGGATCGCCTCATCCATTGCTCAAAAAGACAGCCCGCTCATCGCGGACCGCGGTACTCCTTGCTTCAATCAGTATAGCACCGGCGTCCCGTTACCCGGTCGTGCGGGCTGCCGCCAGCTCCGCGGCCACCCTCTCCAGGCGCGCCACCCTCTGTTCCGACTGCCCCCACAGGTCTTTCAGCGTGGCCGACCCGCTCGCCATCTCGTCATCACCGATGATGACCGCGGTCTGGGCGCCGGAAGCGTTCGCCGCCCGCATCTGCGCTTTAAACGAACGGCCGGACTCGCCGATAACGGTGCCGATTCCCCGCTTCCGAAGCTCCGCCGCCAGCCCGAACGCCACCGGCTGGCTGCCTTCCGCGCGATGCACGATGTAGACATCCGTGCTGCTCGACGGCTCGAACACGACGCCGTTCCGCTGCATCTCAAGGATGATCCGCTCGATCCCGCTGCCGAAGCCCATCCCCGGCGTGGGCGGCCCGCCAAGGATCTCGATGAGACCGTCGTACCGCCCGCCGCCGCCGATCGTGCTCTGCGCACGCTCGTCATCCGTCGGCACAATTTCGAACACCGTGCGGTTGTAGTAGTCCAACCCCCGCACCAGCAACGGGTCGATTTCAAATCTGACCCCCGCTGCCGTGAGCGCAGCCATCACGGCCTCATGGTGGGTCCTGGCTGGTGCGCTTAGAGAGTCCACCAGCTTGGGCGCCGCCTCCTTGAACGGCTGGTCGCGCTCGTCCTTGCTGTCCAGCAGCCGCAGCGGGTTGCGTTCGAACCGCCGCCGGCTGTCCTCTGAAAGCTTCGCCAGGTTCGGGCGGTAGTACGCTTTCAGCCGCTCGACGTACTCGCGGCGCGGCGCAGCGTCATCGATCGAGCCCAGCCGCACCACGATGTCGCGGATCCCCAGCCGTTCGTAGAGCGCCCAGAGCAGCCCGATCACTTCCGCGTCCACCAGCGCGTCCTCCGAGCCGATCACTTCGCAGTCGAACTGCGTGTGTTGGCGGTACCGGCCCTTCTGCGGGCGGTCATACCGGAACATCGGGTGCGTGGTATAGAGCCGCACGGGCTGCGGCCAACTGGCCATACCGTGCTCAAGGTAAGCACGGCAGATCGCTGGCGTGCCTTCGGGGGTCAACGCGAGGCGTTCTTCGCCGCGGTCCGTGAACGTGTACATCTCTTTTTCGACGATGTCCGTCGTGTCGCCGCTGCCTTTTTCGAAGAGCCCGGCCTGCTCGAACATCGGCGTATCGATGCGATGGTACCCGTGCAGCCGCGCCACCTCTCGAGACTGATCGAGTACGGCCTGCCAATAGGGCTGCAACTCCGGCAGTACGTCCTGCGTGCCGCGTGGAGCCTGGTACCTGCTGCTCATGGGTGCGCTTCCGGTTCTGGGGCTGCATGGTAGGATAGACAACGAATCTTCCCCCGGCAAAAGAGGTACAGCGGGTTTGCAGACGCGTACGCAAGATGTCGCATCCACTGGCGTCGATATCGAAGCCGTACTGGCACGCGCCGCCGAGTATCTGCCCGCGGACCGCATTCCCTTCCTGCGCGAGGCCTACAACTTCGCCGCCGCCTGCCATGAGGGCCAGACTCGCCGCACCGGCGATGCGTTTATCACCCACCCCCTCGCGGTCACCTACGAAGTCACTCGGCTCGAACTCGATGCGAACGCTGTGGCGGCGGCGCTCCTTCACGACGTCCAGGAAGATTGCGGCATCGCGAACGAAGAGATCGCCCTCAAGTTCGGGTTGGACGTGGCGCGCATCGTCGATGGACTGACGAAGCTCGAAAAGCTGCCGATGAAGTTCGCCGCCACTGACCAGTTCGCGCGCGACAGCGTCCAGGCGCAGAACCTCCGAAAGATGTTCTTGGCGATGGCCGAGGACATTCGCGTCGTCCTCATCAAGCTCTGCGATCGTCTCCACAATATGCGCACGCTCTGGGCCTTCAACGCCGAAAAGCAGCAGCGCATCTCGCTCGAAACGCAGGAGATCTTCGCTCCGCTCGCCAACCGGCTCGGCGTCTGGCAGATCAAGTGGGAGCTGGAAGACCTGGCGTTCCGTTACCTTCAGCCCGAAAAGTATCGCGAAATCGCCGAACTGCTGGCCTCAAAACGTGAGTCTCGCGAGAAGTACATCCACGACGCCACCGATGCCATCCGCGACCAACTGAAGGCGGCGGACATTCGCGCGGAAGTCACCGGACGAGCCAAACATATCTTCAGCATCTACCAGAAGATGAGCCGCTACTCCAGCCAGGAGAAGACGTTCGACCAGATCTACGACCTGCTCGCTGTCCGCGTCTTCGTTGACACCGTCGCCGAGTGCTACCACGCATTGGGCGTGGTCCACGCGCTCTGGCGGCCAATCCCCGGACAGTTCGACGATTACATCGGCAACCCCAAAGACAGCATGTACCAGTCGCTGCACACAACGGTGATGTCCTTAGGCGGCCGCCCGCTCGAAATCCAGATCCGCACCCACGATATGCACCGCGTGGCCGAGTATGGAGTCGCGGCCCACTGGCGCTACAAAGAGGGCGGCAAGCAGCAGGGCAAGGACGAGGAGCGCATCGCCTGGCTGCGCCAACTGCTCGATTGGCAGCGTGACCTGGCTGGCGCCGAAGAGTTCATGGAAAGCGTCAAGACCGACATCTTTCACGACCAGGTGTTCGTCTACACACCCAAGGGCGCTGTGTTGGACATGCCCGCGGGCGCCACGCCCCTGGACTTCGCCTACCGCATCCACACGGACCTCGGTCACCAGACAGTCGGCGCGAAAGTCAACGGCCGCATGGTTTCGCTCAACGCCAACCTCAAGAACGGCGATGTCATCGAAATCATGCGCAGCCGCGCGAGCAAGGGGCCATCGCGAGACTGGCTCAACGCCAATCTTGGCTACGTCCGCACTACCCATTCAAAAGAGAAGATCCGGCAGTGGTTCCGCCGCCAGGAACGCGCCGAGAACATCGACCGGGGGCGCGAACTGCTCGAGAAAGAGATGCGCCGCCTGGCCCTCGATCTTAGCGAACGCCAGGACCAGATTCTCGGCCTCTTCACCTACGCCAACTGGGAAGACTTCCTCGCGGCGCTGGGTTACGGCGGCGTCAGCACCAACTCTATCGCCCGCAAGGTCGGCGCCCTTATCCAGGCGGAGGAAGCGGCTGCCGAACCGCCCCCCGCCCTCCCTGAACGGCAGGGCCCGGCTACCCTGGGCGGACCGGGTATGCGCGTCACCGGTGTCGGCAATCTGCTGACCACCATCGCGCGCTGCTGTCATCCCGTCCCCGGCGACCAGATCGTCGGTTACGTCACCCGTACCCGCGGCGTGACCATCCACCGCGCCGATTGCCACAACGTACTGAATGAAGATGAGCGCGAGCGGCTCGTTGAAGTGGAGTGGGGGACTGTCACTAAGCTCTACCCCGTCTCCGTGCGCATCGAAGCCTGGGACCGCGTTGGCCTCCTGCGGGACATCACCACCGTGGTCACCGAAGACAAGGTGAACATGGTCGGCGTGCGCACCCAGGAGAACGGGGACGGCTCCGTGAACATCCTCGCTACTCTTGAAACCACCGGCATCGAGCAGCTTTCGCGCTTGCTTTCGCGCATCGAAATCATCCGCGGAGTGCGCAGCGTCGAGCGAGACTTCGATCGCAAGCGCGGCGGCAAGCTCAACGAGCCCCTGCCGATGCGCCGCGCCCGCGCCGCTCGCTAGGCTGCGCGCATCCGCCCAGAGCGTCGCACCCGTCGCGTAACAATCGCCGACTGGCGAACTGCCCGGGCGCGGTAGGCGCTCTGCGCACGTCCAATCGCCGCTCCCTGGCTGGCGCGATACTCAACGGCCATCGCCGCAACGATGCTGGCCGCCGAACCGATGAGAAAAAGGTCGAAGACGATGGTGATGAGCGGGTTGACCATGAGAGTTAGTACATCCGTTCTAAGGTGTTAGAAGAATGCAGCACGCCC
>JBDSJC010000023.1:0-7048 GCA_039917655.1 Tepidiformaceae bacterium
GGGGCCCCCCAGAGCATCGCCGGCCGACCGGCGGTCAACGCCAGGCAGACCTTCGCCACCACATCACGGGCGAGCACGAGTTGCTGCAAGGCGCGGGCCAGCCGCACGGGATCCGGTGCGCCTACTTCCGTGTCCTGCTCCAACACGCGGAAATAGTCCTGCACTGGCACGGGCACGGGGCCAACGTATTTACTGCGGTCGAAGGCGCTCTCGGCCTCATGCAGTCCCTGCTCGGTGAGGCGATACTGCCATTCGGATTCCAGGCGTCCAGAAGCCGACGTGGTCTCCACGAGCCGTCCGCGGCGAAGCACGTCCAGTGCCTCCCGCGCAATCGTCGGCGAAACGCGCAGCGCACTCGCCAGGCCCACCGGCGTTGGGTTCGCGATGCGGTAGAGCATTTTCAGCGCCAGGTCTTCGATGAACCGCTCCGGGAGGCCGAGCTCGTTCAGGTGCTCTGGGGCAGGCGGGAGCGATGGCAGCATCCGCAGATGCGCCTGCGGCCTCGGGGGTTGAGGCTGCGGCTCTTCACGATAGTCCTGCGCCATCGCGAGGTTCCCGGTTATCTGGGGGTATGCCTGCTCCATCACACCTTCCAAGTTCGCCGCCACGTCCACGGGCGGGCGAGTGTTGTGCCTCTATGTTGTATTTCGGCACCTTTACGCCCGCGCCCAGATCAAGCGGGGAAACGCGCCTATCGCGCTTCGTGACAGCGCGGTGGCCCTCCGGGTTCAGTCGCGGGTGCGTGACCGTGAACAACGCTGCTGGGAACTACACCCAGCGCGTGCCGCCGTCACCCATGGCCAGCGAAACGCCCCTCCCCATCCCATAAGAGCCACCACTCGCGCCGTGCCTCCATCCGGACGAACGGCTCGCCGTTGCGCATCAACCTCGTCGCCTCATCGAACCCCGCCCGTCGAAAGCACGCAATCGCTCGCTCATTCCACGCCAGCGTGTGCAGGTAGACCCGGCGGAACGGGTAGTTTTGCCAGACGAAGCGCATGAACAGGATCGCCGCCTGGGTGCCAATCCCCCGGTCGCGATCCGCATCCTCACCGAGCGTCAGGCCGAACTCGGCCTCCCCGAGGTAACTATCCGCGTGGTAGTACATGACATTGCCGATGTGCCGTCCCACCTCATCCGTGATCGCGAAAAACTCCATCTCCGGCGCACCGAAGGCGAGCTCCGATTCAACCTGCTGTAGGAACTCGTCGAAAGTCTGTTGCAGGACTGCTTCGCCGTCGTAACGCGCGTTCTCGGGGTTGGTACGCCAGCGATAGTCGTCTTCCGCATCCCCGCGGACCTTCCGCCTAATGCGCACCGCTGGCCCCCTTGCGACCACCAGGTGATCGAATTCGTGGCCACCCGGCGCACTCACGCGACGTTCTCCAAGACCCGCAGCGCTTCATCAAGGATCCGCTTCTCATCGCGATACTTGAGCATCCGGCGGGCCC
The DNA here is from genome assembly GCA_039917655.1 of Tepidiformaceae bacterium. Classification (GTDB taxonomy): domain Bacteria; phylum Chloroflexota; class Dehalococcoidia; order Tepidiformales; family Tepidiformaceae; genus PNKC01. Next base: position 1,452 of record JBDSJC010000023.1, read on the forward strand.
GGTCGCCGGGCACCCAACGCACTTCATCGAACTCGTGGTCGTGGTCCGCGGTATCCCCGCCAATCGGCTGCATCAGCCAGTGGTGGACGAACTTGTGGTAGCGCACGCCGCTATGCGTGAACCAATATTCGATCGTGCCGAGAGACTCGCCGCGTTCCACCACAAGTCCTGTCTCTTCGCGGACTTCGCGTTCAGCAGTCTGTTCCATCGTTTCGTCGCCGTCGGGAGTGCCTTTGGGCAGGCACCAGAGTTGGTCCGACGAGCGCCCACAGAGGACGACCTCCACCGCGCCCGCATCCGAACGGCGCCAGACGACACCGCCCGCTGAAACTGCGTCCTGGACTGGAAGTTGGCGGTTCATTCTTCGTCGCCGTCCTCGTCAGAGTTTCGCTCGCGACGGCCGGTGCCGAACTCCGTCGCCGCCTCCAGGGCGTCGGCGATCGCTTCAGCGTACTCCGGCAGCCCATTGGCGGCGAATGCGTTAATAGCGTCTACCGCCTCCGCGCTGCCCACCTCGCCGAGTGCGGCGATGGCGGCGATCACCACCTCCGGGTCGTCGTCGGCGAGCAAACCAGCCAGCGGTTCAACGGCTTCCTCCGAACCGACCTGCCCGAGCGAGAGCACAGCGGCGAAACGAAACTCCGGGTCATCGGAATAGAGCTGCTCGATCAGGTAATCCAGCCACCGTTCATCGGCCGAATCACCCATCGCCACGACCGAGGCCAACCGCACACTTCGCTCTGCGTCGTTGTATCCGGCAACGATCAGGTCGCTGATCATCGGTAGGGAGCGCACCCCCAGGGATTCCAGCGCCGCCGCGCGCAGGGGCGGCAAGGTGTCCGTCGCTTCAGCGAGGACCTGGAGCGCGTCTATCACGCTATCCCCAAGCATTTCGTCGAACTGGTCAAATTCGCGCAGGACTACGAACTGGCGAAGCGAGGTAGCAACGGCGGTGCGGACATCCGGGTCGTCGTCGGTATCGAGCGTTTGCAGCAGGCGCGCAGCCACTGCGCGCTGGGGCGATTCCCAGAGTGATGCCGCAGCTTTCGTCCGCACTTCAGCGCTCTCGTCGCCGAGCCCGACAAGGGCCAATTGCGTGAAGTCGAGTTCTACGCTGTCTTCGGAGAGGTCAATCGCGCGTTCGATGATCTTCTGGCGCGTCTCTACTGGGATCGCCGGCCAGGCGTCCCGCACAAGCGCTGCCTCTGTGCGGCCAAGGTCCGAGAACGCGGCGAGGCTTGCCGCGGGCGGCTCTTCACCGCGCACGAGCGATTCGATAATGATCGGGAGTTGCTTCTGGGGCGCTGCTGCCATCAGAACGAGTGTATCACCGGCCCGCGGGCTGAGACTCGGGACCCAACGGCCGCGTCAGCAGCGCGGACATCGCCTCGGCCACCCGCCGCTCGCCCTTCAGCACGGCAGCCACTTCCCGCGCGATCGGCATCTCTACTCCGGCCCGAGCCGCCAACTGGACGGCCACACCAGCGGTCGCCGCGCCTTCAACCGCCTCGCCGATCTGTTTCAGGGCGGCGGCAGGGTCGATCCCCGCGGCGAGCAGTTCGCCGAGCCGGTGGTTGCGGCTCAGCGGCGAAAAGCAAGTCACTGTCAGGTCGCCCACCCCCGCCAGACCGCTGAAAGTGCTCTGTTGGGCGCCAAGGGCCAACCCAAGCCGCGTGATCTCGGCAAGGCCGCGCGTGACGATCGCCGCCACGGCATTCGCCCCCAGGTTCATCCCGACGGCCGCCCCCGCCGCGATCGCAACGACGTTCTTCAGCGCCCCCGCCAGTTCGACACCGGTCACGTCGTTCGAGGTGTAGAGACGAAAGGAGGGCGTGGCAAGCGCGTTCTGCCAGAGGAGCCCAGTCGCAGCGCCTGCTGAGGCGACAACGGCCGCCGCTGGCAAGCCCCGACCGACTTCGTGGGCAAGGTTCGGGCCAGAGAGCGCGGCGATGAGCTCTGGCGGCCATTGTTCGGCAAGGACTTCGCTCATTCGCAGGCCAGTCGTCAGTTCGATCCCCTTGGCAGCGGAGAGCACGGGGACACCGCGGTGCTGTGCAAACCGCAACGCTGAGGCGCGGAGCGACTGCGCGGGGACGGCGAAGACGATGCCAGCGGCGTCTCCCGGTGGCGGCGGGTCTGAGACCACTTCGACGCGACCGTTCAGCAGCACCTCGGGCAACCGTACGATGCCGCGCCGCGCCCGGACTAACTCCGCTTCTGGCGGGTTCCGCGCAACGAGCACAACGAGTTCGTGGTTTAGCGAGAGGACGCCCGCCAGGGTCACTCCCCATGAGGTGGCGCCGACGACGACGAAGGCGGGCACGGTCAGCCGGTGGCCGGGCGGTCGCCGCCACGGCCGATGCGCGGCTCGGTGCCAGCGAGCAAGCGGCGAATGTTGGGCAGATGCTTGTACTCGATGAGCAGCGTCACAAACACCGCTTCCGCGGCGAACGGGATGGGCTGCCACCCGGCAACGGCGGCGACCACCACAATCCCCGCAGCGATTGGCGTACCGAGCACCGACATAAGCGAGACGTAGCGCGTGGGGATGACGAGCGCGGCCCCAATCAGCGGGAAGAGGAGGGCGAGCAGCGGCGCCAGGCCGAGGACCGATCCGAACGCGCTGGCCACGCCACGGCCGCCGCGAAAGCCCGCAAAGACCGGCCAGATATGCCCGACAACAGCCGCCCCAGCTCCCACGGCGGCCGCGCCGTCATCGTGCAAGACGAATCGCCCCACCAGGGCGGGCACCGCGCCCTTAGCGATGTCGCCGATCAAAACCAGGGCCGCTGCGCTCCTACCGGCCGTCCGCAGGACGTTCGTCGTGCCTGTCTTCCCGCTCCCGGAATCGCGGATGTCGCGGTGGAGGTAAAGGTAGCCGACGACGAGCCCGAACGGGATAGAGCCGAGCAAATAGCCGAGGACGATGTTCGCCAGGTACTGACCGATCACGGTCGCGAATCATCCTCCGCCCGCGCTTTGTAGACCATCTTGATCGCCGTGCCTTCGAAGTCATAGGCTTCGCGCAGGCGCCGCTCGAGGAAACGCTTGTAGCTAAAGTGGACGAGCGAAGGGTCGTTCACGAAGAGGATGAACGTGGGCGGATCGACTCCCGCCTGGGTGGTGTAGAAGAGCTTGAAGCGCCGGTTCTGGACCAGCGGGGGAACGTGTTCTCGTGCCGCGCGGGAGAGAAGTGTGTTGAGTTCGGCCGTGGGGATGCGCAGCCGGCGCGCTTTGCGCACAGTCGCCGCAAGTTCGAGCAGCTTTTCTGTGCCGCGCCCTTCGAGGGCCGAGATGAAGCAGATGACCGCCCACGGTACGAACTGGAGGCGCGTCCGCATCTGCCGCTCAGCCCACGACTTCCGCTCTTCTTCGTCCTCCCAGAGGTCGATCTTATTCACCGCGATGATCAGGCCTTTGTACTCTTCGAGGGCGATCCCGCTGATATGCGTGTCCTGGGAGGTGACGCCAGCGGTGCCATCGATCACCAACACGGCGACATCCGCGCGCTCGACGGCGCTGCGCGTGCGCATCACGGAGTGCCGTTCCACACCTTTGCCGAGCTTGCCGGGCCGCCGCACCCCAGCCGTATCGACCAAGAGGAACGGCCCCTGTGGGGTGTCGATTTCGGTATCGATCGCATCTCGCGTAGTGCCCGCAACATCGCTAACGATCACTCGCTTCTCGCCGAGGATGGCGTTCAGCAACTGCGACTTGCCGACGTTGGGCCGACCGATGATTGCCACGCTCACGCGGTCACTTTCGACCAGTGGCTCCGTCATTGGCAGCTTCGCCACCACCTCGTCCAGCATCAGGCCCACATTCACGTCATGCAGAGCGCTCACCGGCATGGCGTCGCCCAGGCCAAGGGTCGATGCCTCGGCGATACCGGTGGACTCGCGCCGTTCGTTGTCGGCCTTGGTGGCGATGACCATTGTCGGGCGGTTGACGCGCCGGACAACGTCCGCCATGTCGTAGTCACTGGCAGTCAGACCATCGCGTGAATCGAGACAGAAGAGCACGAGGGCGGCGCCGTCCATCGCCACCTTGATCTGCTCCATGATCAGCGGCGCGTAAACGTTCTCGGCGTCGGTTTCAAAGCCGCCGGTATCAATCAGGCGGAAGCGCACGTCCTGCCATTCGACATCCGCTTCCACTCGATCGCGGGTTGTGCCGGGCTCGTCTTCGACGATCGATTTGCGCTCGCCGATTACGCGGTTGAAGAGCGACGACTTGCCGACGTTCGGGCGGCCCACGATGACGACTCGCGGCAAGACCGCGGTGGCCGTCATGGAGTGGCCGTCTTGAGCACGATGACGACCGGATCCACCGGTTCCACCTTGATGTTCAGCCCTGTTGGCGGTACGACAACCACCTGGTAGGTAGCCGTCCCCGCGACCCCGCCCGCGAGCGAGACGGTTACTTTGAAGGACGACGGAGTGAGGTCCTTAATGACAGACAGCGGCCCGGATACCCGCACATCGGAGGTGAAGGCGCCTCCAGCGGTGTCTCGCACCAACCCGGCCGGCGGGGGGCCGATATCCGGCGCAAGGAAGAACGTTACAGCGCCGCACGGAGCGCCAGTCCCCGAACTGCATTCGATCGGCTTGATCTCGACCTTTACGGTGACGGTCCGGCGGTCGAGAAAGGTGTTCGGAGGCTGGTCGATGTTGCGAGTCAGAATCACGTCCGATTTCGCGCCCGAAACGTCCACCCGCTCCGTCGATAGGCCGAGCAGAATGCTCCCTACAGCGGTCGCCGGGCCGTTCAGCACCACCGTCGCCGGGTCAGAGGTTATGTTGACGATCCGGTAGCCTGGCGCGGGCGCGCCGAACAGCGCCGGCGTCACGGAAAGCGTCCGCTGGATGAATGTCTGCTCGATTTTGATCGTCACCCGCGCACGTGGCTGGCTGAGATTCACAGTCACGTCGCTGCCGCTCTCGGTCCGAGGCGTGAGGTCGCCTTCGGAAACGAGCGTTTCGCTCCGTGTGCCCGCAAGGTTCACCACGAGTTCAGCGTTCTTCACAGTATTTACTAACTCCGGAGCGCCGCGCACCGTTACAAAGGCGGGCTCAATGGCGGGGTCAGCGTCCGGTGACTCGCGATAACCGGCGGGCAGTTCGCCCGTCCGACGGATCGTCACCGGCACTTCTTTACTCTGCGCCTCGACCACCGTAACCCGCATCGTGGATGGGGTCACGCTCAGCACCCGGACGCTGTCCCGCCTGCTTGTTGCACGCACGGGCAAAGAGACGGCAATCCCGCTCGCCTTCACACCCGAAAGATCAATGTACACCTCGAAGTCCTCGCGCCTCAGACTCGCGAAGTCACCCTTGCGCGCGTCCACGGTCAAGCTGACCGGTACCATATCCCGCACGATGAAGTCGTTGTTGTTCTTCACGATCGCCTCGAAGCTCCCGGGTTCGCGCGGGAACCGGCCCTCCACCCTCGGGTTCTCCACGTCCTGGATAACGAACCAGATGCCCAGCGCCGCTGCCACGCTGAACAGCGCCAGCGCCCAGTGCTTGTAAAGGCTCCCGAGCGCTCCCAGGACGAGCGGACGGGCGAGTGGCCGCCGCGACGATGCGCTCATACCG
>JBDSJC010000024.1:0-8309 GCA_039917655.1 Tepidiformaceae bacterium
TCGACGCTTTCAACATACGGTGCGCGGCAACGCTGCTCCGCAAGGCCCACGGAAGCGGCAGACGTGCCCTCGAATATTCGATCCGGTACAAGTCAATTGCGCCGACCATGGTCCGCGTTGCCGCCTCGAGGTTCGCACTGTGTGCTCTGTGGCCTAGTGTCTGTTCGAGGCAAAGGGCGAGTCGTTGCATGGATCTCAAGCTGTACCAAGCCTTGGCGCGAAGCAGCGCTTCGTTTGAACGTAAGATTTTTCCGTCGAGAGTGAGTTGACGCCGCGTCCTCGTTAGTTCGATGCGGGGCCATTTGGTCCGTGTGCGAAGCCTTCGTTTCGGCTCACGCCGCCCAAGGCCTCTCGTAACGCACGCCGGTACTCGACGCCGTACGCGAAACTCAGCAGCGGGACCGTGAGGAAGCGTATTCCACGACCGTGGGTCAGCCTGGCGAGCTTCACCGAGCATCGAACACCGGCTGACTCCGCACCTAGCGAACCGAGCACAAACCCGCCGAACCGGGCAAGCCGATGGCGTCTACGTTGCTGAAACTCCACGAAACGGACCCAGTTCATCTCGGGGTGGATCTGATCCATGACAACATCGAACCGCGCATAGTCGCGCGGGATGGCGAGCCAACTCTCGAGAGAACGCTCCGCGAAGTGCCAGCCGACGGCGCCCGAGACGAAGGCAAACCGGGCTCCAGCCCTTTCGAGCCTGTAGCCAAGTTCGATGTCTTCAGCCCGAGTGAACCGCTCATCGAACCCTCCCGCCGTCGTAAAAAGACTTCGCCGCAGAAACGCATTGCCGGTGAAGAACTGACGCCAGGTCGGTTCGTACACTCCGCGCCGCATCCTGTTGTATTCGAGTTCCAGGGTGTGGGCTTCCCACAGGTTCCAGGGAGTAGGTAGCCATTCGGGAGGCGCCGCCAGTGGACCGAATTGAACCAGCTGCTGCTCTGTACCCTCTGCGAAGCCCACGTGCTTCGCGAGCCACGAAGGGTCCGGCACCACGTCGTCATCGAGGAACGCCAGGAACTCGCTAGTGGATGCCGCAACGCCAAGGTTCCTTGCCCGTCCCGGCCCCCCATTTGACGTCGCCCGGACAAGGTGGATTGGGATGGAGCGAGTGCAGGGCACCATGGTGCGGAAGTCGACAGGAGGGTCGCTCCGGTCATCGACGACGACCACTTCGAAGTCCCGGAACGTCTGAGACAGCACGCCTTCCAAGCAGCGCTGGAGCCGCTCGTTGCGGTTGTAGGTGGCGATCACGACGGTGACGCGAGGCAAGCTAGGCCCCCCGTACGGAGCGGATCACGCGGGCGGGAGATCCGGCAGCGAGGGTGTAAGGGGGGATAACGCCTTTGACCACCGAGTTCGCGCCGATGACGGCACCGCGGCCGATGTGAGCCCCACGAAGGACGATCACCCTTGCGCCGAGCCATGCATCGTCTTCGATGACGATGGGTTTTGGAAGACCTGGCGCCTGGTGATTGTCGGGCGAGTGATAGTCACTATCCATAATGATGCAATACTGCCCAATCGCGCAATTCGATCCAATTTCGACGCGATCCATAGCAGACACATTAGTCCCGTAGTTGAAGTAGGTGTTGTCGCCCACACTGAGGGTCGCTCCCTTCCAACATACGAATTCCAGCCTGACAGCGCTGCCATCGAGACGCAGCCTATCTCCAAAGATCATGGTCCCATCGTTTTTGACATAAGCGCGCCCAACGAGGCGGACCGAACCTCTGAGTTCTGTTTTGCGAAGCGACCAGCGCGCGTTCAGGTAGGCTCTGGTTGAATTGAAAAGACCACGAAAATTCCGCTTTCGGATCATCCGAAGCGCCGCACTTTGCCGCGAAACGGCCGCGTGAACTGCGCTCGTCATTCCTTCTCCGTCCGTCCGGCCTGAAAGCTAAACGCCAACGCCGCAATTGCTGCGGCTGGGGCCACTGCGCGGCTGCTAGCGAATCCGAGGTCGACAGTAGCATACATTGCAAAGGCTACCATTGCAGAAAAGAGTACCGCGGCCGCTGTCCAACCAGTGTCGCTAACGTTCAGGCCTCGCATCTGTACCAGGCATCTCGCGAGCACCATCGCAATGATCCCAAGGAACACGGAGATCCCTAGCCAGCCCATTTTGAGCCATAGCCATGCGATACTCTGATGAGAGGTGTACGACTGGAGTGGCCAAAACGACGTTAGGTCCGGCAGCGATTGAAACTGGATAAACTGCCGGCCAAATCCAACGCCAAATACACGATTGTAGCGAATCGTCTCGATTACATCGTGCTTTTCGATGGTCCTGTAGAGGTCCGACGAATCGTCACGACTCGAGGGCTCAAACTGCGATCGCACTGCTCGTGCCGGCTGGGCTATCGTGCCGTAGTCATGGTTCCAATACGCCGTGAGATACGCTCCGCTCAGCAGCACCAGTGGGATCGCCGCGGCGATGACCAGCACGGGTCGGCGTGGAAAGAGCAGCAATCCGAACGACAGGACCGAAGCGACCAGCACCAGGGTACCCGCACGGCGGCCAGTGGCCATCATCGCAAGTGTGACGAGAACGCAGTACCCGCCGGTCAGCAGAATGCTCCGCAGATCACGCAGATGAAGCAGGCGCGCCAGGCCGACAAGCAGACCGATCCCGAAAATGAACGAGCCCTCATGGGCGAAGGCCGACTCGATTGGAACCTGAGACGTTCCTGCCCGGACGATGAAGAAGTAGCGTGCAAGGATGATGATGGCCAGCACAGTGACGGACCCAATGACCGCTCGCGCCAAAAAAGGAAGATGTTGGGGGCCCAGCCGAAGCGTGATGGCGAACACGGCGATACCCACCAGCAAACCGCGCAGTTCCGTGTAAGCGAGGTTAGCTGGCGCGCCTTTGTAGAGGCCGTAGGCCAGCCCTAAAAACATGATCGCTGGAACAGCCCAAACAGCTAGCGGCAACCGTAGCGGCACTCTGCCAGCAGAGTGCCGCAGCATGAGGGAGATGGCGGTGGCCACCGCGGCCACCTCTATGGGTGAGATGGTGAGTCCGAGTGCGTGGTCCCAGCCGGGCGGCATGGAGTACAGTGCCGCGCTGATCGGCTTCGTGAAGTCGATCGCCGCCGGCTCGAAGATGATCCCAGCCATCAGTAACACGGCCGCGGAGTGCTTCGGGAAGAGCACTGCCGCAAGCAACGCCGCGCAATAGATTGGGATGAGCAACGACCAGAGCCCGGCGAGTTGGACGAGGCCAGCGGCTGCAAGAGCGCCAACTGCGAGCGCGCCCGGCCCCACCAGCCTTGTCGGGAATCGCCAGAGAGGCGCCAGGCTACCAGCTGTCTCAGAAACCGTCATCGCTAGACCAGCTTGCCCATCTGGAAGAGGACGAACGTAATGGCTACCATGCTTCCGACTGCCAAAAACGATTCGAATGGCGCCGCCGAGCGAAGCCGCTTAGATGAGAGGATTAAGGCAAGGACGACAACGGATGCGATCAGGAGCATAGCCGCTCTCCTATGACCGTATGTTGAGAGTTCGCTGCACCCATCCAGGCACAGACGACGACTGCCGGTTGACGACAATGCCAAGCACGTTGGAATCCTTCAGCAGGTGGAGCAATCGTTCGAGGTCCTGCTTTGTGGTGTGCCCCGCGCGCACCACCACCACCACCCCGTCGCAGCGTTTCGCCAACACGGGCGTGTTCATGGAGTGCAGTGCCGCGGGTAAGTCAATGACGACGTACTCATTCGCGCTCTTCATATTATCAATGAGCTCGGTGAGATGCTTGGAGCGCGCCATACGTGCCGGATCGGAGGGCGTCAGTCCCGCCGTGATGACGCTCATTTTGGCCCTGGCCACGCGATGCGTAACGGCCTCAAGTGGCCGGATGCCGGCGAGCACCTCGGACAATCCGTCTTCGCCTTGCAGTCCGTATTGGCGTCCAACTGAGTGGGTGTGGAAGTCAGCGTCCACGAGCATCACGTCCGCCGCGAAGTCTTCCGAAAGGGACGCTGCGAGAGCTATCGCCACGGTCGTTTTGCCGTCGCCGAACGTCGCGCTCGTGACGCCGATGGCCAGTGGTTTGCGCTGCTCCTGGCTTGCGGTGGAGGAGTTGTCGAGCCCAGCCATGATGTGGATTTCGCGAAGAGCTTCCTTCAGGTCGAACCTGGCTTTAGATTCTGTAGCCGCCGTCATTGCGATGTACCTCCCGCGTTAGCGATCGAACTGCCGGAGATTGAGGCCGCTGTCCGCCGCGCAAAATCGCGCTGCCGCCAGCTCAGGTACCAGCCCACGGGTGTGTACCGGGCCACCCGGCCACCCGGACGTAACTCGGGGACCGTGCCCAGCAACGGCACATCGATCCCCACCAGGTCTGCACTCGTGCGAATTGTGTGGTCCGTGCGGAACTTAAAGTAGACATAGACGCAGCTGATGAGAATCCCGAACAGTAGCCCGGCGAAGGGCAGGCCGTACTTCTTCGACGAAGAGACCGGAAGCGGAGCCGTTGGGCGCGATGCCGCGTCCTGAACGGAGAACGAGGCTTGTTGACTCTGGGGTGCGGAGGCTTCTCGTAGCTCAACCTCTTGAAGGGACTGCACCAGCCCGTCCACGAGCTTCACCTGTTGGTCGACCTGGTTGACGACCGCCCGATAGTTGAGGTCCAGGCTGGCTGCGTTTGTGGTATCGGCTGCTTTCGGATTCGCCCTTAGATACGTCGCGAGCTCTTCCCGCCGTTTGTCGAGCGTTTGGCGGGCCGGGCCGAGCTGCTGGGTGTAGTACTCTTGCGAAGACGCCGCAGCACGCTGGATCTCCTGGGTGCCACGGCTCTGGTAGCTGGTGATGACCGCCGCGACGATTGCCTGAGCCCGTTCTGGGCCGCTGGCGAGGGCAGTCACGGTGAGCAGGTTGACCCCGGTGGCGCTTGCAGAAATCGACATTTTCACGGCGGTGGCGGCAACAGTCTCGGGAGAGTCGTTCGGTGAAACGATGCCGGCCGTCCGCGCGATGGTTTGACGAAACACTGCGGTGGAGAGCAGGTCGTTCAACGCTTGCACCTGGTTTTGGGCAGGGCTGAGGTAGGTGCTGCTTTGGCCCACGCTTGGCCGAGCGTCGCCGATTGGCGAGGATACCCACACCGTTGACCGCGACTCGAACGAGTCGGGGTTGGCCGTGAGCGCAAGCACCGCAATCGGAGTCAGCAGCACAGGGATGGCGAGCATCCATAGCCTGCGGAAGATGGTTTCTATGAGTTTGCCAGAGATCAAGGCCGGTACCCTCCAGGTTGCCGTCGAGCTCTAATGGTATGGCCCGTGAGTAGAGCGATTGTTGAGTGGGTGCTCAAGGCCGAGGATCCCGCCCAGCGTGGGTTAAGCATCTTGAGCGGCCAGGGTCTCGCTCGGGGCGATTCCCAACTCCTGCGCTAGAGCCTCGATGGTTCTACGCAGCCCGTCCTGGAGTGCCACCTTCGGTTCCCAGCCGAGGCGGGCCCGGGCCATGGTGATGTCTGGCTTTCGGCGCTGAGGGTCATCCCCCACGGCCTGCTCGGTGTACCTGACGTTCGATCGGCCGCCTGCCAGCTCGTTGATCATCGAAGCGAACTCCAAAACTGTGTGTTCCTCAGGGTTGCCGAGGTTCGTCACCTCACCGCGCGCGGGCGCGGCTTCCATCGCCCGGACGAGTCCATCGACAAGGTCGCTCACGTAGCAGAGCGACCGGGTCTGTGACCCGTCCCCATAGACCGTCAGCGGCTCACCGCGCAGCGACTGGGTGATGAAGTTGGGCACCAGGCGCCCGTCGTTCGGGTCCGAGCGAGGACCGTAAGTGTTGAAGATCCGGACGATGCGCGCATCGACGTTCCGAGTACGGCAGTAGGCCATTGTCAGGGCTTCACCGTAACGTTTCGCCTCGTCGTACATCGAACGCGGGCCGGTGCTGCTGACGTTGCCCCGGTAGCTTTCGCGCTGGGGATGCTCGAGGGGGTCGCCGTACGCTTCCGAGGTGCTGGCGTAGAGGAAGCTCGCTCCGTCGCGCTCAGCAAGTTCGAGAAGGTGGCGGGACCCTTCGCTGTTAACGCGGAGCGTCTCGATCGGATGCACCTGATACCCGGGAGGACTCGCTGGGCTCGCAAGATGAAAGATCCTGTCCAGCGGCGGAAGCGCGGGCAGCGGTTCGATGATGTCGGTTTCGACCAGGTGGAATCGCGCGGAGTTCGCGAACGAGGCGACGTTCACGGCCCGGCCCGTGATGAAGTTGTCGAACGCGAAGACCTCGTGACCATCGGCCAGCAGGCGTTCGCAGAGATGCGACCCGATGAAGCCGGCTCCGCCAGCAACCAGTGCGCGCATACGTAGTCTCCTTTACCCGCTCCGCACTCGTCGCCGGGTGTCCCAGGTTTCGCTAGTAGGAACCGCGACCAAAGAGCACGGTGGGCACGGTTTCCAGGATGATTCGCAGATCCAGAGCTGGCGACAGCTCCCGTGCGTACCGCGTATCAAGCTCGACCATATCGGCGAACTCGTGCTGTCTCCCGCGAAGCGTGACCTGCCAGAGGCCTGTGACCCCGGGAGTGGCCATCAGCCGATCGAGGTGTCGGTCGTCGTAGCGCAACACCTCGGGCACCGTGGGTGGTCGTGGTCCCACGAAACTCATATCGCCGCGAAGCACGTTAATCAATTGCGGCATTTCGTCGAGGCTCGTCTTTCGGAAGAACTTGCCTACCCGCGTCCGACGTGGGTCTTCCTTCATCTTGAAGATGAATTCGTTTCCTTCGTTCTGAGCGAGGAGGCCGTCAAGCAGCTGATCCGCGCCGCGATGCATGGTGCGGAACTTCCAGCAAGTGAAGCAGCGTCCACCACGACCCACTCGGGTCTGGCGGAAGATCGGACCTCCGCGGCTATCGAGTGCGATTGCAATCGAGGCCGCAATTAACATCGGCGAAAGCACCATGAGCGCGACCAAAGCGCCCACCACGTCGAACGAACGCTTCCAGACCGGCATCGGCACAGCGATCACGCGGCCCGGTTCGAGGACGTAGGCAACTGGCGGATTTCTGCGCGGGGCTGCGATTGATGAAGCCACTAGGTGCCCCCACCGACGCTCAGCAAAGGAGCGAGCAGAATGTCTTGCGAAGTGCTGGCGGCGAGTTCCAGCGAAGGACGGCCCACGCAGAAGTAGTCGAATCCTGCCGTCCGGATTGATTCCGAGTCCATGCAGTTTCGGGCATCAACAAAGATCGGGCTGGCGACCACCTGCCGAATGGTGCTGAAATCGAAGCCGAGGAACTCGGCCCAGTCCGTGGCCAATACTACCGCGTGAGCCCCAATCGCCCCGTCTTCGATGGATGCGGCCACTTGAACCTGGGGAGCCTGTTCCGTGATCCGCGCCGCGGGGACAACGGGGTCGTACAGGGCCACAGTTGAGCCTTCGAAAGCGAGCAGGTTAGCCAGCTCAAGCGCGGGCGAGTTGCGGATGTCGTCAGTGTTTGACTTAAAGGCGGCGCCCAGGATGAGGACCCGCCGGCCTTCGAGCGCGCCGCCCACCGCGGCACGAATCTTCCGCACCGTTCGCAGGCGTTGATCGTTGTTGATTTCGATGACCGACCGAAGCAGTTGAGGGTGCGTCCCGTGCACCGCTGCCATGTGGGCAAGGGCGCGAACGTCCTTCGGGAAGCAACTGCCACCCCACCCGAGACCGGCCGACAGGAACTGGCCACCGATGCGGGAATCCATGCCCATGCCACGCGCCACTTCCTTCACATCGGCGCCGAGGGATTCACAGATCGCTGCAATCTCGTTGATGAAGGAAATCTTCGTCGCCAAAAAAGCGTTGGAGGCGTACTTGATCATCTCCGCCGTCCGGATATCCACGCATTGGACGGGCGCGCCGAGGGGCTCGTAGAGTTCGGCGACTCGCTGGACCGCGTAAGGATCGTTCGAACCAAGGACTATCCGGTCGGGGTGCATGAAGTCGCGGACGGCGGACCCTTCGCGAAGGAATTCGGGGTTGGATACCACCGAGATCATGTTGTCGCCGCTTCGCCGCGCCATGCCCTCAACCAGGTCACCAGTGCCGATCGGTACGGTGCTCTTGTTTACAATGATCGAATTGGAGCGCAGGCGGCTGGAAACTGAACTGACCGCGTCCCGCACCCAGCGGAGGTCTGCCGCCCCTTCCTGAGAACCGGGAGTGTTGACCGCAATGAACACGATCTCGGCGTCCAGGGAATCTGGATACTGGCTCATGAAGCGAAGTCGGCCGCTCGAAAGACCTTTCGCAATCAGCGGGTCGAGTCCCGGTTCGAAGATCGGGCTCCGTCCCGTGTTGTAGAT
>JBDSJC010000025.1:0-15234 GCA_039917655.1 Tepidiformaceae bacterium
TTCGGCGTCGTGCAGGGGCGCGAAGCGGCCGAGATCGAGCCCCGTCGCCAGTTCCAGCGGCGGCGTGCCTTTTTCGAAACCAACCCGCGCCACTCCGAGGATGAACTGCAGGTAAGCCCGCACGTCATCGATCGCCTCCGGCCCGCAGACTTCGCCATGGCCAGGCACGATGGTCTCGGCGCCCAACGCCTCGATCCGTTCAAGCGCCTCGATCCAGCCACCCACCGATCCGCCGAGTGCAAACGGCGTGCCCCCGTTGAAGATGATGTCCCCCGAGAAGAGCAGCTTCCGCTCCGGGATCCAGGCCACAATGTCGTTCGTCGTGTGGGCCGGCCCAACGAACATCAGTTCGACTCGCAGGTCGTCCACGTAGACGTTCAGACGGTCTTCGAACGTGACGAACGGAGGCGTCACCGGGCAATCGCCGAAGTCGATCATCGGGAAGAGTGCGTGGGCGAGGTTGCCCACTGCCATAACCTCCCGGCGGCAGCGTTCGTGGGCGATGATCGCCGCCCCTGGCGCGAACACGAAGTTTCCGTGGGTATGGTCGCCGTGGCTGTGGGTGTTAATCAAGGTGTTTACGGGCTTGTCCGTCACTGTACGAAGAGCGCGGTGGAAGGCCAGGGCGCGAGCCTCGGTGCCGGTCGAATCGACCACCGTGGCGTGGCGCTCGCCGACAATTGTGCCGGTGTTGTTCAGGAACCAGCTGCCGTCCATTTGGACGTAGGCGAAGATGCCCGCGCTCACTTCGTGGATCACGGGAGAGGGGATTTCGGCGTGGACGGGGACGGTGGCGCTGCTCATTGCTGGACGACCTTCGTGATGAAATTCGCGCCAGTGTAGCCCAGCATCAGTCGTCGCGGGGCTGGCCCTTTTCGGCCTCATACACCTTGAAGAGGTCCTCCAACGTTTGGCCGGGCAGCGGCGTGAACCGCTCCTCGCGCACGTCTATCTGGCGAATGCGGTCCAGGCGGAAGCTGCGAAACGCCTGGCGTAGTTCGCACCAGGCGCTGAGTGACCAGCGGTACCCCCAGAAGAACAGACCCACGGGACGCAGTGTCCTCTCGGATGTCACGCCCTCGGCGTCTTCGTACCGCATCCAAACGATTCGCCGCTCCTCCAGTGCCACCCTCAGCGGCGTCAGCGAAGCGATCGTTTCGGCAGGGACGTGAAAGCCGGGTGCGAACAAGGGTGTATTCGTGAGTTTTTCGCGAAGCCGATCGGGCAGCGCCGACTCCACCCTTGCGAGCGCGTCCCTGGCCGCCCGGCCAAGCGCCTGGTCGCCCCAGCTGGAAACCACTCGCGCGCCGAGGACCATCGCTTCCAACTCTGGCTCCGTGAACATCAGCGGCGGCAGGTCGAAACCTCGCCGCAGGGTGTAGCCCACGCCAGCTTCGCCATCGATCGGCACGCCAGTGCCTACCAGATCGCGGATATCGCGATAGACAGTGCGCTCCGATACCTCGAGTTCGCGCGCCAAAAAGGCCGCCGTGACAACGTGCCGCCGCCGCAGAAGGTGGATGATCTGGAACAGGCGGTCGGCACGTCGCACCGTGAGCTACTCCCCTTTGAACTCGATGAGCTGCATCAGGTTTCCGTCTGGGTCGCTGAATGTGGAGATGAGCCCGCCCCATTCTTCTTTCCCCGCCGTGCGAGAGAACTTCACGCCCTTCGACTCCAGCGCCTTCTGCTCGGCAGCCAGGTCATCGACGAACATGCTCATGATTACGCGCGATGGCTCTTTGACAGGCCCGCCTGTCTCGCTGTGGCCGTCGAAGGCGAGGGTCGTGCCGCCGAACTGGAACGCATATGGGCCCATGCCCTGCTGCGCCTCCAACCCCACGGTGTCCCGGTAGAACTCCCCGAGCCGGGCGGCATTGTCGCTGGTGATGTTGACGAAAGAACCGGTGACCTTCATGACTAACTCCTGTGTGCTGTGCTAGAGCCACCGTACGCCGGTGCTCCTGACACCATTCTGTCAGGAGTATGGGCGATTTACCGGGCACTCCTGACACCGTTCTGTCAGCAGTGCTCGATCAATGACCAGAACCTGTGGATGGTCCTCGGCGCGGGGTGACGTGAAGGGGCCCACCTTCACGAGGATAGATTCTCTGGCTTGACGCATGCCGATATCAGAATATGATTGCGCCATGGCACGAGCAGCAACGACATCGGACGTCTTCAACGCGATCGCCGAGCCGCAGCGCCGGGAGATCCTGGTGCTGCTGCGGGCGGGTGAGCGGCCGGTGACCGAGTTGGCCCAGGAGCTGAGGATGACCCAGCCGGGGGCGTCCAAACACCTGCGGGTGCTCCGGGAGGTCGGGCTGGTGCGAGACCGCAAGGCAGGCAAGCAGCGCCTGTACGGACTTGACGCCCGCGGGCTGCGACCGGTCCACGAGTGGACCGGCGGGTTTGAGCGGTTCTGGAACGAGAGCTTCGACCGCCTGGACGCTTACGTGCAGGAACTGAAACAGGCAAGGCAGGAGGAGTAGCTAATGAACGAGATGGGACGAGGAGCGCCGGCGCAGTCCGCGACGGCCGACCGCGAGATCGTGATCTCCCGGGTCATCAGTGCCCCACGGGAGCTGGTGTTCGAGGCGTTCACCGAGGTGCGGCACCTGTCGCGGTGGTGGGGGCCGGAGGGGTTCACCACCACCACGCGGGCGTTCGAGTTTCGCGTCGGCGGGGAGTGGGACTTCGTGATGCATGGACCGGACGGGACGGACTACCAGGAGTGGATCTCCTGGACCGAGATCGCCCCGCCGGAGCGGATCGCGCTACTCCACGGTGAGTCCAGCGGCGACCCGAACGCCTTCGAGTCGGTCCTGACGTTCGAGCCCGACGGGGCGGCGACCCGGATCGAGATGCGCACCGTGTTCCCCACCAAGGAGCTGCGCGACGAGGCGGTCGAGAAGTATCACGCGATCGAGGGCGGCCAGCAGACCCTGAGCAAGCTGGCTGCCTATGTCGCCGAGATCATTTCAAAGGGAGGTGAAGGCTGATGGCCGGGAAAGTGTTCTTCAGCGTGTCGATGTCGCTGGACGGATTCGTCGCGCCCGCCGACGAGCTGTACTCGCCGAGCTGGATGGCGCAGTGGATGGAGCTGCAGCAGTGGCTATTCCCGCAGCGGTTCTTCCGGGAGAACCTGACGTTCGGCGACGGCGGCGAGGAAGGGCGCGACAACGACATCCTGCGGGAGACGTTCGAGCGCACCGGCGCGAGCGTGATGGGCAAGCGCATGTTCGACGCCGGCGAGCACTCGTGGCCGGAGGACGCGCCGTTCCACACACCGGTCTTCGTCGTGACGCACGAGAAGCGCGATCCCTGGGAGCGGTCGGGCGGGACCACCTTCCATTTCGTCAACGACGGCATCGAGTCCGCGCTCGACCAGGCGCGCGAGGCCGCCGGCGACCGAGACGTCCGCATCGCGGGCGGCGGCACAACGATCCTGGAGTACGTGAACGCCGGCCTGATCGACGAGTTCACGATCGCGCTCTCACCCGTGCTGTTCGGCTCCGGAATCCGCCTGTTCGAGGGCGTGGACGCGGGCCGCGTCGCCCTGGAGCCGGTCCGCTCGGAACCCTCCCCAAGGGTGACGCACCTGACCTACGCAGTCCGGGAGCGGTAACTGTCTCGACCTCAGCGCTCCCCCGCGGAAGTCAGCAGCGCGGTGAGATCCTCGACGCTCTGAGCGTCAGGAAGGGCGAACGTTCACAGGTCTTGACTATTCCTCGGAGTGCGACGCGGTCGTTGCCTGAGCCCGCGGGGTGCCTCAGGCTTAGCCCCCTATGTCCAACCCGTACGACGAAGTGCCCTACGACGGGGCGGCGCAGGTGCTCAGCCACCCCAACCGCCTTGCCTCCATGGCCCACCTTTTCGGCCTCGATCCAGCGCCCCCCGGACACTGCCGCGTGCTGGACATCGGCTGCGCGGCGGGCGAGAACCTGATCCCGATGGCCGAATCGCTTCCGGGCAGCGAATTTGTCGGCTTCGATTACTCGGAGCGCGAAGTCTCCATCGGCCAGGCGGTGATCGCCGCCACCGGCCTGACCAACGTACGTATCGAACACCGCGACATCCTCGACCCCGGGACGGACCTCGGCCAGTTCGACTACATCATCGCCCACGGCATCTACTCGTGGGTCCCGGCGCCCGTCCGCGCAGCGCTTCTCGAGCTCTGTAAGTCCTCGCTGACGGCGAACGGCATCGCCTACATCAGCTATAACACGATGCCCGGCAGCCACTTCAAGAACTACGTACGGGACATGATGCGATTCCACACGCGCAACGTTGAGGCCCCTGGCCCGCGCGTCCGCGACTCGCTGGACATCGTGCGCATGCTCGCTGGCGCGGTTCCGGTTGGCCGGGGCCCGCAGGGGGCCCTGCTCGCCTTCTACACCTCTTCGCTTGAAGGGCGCTCCAATCAGGGCATCTATCACGATGAGCTAAGCGACACGAACGATGCGTTCTACTTCACGGACTTCGCCGCCAGCGCGCGCGCGGCCGGCCTCCAGTACCTCGCCGAGCCGGAACTCTCGAGCATGCTCGTTTCGAACCTTCCGTCCCACCTCCGTTCGGTCATCGCCGAACGTGCGACAAGCATCGAAGAGATCGAGCAGTACCTGGACTTCTTCCGTTCGCGCTACTTCCGGCGTACGTTCCTCTGTCACGAGGGGCTGATCATTGAGCGCCGCCTCGAACCGAGCGTGGAGGCGTTCCGCAAGTTCCGCCTCGCTTCGAACGCCGGTGCTTTGCCCGAGGGCGCGGACCCCGGCGCGCCAGGTGTCGTCACCTACCGCACAGAAGCGGGTGAGTCGTTCGCCACCGACCACCCGGTTTCCAAGGCGGCCTTCGATTTGTTGATCCGCGCCTACCCGTCGGCCATTCCGTTCGAAGAGCTGCTCTCGGCTGCCCTGGCGCGCTGCGGCGCCGAGTCTGGCGCGGCCACCCTGCACGGCCCGATCCTCGCTGCCAGCTTGCTCGCCGCGCTCTCCAAGTCAGACCAGTTGCTCACCCTCTCTGTCGCCGCGGATCTGTTCACGCGCACGCCGGGTGAGCGCCCGAAAGCCGGTCGCTACGCGCGCTACAGTGCGCAGCAGGGAGACCTGGTGGTGACCAGCCTGCGCCACGAAATGATCCAGTTGGACGGCCTCCCCGCGCTCCTCCTTCCCCTCCTTGATGGCTCGCGTGACCGCTTCGCCCTCGTTCGCGAACTGGGGGCGGAGGTTACCAGGGTGGCCGTCGGCGAGGCGCCCGAAGTGCTCCCAGAAGACCTTGAAGAAGCGCTTCAGTTCCTCGCTGACTCCGCCCTTTTGCTCGCCTAGCGAACCAACCTCTTCGCTGGATGGCGATAGGTGCAGGACACGAAGACTCGAAGCACGAGGGTTCACTTCTGTGCTGTTCGGCACTGGCGCGGGTTTCCTGGGCGAGTCTTGGCTACCGGCCCCGAGGCCGCAGTCCACCGCTTGCTTACGCGCGCGGTGCTGACCTAGCACTCGGCTACGGGGCCTCCAGGTACTCGAGCGCCACGGCGGCGGCGCCCAGCAAGCCCGCGTCGTCGCCCAGCGTGCTCATTTTGAGCAGCGTGCCTGCGGCCGGTCCGTAGGCGAGCGAGTACATCGCGGCCTTCATCGGCCCCAGCAACATCTCGCCCATCGCCAAAAGGCCGCCGCTGATGGTCACCGCGTCCGGGTTGAGTACGTTGACGAGGCTTCCGAGGCCAAGCCCCAGGAGATGCCCGCCGTGGCGGATTTCGGCCTCGCACAGCTGGTCGCCCTTGGTCGCTGCGGTGTAGAGGTCCACCGCCGTCGGGTCGCGGTAGCCCGCGATCTCCTTGAGCACGACCGACTTCCCGGATTCGATCAGCCGTTGTGCGCGGGCGGCGAACGCCACCCCACTGACCATCGCTTCCAGGCAGCCGCGCGACCCGCAGTTACAGCGCGGGCCGGCGGGATCCAGGATGATGTGCCCAATCTCGCCCGCGAGCCCGCTCGCCCCGCGGTAGAGCTTGCTATCGATGACGATCCCGCCGCCGATCCCTGTCCCGATGGTGGCGTGCAGCAGGTGGCGGGTTCCCCGCCCCGCGCCGAAGCGGAACTCGCCCAGGGCCGCCGCGCTGGCATCGTTTTCGATGAACGCGGGGATGTTCAGCCGCTCCGCGATCGGCGTCGTCAGGACCAGGTTGCGAAAACCCGGGATGTTCGGCGCCAGGATCACGCGCCCCCGCTCCGCATCGATCAGGCCCGCCGTCGCAATGCAAGCGGCGTCTGGCCGCTCGCTCCCCAGCTCAGCCACGCTCGCCAGCAACTCCACCACCTCACCGATGATGCTCTGCGAAGTCGCCGATTGCGGGGTCTGGTGCTCGCGCCGATGGAGGATTGTGCCGTCTGCGCTGACCAGCGCAGCCCGCAGATGCGTCCCGCCGAAATCCGCAGCCAGCACAACACGCGTCACGCCACCACTTTAACGGAGTGCCGGCTGCTGAGTGCTGATTCCGCACTCCCCCGGACGTCCAGCCCGTGCGCGGCCGTTTTGGTTTCGCGCCGCGTACAACGGGTCCTAACGTCCCTTCGAGCCTTCGTGTCTTCGTGTCCTATGTGCTTGCTTGCCCCAGTCCCCAGCCGCTTGCGCGGCTTGCAGCGCCGCCGCACCGTAGCCCTATGTTCGAACCCTGGCAGCGCGGACTCCTCGACTCTCTCGAGGTCGCCCGGTTGGCAACGATTGCGCGCGACGGCCGGCCGCACCTCGTACCCGTTTGCTACGCCCTGCTCGGCGAGAAGATCGTCATCGCGATCGACGAGAAACCGAAGCGGCCGGGCGTCGAACTCGCACGGCTCCGCAACATCCGCCGCGATTCGCGCGTGACCTTCCTCGCCGACAGCTATGAGGACGATTGGCAGCAACTCGCGTGGGTCAGGGTCGATGGCACTGCACGCATCCACGCTCGCGGAGAAGAATGGCCTGAGGCGCTTGCCGCGCTCCGGCTGCGCTACTCCCAGTACCACGCAATGGCTCTCGAGACCCGCCCACTCATTGAAATCACCCCGGAGAACGTGACCGGCTGGCGCTTCGCATGAACGTCTCTAACCGAGGAGCCGCGCCTGAAGCGCCGGCTGCTGAGCCAGCAGGTTGCGGCCGCGAGCCTGGAGCTGGCTGATCGTGCTCGGGTCGCGGCCGTCCAGCAGCACAGCAATCTGGGAGAGGCTGCGTCCGCGCTCCTTCAGCGCATGGATCGCGATCGCCCGGGCGCCGTTCAGGACCGTCCCGCGGGCGCGGCCGGTCAACGCTTCGAACGACGTTTCGAAGTGCCGGGCGATGACTTCCAGCGTCGCCCGGTCATCGCAACCGGCCGGCGCCGATTCCACCACGGCAACCCGCGTGAGGTCGGCGTCAAGCCGGGCAGGGTCTAATCGTCCGCAGCGGCCGAGGGCCACGGCGGCGTGCACCGCGCCCTGGAGGACGCGTGTCGAAGGGATTTCGCAACCGGCGATGCGTTCCACCGCCCACGCCGGCAACCCCGCTCGCAGTCCGCGCGCCACGTGATCGATGAACTGCCGCCGTTCGTCCATCAGAAATGGACCGACGCGCGTCACGATCCCGGCCGCCAGCCGCGATGACAGCCGCTCTGGCAGTTCGAGTTCGGAGGGGTGGACCTCGCTGGCCACCACCACGTGGCCGCCATCGTTCGTCACGGCGTCAATCGTGTAGACCAGTTCCCTCAGGGTGCCGTCCTTGCCGCGGAGGTACTGCAGGTCATCAATGACGAACAGGTCGACGCCGCGGACCGCCGCCTGGAAAACCTCCATCCCTCCGTTGCGGATCGCCGCCTGGTAGCGGTTGGTGAACTCCTCGGCGTTCAAGCACGCCACCCGCTTCGAAGCGGCGGCCGCCTGGCAGGCAAGCGCGTGAAGAAGGTGCGTCTTCCCCATTCCCGGCGCGCCGTAAATCACTACCGGGCTGATCGGCAAGCCGTCGCCTTCCAGCAGCCGCGTGCACGAGTCGTGGGCGACCTGGTTGCCTTCCCCCGAAATGTACCGTTCGAAGGTGAATGCGCAGTTCACTCGGCCCACCACCGCCGTCACGGGCGCCGGGCGAGCCGCGCCGCCTGCGCTCACAGGTGCCGCGAAGGTTGCCGCAACGCTGCCCCGCGGCACGAACTCAACTTCCACTTCGCAACCCAACTGGCTCCCTGCGACGCGCGCCACCACGGACCCCAGTTTGATGTTCAGCCACTCGCAGCTGAGCGCGGTGCGCGCTTCGATGACGAGCCTGCCGCCTTCGAGTCGCAACGCCCGCGTGCCCCGAAGCCAAGTGTTAAAGCTGTGGGAGGAGAGTTCCACCTGGAGGTGGCCGAGCGCGGCAACCCACGCTTCGGAGAGGTCAGGCGAGGTGGCTGGTGACGGTTCCATACGCGGGCAAACTCCTCTCTTCCACACTCAAGTGGCGGTTTAACGAACGTCCGGGATTGCTGTGTCTTGGGCTTATCCGGGGGGGCGGATGGCCGGGGACTGGGGAGCGCCTGCCGGTGCTGACCTGTCCGGTACGGTAGCCCCGCCGGGGTGCTGATACAACGGGTTTGTGTGAAAAAATGGGGCTTGGCGCGCACTTTTCACGCCCCGCCGGGGTTATGTGACAATCCCATCCTATGCCCTCAATAGCCCCTATCGCGGCCCTAAGGGAGTAACGATCATAACCACTCGGCAGCTCCTCTCCAGCGGGCCCCCGGTCCGTGGCTGCCGCCAAAATGTGCTCGAATCGCCCGAACTGATCGCTGGCTGTACTTTCCTCTTGGCGTTCTGTTATGCCGCTGCAATGCGCGGGCCGAGCCGGTTTTCTCCCGCTACAGATTGCGGCAGGCGTGGCTCGTACCCCTAAACGCCGCGTCACTCACCGCTTCGGCGGGTCGCCCACCGGCGTTACGGGTCATAACCGTTCAGCAGCTCCAGCAGCCTCAGCCCGATCGGTGGGATGTGCCGTCCCCGCCGTCGCACCCAGCCGATCTGCCGCCACTGCCGCGGTTCCAATGGCACCGCCACTACGCCACTCGCCGCCCGTAGGCTCATCTCCGGCGCGAAGGCGATCCCTCCGCCGGCTGCCACCATCGCCAGCAGCGCCTGTTGGCTGCGCAGTTCGATGCGCGCAATGAGCGGCACTTCCAGCGTCGCCGCGTGCTCATCGACCATCGCCCGAAGGCCGTGGCCAGGCATCGAAAGCAACAGGCCAGGGTCCGCCAGCGCACGTCCGATCGGGACCGCCGGCAGGCCGGCCAGCGCATGGCCCCCCGGTACCGCGAGCAGCACTTCCTCCTCCAGTAGCGGGTGCACTTCGAGCCGCGAATCGGCCAGCGGCAGTACCACGATGGCGAAGTCCACCTCGTCGGCAAGCACCCGCGCGATCCCGTCGTCCGTTCCCAGCATCTCGACTCGCAGACGTGCGTTTGGGTAGCGAGCTTGAAGGACGGTTAGCACGGGCGGCAACAGATTGTCCGAGACCGTCTCTGTCGCGCAGATCCGAAGTGTCCCACCGCCCTCTGCCCCGGAAAGTCCGGCGACCGTGGACGAGATGTCATCGAAGACGCGGTCGGCGCAATCTGCCAGGGCGTACGCGCTCTCGGTAGGCACCACGCGCCGCCCGACCCGGTGAAAGAGCGGCACGCCGAGTTCGCGTTCGAGCAGCAACAACTGCTTGCTGACCGAAGGCTGCGCGACGTGCTCTGCTTCAGCAGCCCTGGTCACACTCCCCACCCGCACGACCGCCCGCAAGTACCGTAGCTGGTGTAGTTCCATATGCTCTCCGGCTATGAGATCTGTTCGAAGCATATCTTAGACGGCCACCATCCGATGCATCTACGCTGGGCTCGTCCTCAGGAGGAACGTCATGACCACATCCTCAACGCAGTCGGTCCGCGAGCAGTTCGGGGCGGTGGCCGCCGCCTACGCCGTCAGCGCCTACCACGCCAAAGGCCCGGACCTGGCGGCCATGATCGCCGCCGCCGGCCTGACCGGCGTCGAGCGCGTCCTGGACATGGGTTGCGGCGCGGGCCACTCCGCCATCGCCGCCGCCGCCAGGGCAGCACACGTCACAGCCCTCGATGTCACGCCGGAGATGCTCGAAGTGGCCGCCGGGCTTGCGACCGAGCGCGGCCTCACGAACATGACGTTTCAGCAGGGTGACGTTTCAGCACTACCATTCGCCGATGAATCGTTCGAGGTCGTCACCAGCCGGGTCAGCGCCCACCACTACGCTGACCCGGCACGCGCACTGGCTGAGGCCTTTCGCGTCCTTCGGCCCGGCGGGCGCTTCCTGCTCGTCGATACCATCGTCCCCGAGGACGCTACCCTCGATACCTTCTACAACTGCTTCGAACTGCTCCGCGATTCATCCCACGTGCGCAACTGGCGGGCGACCGAGTGGCTGCGAATGCTCAAGTCCTCCGGCTTCGAGCCAACGCTCCTCGATCGCTACGTCATCCGCCTGGAGGGCGCGAACTGGGTGGAGCGGATGCGCACCCCACCGAACAAGGTCGCGATGCTGCGCGCACTCTTCCGCGAAGCGAATCCCGCCACCCGCGCGGCGTTCGAAGTCCAGGATGACCCCTGGATGTTCAGCATCCCCTCGGCCCTCTTCTCGGCGACGAAAAGGGCCGAGCCGCGACCGTAGCGAGCGCCGCCCTCGACGCCCAGGCGGAGCACGCCTACTCACCCCGCCAGCGTCCGCTCTCCGATGGTCGCCACGCGGTTCCGTGCGCCCTGGCAAAGCTTCTCTATGGCTTGGGCGTAGGGCTCGCGACAGGCAGCGCGTCAGAGACTGCCTGCGCCCCGTCCAGGAAAACGTTTAGCCCTTTGTCGAACGTGCCCGGTAGGAAGGCGAGCACCGCGGGAGCGGCGTCTAGCAGCGCCGTTGCGACCGCTGAGTCGTCGATGCTCGATTGAATGTCTGGCTTTGGGAAGACGACGAGCGCGATGAGCACCACCTGGGCGATGAGCACGGCCTTTGCGAACCCAAACGCTCCCCCGGCGAGGTGGTCCAGCGCCCCGAGATTGAGCATTGCCACGGTCCTCTTCAAGAGGTGCGCGGCCACCTGCCCGGCGACGATCACGCCGATCAGGATTGCCAGGAACGAGACGAGCCGCGCGAGGTTGTCGTTGTCCACGATCGGCTTCACCTTGGGGAACATGTCGCCGTAGAAGATGCCGGCGATCGGGATCGCGAGGAACGCCACGCTGAGCGACACGAGTTCGCGAATGAAGCCGTTGGCGTACGCCCGCCAGGTGACGAAAGCGATGGCCGCCACGAGCACAGTGTCCAGCCAGTTCATCGGTCGGCTGGCTCGGGCGGTGGCGTCATCCTTCGCACCGTTCCACACCCGCTGCCAAGGCTCAACTGATGGCAGGCCCCAATCGCTGCTACCATGATGCGCATGCAGCACCAACTCATGGAGATCCTCGTCTGCCCGATCTGCAAGGGCGACCTGCAGCTGACCATAGAGAGCGAAGTGGACGGCGAAATCGTCACTGGCGAGCTGCGCTGTGCCGCCTGCAACGAGACCTACCCAATCGTGGACCGCATCCCGAACATGCTCCCGAAGGAGCAGCGCGGCTGATGCGACCACCCGAAGGGCACGGCCTGCCGCATGATCAGGCGCCGCCAGAACCTCGCCGCCTGATCCCGGAACGGCCGATGCTCATTCGCGGTCTTGCCCTGCTGGCAGTGGCGGTGGCGGCAGTCTTTGCGCTGGGCGGCGCCGTCCAGAAGGTTGGCTGGCTGGCCGTCCCGCTCGCGCCGGTACTCGCGCTGACAGCCGCCCTGGCCGCCTGGTCCGCAGCCATCAACCTCACCGGCGGCGAACGCTTCGACGACCACCCCTGGGTGTAAAGCGAGGCTTGAGGCCCGAGGATTGAGACACTCGAGGGGAACCGCTACAGCCGTTCTCCCGTGCGCCACGCGCCCTCCAGCCCTACCGCCTCCAGCAGTGCGGCAGGCGTTCGCCCGAGCACCGGCAGCACCCCCTCCCACACATCCGACAGGGGCGCGAGGACGAAAGAGCGTTCAGTGATACGGGGATGCGGGATCGTCAGCGCCTCGCTCTCCAGCTCCAGGTCGCCGTGGAAAAGGATGTCGATGTCCGCGGGACGCGGGCCCCAACGCCGCCCGGGACGGCGGCCGAGGTCGCGCTCGATTCGCTTCACGAGGGCTAGCAGTTCGAGCGGCGCGAGTCCGGTCTCGGCCACGAGCGTTGCATTCAGGTAGGCAGGCTGGTCAGCGGGGACGGGCGCCGTCTCCCACACCTCGGATTTGCCCGTGACCTCGACCCCAGCCTCTTCGAGCATAGTGACGGCCGCCCGCAGGTTGGCCAACCGGTCGCCGAGATTCGCACCGAGGGCGAGTACCACGGTTGTCACGCCGGGGCCGTCCAGTTCGCGCGCACGATGGCGTCCGCAACCTTCGCGACCCGCACCATGGCACCCACCTCGTGTACGCGGACGATGTCCGCGCCGCCGGCGATGCAGAGCGCAACGCTCGCCACGGTCCCTTCGAAACGCTCATCCACGGGCGCATCCAGCACCAGCCCAAGCGTCGATTTGCGCGACGTGCCGACTAGCAGCGGCATCTCCAACGACCAGAGTTCCGGCAGCCGGCGCAGCATCTCCAGGTTCTGTTCCGGGGTCCAGCCGAACCCAAAACCCGGGTCCAGGATGATCTTCGCCGGATCGACCCCCGCCGTGCGCGCCGCCTCCAGCGTGGCCCCGAAGCCAGCCCGGATGTCGTCTGCTACGTCGTGGAACGTGCGCCCACGCTGGTTGTGCATCGCCACCAGCGGGACGCCGCGGCGCGCCACCAGTTGAGCCATTGAGGGCTCAGTCCGCAGTCCCCAGATGTCGTTCACCATGTCCGCGCCTGCGTCCAGGGCGGCCTCCGCAACCTTCGCGTGATAGGTGTCGATCGAGATCGGGAGGTCCGTCGTCGCGCGCACGGCAGCGATCGCCGGGACAACGCGCGCGATCTCCTCGGCGGGCGAAAGCGGCGTGGCGCCGGGACGGGAGGACTCGCCGCCGATGTCCAGGATGTCAGCTCCCTCCGCCTCGAAGCGCTTGGCCAGCGCGACTGTGCCAGCCAGGTCGCCCGCGATGCCGTCGCCGCTGAATGAATCGGGGGTCTCGTTGATGATCGCCATCACGTAGGTCTTCGCGCCCCAGGCGAAGCGCCGTCCGCGCAACTCCAGCGCCGGCGCACGGTATGCGCGGGTCAGCGCCACCGCATGCGCTCCCACCCCGCCGCCCTCATTCGATGATCTCGAACTGCTGCTCGGTTTTGTCGTCCGCGTGGATGAACCACATGCGCACCTGCGGGTCTTTGCGGTCCTTCACGCCGATCACGAAGTGCACGAACGGCGGCCCGAAGAAGGGGCCCATCATGCGCACGTCAGTCGGGCTGGGGACCGCTTCGCTGCCGGTGTGCGAGTGGTAGAAGCCTGCGGGCGCGGTGCCCGCGTCGTCCATCGTGCGCTCCAGCTTCGCGTACTCCAGGGGGTCGATCTTGAACCTGTAGGGGCTGGCCTCCAGGTTGCGCGCGCGCACAACATTCGCCACCAGGCCGTCGCTGGCGGCCAGCACACCGCAGCACTCAATCGGTGCTTCTTCAAGTGCATGGGCGATCATTGCGTCGATATGTTCGCGGCGGAGGCGCAGGGCAACGGTCATCCACGCATTGTAGGGGAGAGACTGTTGCGAGAGGGACGCCCGAAGGAGGAGGGACGAGGCCCCTCTCCGCTATCGCCTCTTCTCTAGCGTCTGACTCAGCAGGTCTCGCTGTTGCCATCGAGCAGGGTCACGCTCTGTGCGGGCTGGCCAAGCTTCATGATCAGCACCACGCCGGCGAATCGCGGGATGCTCGTGATACCGCCCGCGGACGGCTGGTTCACGTACGTCGGGACGGAGGGGTTGAAGAAGTGCTGCCACTCCTGATTTGGGCCGTCCCAGATGTAGATCGCTTCCCAGGTGCCTGCCGAGAGGCACTTGGTGAACTGGCCCGGGGTGACATCGCCAGAACCGATGGCGCCAACGAAGTTGACGTTGCAGCCGTTCGAACCGTTGGCGCAGACGCCGGTCACGGTAGACGTGTGCTTCGCCAACGCAATGCCGAGCGAACCGCCCATGACAGCCGCCAGCGCCAGGCTGCTTGCGAGCACCAACCCGAACGATTTTCGTGTGATCCAGCTCATAAAATCTTCCTCCCGCGCCACCGCTGCGCGTGCCGGGCTGCCGCGCCCTCAGTGATTACCCTACCAACAGGCTTATGTACGCGCACCAGTTGATACGCCGCGGATGGCCCTAATGATGGCCTTCCTTCGTAAAACGTTCGTAAAACATTTCGGGCAAGCGCTAGTGCGAGACTCCCAAGGCCGCCGGGGCAGCCTCGGATTCGACTACATAGCGGCGCAGGAAGAGGTCCATGA
The DNA here is from genome assembly GCA_039917655.1 of Tepidiformaceae bacterium. Lineage (GTDB taxonomy): Bacteria > Chloroflexota > Dehalococcoidia > Tepidiformales > Tepidiformaceae > PNKC01. The sequence continues at coordinate 14,456 of JBDSJC010000025.1, forward strand.
TCTGCACGGTCTGCCGCCCGAACACAGGCGAAGCATCGAAGGCGTGCGGCTGATCTGCGTAGACGTGCAGCTCGACCGAGGCGCCCGCTTTGCGCAGCGCACGGTAGATCGAATGGCTCGCCTCCTCTGGCACGAGATCATCCTTGTTTCCGTGGATCAGCAGCGTGGGCGGGAAGCCCGGCTTGACGTGGCTCATCGGACTGGCGCCGGCATACGCCGCATCCGAGGCGCCCTTGCCCATCAGCATCCCGACCGCCCCGTCCAGCGGCGATCCGGGCTGCAACTCCACCGGCGGGTAGATGCTGACGCAGGCCACTACCGAGGTATCGACGCCAGGGTTGCCGCCGTCGCCTTCGAATTCCGCCACGTTCGGCGTGCCCGCAACCATCAACGAGAGATGCCCACCGGCCGAGTTGCCGGAGACAGCGATCCTGGCCGGGTCCATGCCGAGGCGCGAGGCGTTCGCGCGCATCCAGCGCAGGGCAGCCTTCACATCGTGGAGCGGCGCGGGCCACTGCGCTTCGCCGGAGAGCCGGTACTCGGTTGCCACGCAGACGTAACCCGCCCGGCCCAGCAGGATCCCGTGGCCCTTGAGTTGCGTGCGGTCTCCGCCGGACCAGCCGCCGCCATGGATCAGCAGGACAGCGGGGGCGTGGGTGGGGTTCCCGGGCGGCGTGTACACGTCGCACTTCAGTTCGCGCCCACCGCCCTGGCCAAAGACCACGCCCTCTTCAACGGTCACTCGCCCGGATTCTGCAACAGACATAGGTCACTCCCTC
>JBDSJC010000026.1:0-2808 GCA_039917655.1 Tepidiformaceae bacterium
CGCGCGCATCTACTTCGGTTACAAGCTCACAGCCCGCAAAGTACGAAAGCTGTCGCCGACTGCGGGGGACGCCGAGTGGGCCCATCGCCACGAACAGTTTGCCGAATCCCTCTACCAACTCGCGATCGACCTCAAGGGGCTGTACGTAAAAACCGGTCAGTTCATCGGTACGCGGTCGGACATTGTCCCGCCGCAGTACAGCCGGTCGCTCTCGCGTCTGCAAGACCAGGTGCCGCCTCGGCCAGTGGCGCTGATTCGCGAAACGATTGAAAGCGACCTGGGCAAGCCGGTCGCGGAACTCTTCGCGAGCTTCGATGACACCGCGCTTGCCGCGGCATCGCTGGCCCAGGTGCATCGCGCGACACTCCACGACGGCCGCCTGGTAGTCGTTAAGGTGCAGTACCCAGAGGTGGCCGCGCTGGTCCGGCTGGACATCCGGAATCTTCGCACCATGGTTGGCCTTGTGGCCCGTCGCGAGCCAAACTTCGACTATCGCGCCATCGTCAACGAGATTGCCGCGCAAGTACCTCTCGAAGTGGACTTCGTGCGCGAGGCGGAGATGACGCGGCGCATCCGCGCGAACCTCGCGGAGATCGCCGGAATCGTCGTCCCGCGAGTTATCGAAGGGTACGTCTCGGAAAAGGTGCTGGTGACGGAGTTCCTGGACGGCGCGCGCTTGCTGGACGCCAACCGTCACGACGAACTTGGCGCTGACCCGATCGCGCTGGCCCAGACAATCGCTGGCGCCTACGGCCACCAGATCATGGTCGATGGACTCTTCCAGGCGGACCCGCACCCCGGCAACATCCTTGTCCTGCCAGGCGGAAGCGTGGGCCTGCTCGATTTCGGGCTGACTAAAGAGCTGCCGATGTCCTCTCGGCTGGGCTTCGCCCGGTTGGTGGTGGCGGTAGGCGACCGCGATGCAGCAGGCATTAGCGAGGCATTCCGCGAACTCGGCGTGAAAACGAAGACGGACGAGCCGGCGGACCTGCTCAGTCTGATGCAGCTGTTCTTCGATGCTCGCCCGGTGCGCGGCGAACCGCTGGACCGCAACGGGGCGCTCAAACGCAACCCTGTTGAAGCGATTCCCGGTGATCTGGTGCTGCTTGGTCGCGTGGTCGGGCTGCTGCGCGGCGTCTGTGCCTCACTGGGCACGCCGTTGAGTCCGATGCAGATGTTGAGGCCCTACGCAGAGCGGGCGTTGGCCAACGAGGCAAAGGAACGCGCCGCGAGTTAGCCGGAGCGCGCCCCCTCGCGCGCTGACCGGTTGAGGAACGCCCGGGCAAGGTGCAGTTCTTCGTAGCTCACTGTATCGCCCAGCTTCTCCTTGATCGGCGAAAGTTGGCCAATTAGCCCTTCGCCCGCCGCGTCACGCACGGCGGCAAGCGCAGTCCCGCTTACGAGGCGCGAGACATCGCCGATCTCGTCGCAATCGATAAGTTGGGCGAGATGCGTCGCCACCGTACTGCGCGCCATGGAGCGGGCGGCGGCGATCTCTTCAACGTTCTTCCCATCGCGGAAGAGCGCGAGCGTCTCGCGCAGCGAGGGAGTGATCGTCTTCCCGTTCGGGGCGCGGAACGGCACATCCTCGCGGCTGGCGCGCAACGGGCGATGGCCGGCTGATGGGGCGGGAGACGGTGCTTCCGCCGGGGACGGCGCGCCCATCCGGGTGACCGCCATGAATGCCGAGCCGTAGCGCTCGAACTTCGTCTGCCCAACGCCGAGGACGTTCAGCATCTCGGAGCGGTTGCGAGGCGTGAGCCGTGCCATTTCACGCAGGGTGGCGTCGCTAAAGATGACGAATGGCGGCACCGAGGCAGCGTCCGCAAGCTGCTTCCGCACGGCGCGGAGGTCCTGGAACATGCGCTCCTCGTCCGCCGAAACGCCCTGATCCAGGGTGGACGGCCCGGCCACACACGGGCCGCAGTTCCCACAAGCTTTTTCGTGCACCGGGTCGCCGAAGTAATCGAGCACGCGCGCGCGCAGGCAGGTGCGCGATTCGGCGTATCGCTGCATCGCATCCAGCTTGGCGAAGGAGTGTTCGCGGTGCGCTTCCAGCCCCGCGGTGTCGATCAGCGTCTCGCCGTCCAACCGGGTGGCGTTGACCATGTAGCCTCGGCGAGCGGCCAGTCCTGAATCAACCAACGCCTGGATTGCGGCGTTGAAGCCGGGTTCAACGTCGGTCAGCATCACGTCGCGGACGTGCGTCCGCACACCCTCCCGCGCGACAAGTTCGCGGTACACCCCCACGACGCGGTTGGCTTCGGGGTGGGACATATCGATGAAGAACTCGCGCAGGCCGCGGTCGCGCGGCGCGAAGTAGAGCACGCATTCAGCGGGCGCCCCGTCTCGACCGGCGCGGCCCGCCTCCTGGTAGTACGACTCGAGCGAATCCGGCATGTCGTGGTGGAGCACCATGCGCACATCCGGCTTGTCGATCCCCATGCCGAAGGCGTTCGTCGCAACGATGATGCGCAGGGAATCGCGCGCGAACGCCTCCTGGATACGCTTGCGGTCCTGGTCTTCCATGCCGGCGTGGTAGCGCGCGCACTTGATCCGGTTGTTCTGGAGGTGGTCGGTTAGCTGTTCAACGTGCTTGCGGGTGCCGCAGTAGATGATCGCCGATTCGTCCTTCAGGCCGCGCAGTTTTTCGGCGATCAGCTCGGCCTTCTCCTTCTGCGAGCGCACGTGCACGGCTTCGAAGCGCAGGTTCGGCCGGTCGAAACCTGCGACATGCACGACTGGTTCGTGCAACTGCAGGCGGGCAACGATGTCGTCGCGCACGCGGGGGTCGGCGGTGGCCGTGAG